>VGXR01000053.1 GCA_016873255.1 Planctomycetota bacterium
CGACGAGACCGAGTGGGTTGAGCTCGTCGAGTGCGGCGCCAACGTGCTCGTCGGCGCGGATGCGGCGCGCATCGCGTCCGAGGGCAGGGCGCGGTTCGGTCGGGCGATCGCCCGGTCACCCCTCTACGGGCACGGCGACGCGGGTGCGCGCGTCGTCGATGCGATCATGGGTCATGCCGCACCGTCCGCGGGACCCCGGCCTGCAGCTGGGTCACGGACCGCCGCGTCGAGCCGTCCGGCATCCGTACCGTGAGCGCAAGGTCCGCGACGCATTCGTCGCAGGCGAGTTCGATGCCCCCGGGCACCGTTCGTCCGCGGATGGCGCCGTGGGCCATGACGCACCGGGTTCGCTGGACTGCCCGCTCCACGGTGGTGCACCAGCCATCCCCGAGGCCCTCCCGGGCGATCAGCTGCTCCAGCAGGGGTCCGGCCACGTCCGGATGCGTCCCGACGATCGCCAGTCCGCCGCTGGCGATCCGATCGCGGAACTGCGGCAGCAGCCGGTCGAAGTAGTCGAGCGAGTCGTCGGCGGTCCCGCCCTCGAGGGGAAAGTGGAGCGGTGTCAGCCAGATCGCGCCGTCGGCATCGAGGGCGGGCCGCGGCATGTCGAAGCAGGCGGCGAGGTGCTCTCCGTACCCGGCGCACCGGTCGGAGAGTGCCGAGACCGTCTGCCGCCCCGACCAGTATGCGGCCTCCGGGCTCGAGTGCATCGTGATGCCGAGGCCGCGCTCCGCGTCTGCCTCCGAGCGAAGGTGCAGGCCGACTTCCTGCAGGTGCGAGCGCAGCAGCCGGGAGGTCTCGCTACGGCGCGGATCGTCGGGGAACAGGTACCACGATCCGCACGGCGCGTTGAGTCCACGCGCCTGCAACGACACAAGCGTACGCACCTCGCCCGCCGAGGTCGGTCGGTCGACGTCGAATCTCAGTGCGAGCGCGTGCCGGTGCGGCGCCGGCCACGGCGCCAGCCGTCCCATCGGGATGCCTCCGTCCTCGAACACCCTGGCAAATGCGTCGAGCAGCGCCGCCTCGGCGCCCCTGATTGCCGCGACGTAGTCGCGGGCGTCGAGGAAGCTCCGCTGACCGGCCCGGAGCGACGTCACGTGCAGCGTCTGCCACGCATCGACGAGGCCCGCCGAGATGACCCTCCGATCGGCGCACGACAGCGTCCATCGTGCGGTGCCGCCGGCGACCTCGAAAGGCGTCCAGTGCAGCGGCCGCGCCTCTTCCGACTCGTCGAGTAGTCCATCCACTGCGGTCCCCGGCGGCGCCGCGGCTTCGTCCCGCAGCAGCCAAAGCGCGATGACGAGCGGCGAGAGCAGGGGTCTCGGGCTCGTTGCCGTGGCTCGCGGCATAGCGGGCACCTCAGACTGCCACTCTTCCGAGAGCAGCTGCACGCGGAGCTCATCGACTGTGCCTCCGCAGTCGCTGGCGAACCGTGAAGAGAGCTCGAGCGCCGCAAGGCGGTGCCCCGTGTTGCAGTGCGGGGCGACTTCCCGCACGAGTCCCCTTGCCTCGGCGTCTCCCGGGAGCGCCCTGTGCACGAGGAGCGCGGGGAACTGGAGGCAGCGCTTGCGAAGGTTCGAGAGCCGCGACTTTGGTGCGGAGGCTTCGTCGTCGCACGCCAGCCTGTCCATCACCGCAGCCACGAGGTTCCCGAGGTCCTCCGCGGTCACCGGCGGTCGCTCGGGCCGGAGGTCGGCAAGGTCGGGGGGCCAGCGCCGCGCGAGTGCGTCGATCACGCGCTCGAGCAGCCGGTCCCGGCGCGACGGCTGCACGCGCAGCACCTGCAGCGTCACGAGCCAGTCGGCGACATCGTTTGCGGAGAGGGCCTCCGTTCGCTTCGTGAGCCTGTCCCGGAGCCATAGGCCAACGAACCGCGCCCGTTCCGCACACGAGGTTGCATCCTCGATCCGCGGCCGGGTCCTGACCCGGACCTCGGGAGGCAGCGTGATCGCGGTGCCGTCGGCGAGCGCGAACTCCGGATCGGCAGGGGTGCCGTTCCCTGCCGCCACTCGCCAGCACGTCAGTTCGCCGTCCACTCGCGGGAGGACGCCGACGCCGTGGTCGAGGATCGCCGATCGTGCCCCTGCAGGGAGTCCCTCGCGGAGCTGCCGGATACCGACCTGCGGAAGGCCGAGGCAGGTCAGGATGTGCTGCCACAGCGATCGGCGGCCGCCGTCACCGTCGGCGACCACGATCACCACGTCGGGTGCGAGCGGTTCACACCGCGGCGCCGCTGCGATTCCGCCCATCGCACGGGCCGGGCACCCGGCAAGCCGTGAGCCCGCGGGATGCACCCGTCCCGTCACGGTCGCGCCCGCGGCCACGAAGGAACCGTCGCCGAGGATGCAGCCTGGGAGGATGCGGACATCGGCGGACACCAGCACGTTGTCCCCGATCGTCACCGGTGCTGAGACATAGCCGCGCTCGAAGAACGCCTCCGGCACCCCGGGGTCGATGTCGTGGTTCGCCGAGTGCAGGAACAGCCGGGGACCGATCCGCGCATGGCGGCCGATTCGCACGCCTCCGCTCCCGTACACCAAGGCACCCCGGTTGATCCTGGCATCGCTGTCGATCGCGATCCGCTCCGGATGGGTGAAGTGGCACCCCACGTCGATGCGGACGTCGTCCGCGAGACGGAGGAAGAACCGTCGGTACTCCTTGCACCGGAGCGCGATCCCTGCCTCGCCGGGGAGGTCGACGAGGCGGCTCTGCGTCGCCTCCCAGCCATCGTCCAGACGGGTTTCCTCGCCGACGAAGGTCGGTTCGCCTGCGCCTTCCGAGGGAGTCGGGTCCATCGATGCGAGAGGCTACCTCGCAGCGGCCGACCGCCCACGCGCAGCCTCATCTATCATCGCTCGCGCGATGCTTGCCGGCGTCCCAGAATTCTCGGTTTCACGGCGGGACGACTCCTCGGGCGGCGCCGATGCCGCCTTGGCCGCATGGTCCTCCATGGCAGGATCGTGGCTACGCAAGCACGGGATGCCGGCTCTGCACGGGAACGGATCGCGGTTCCCAATCACCCTGAACGGGTCGATGCCCATCGGAGACGGGCTTGCGGAGGGTCCGTTCGATGCCGCGGCGCTCGAGCCGCTCGGGCTCGGGGCAACGGAACACGTCGCGGAGTGGGTGGAGATCCTGCCGACCGGTACGGAGACGCTGGGTGAGGTCGGCTTCGCGACGCACCTGGTCCGCAGGATTCCCGCCGCGCGCGGGGAGCGGAGCGATCCCTACCGATGGACTTCGCCGCACGCGATCCTGTCGACGCCTCCGCTTCGGGTGCAGTTTCTTCGGCTGTCCGACGGCTGGGACTGCCTTGCGGAGGGCAAGCTCGCCGATGGGTCCCGCGGGTGCATCGTCGCGCGCCGCGGGGGCCTGACCCTGGTGGGCTTTCCCTTCCTCGCAATGCTGGTGCGGCATCACTGGATGCCGCCTGTGGATGACGGGTACTACTCGGTGGAGGGCCCTTGCTTCAACGTAGCCGCGGACCTCTGGCTCGCGGACCTCGTCGCGAGCTCGGCGGCAGCGGCGGGCATGCGGGTGGTGCGTGCGTCGCCGTGGCCGGCCGGCATGGGGTCCGCGCTGACCGTCCGCTTTGACCATGACCGCGCCATCTCTGAGGCCTCGCTGCAGGACATGCTCGGGCTCCTTGATGCGCACGGGGCGAAGGCGAGCTGGGGGTTCCTTGCGAGGCTCTCCGACCCGGCGACCATCGCCGCGGTGGCGCGCCGGGGCCATGAGATCGTCCTCCACTCCGAGGCGGGAACCCGCTCCGCGCTCCGCCAGGAATTGGACCACTTCGCATCGCTCGGGCACGACATCCGCGGCGTCACCGCCCATGGTGGCATCGGATCGGCGGGCCACCTCGGGCAGCGGCTGTACGAGTGGGCATCGGCCGAGGGGCTCGAGCACGCGGACATCCTGTCGCGCGACGCGCACCTGCCGCATCCTGCGCTCGCGGCGACCGCGGACGGGATCACGGAACTGCCCGTGTACCTCCCCCCGTTCCATCGGAGCCTGGACGTGGGCACCAAGCCCGAGGCGCACGCGCTGCCTGTGCTGCTGGACGACATTCCCCGGCGACTTGAACGCGGAGGGCTGGTCACCATCATGAACCATCCCGACATCCATCGCGAGGAGCTGCGGACGCTCCTTGGGTCGCTCGACCTCCCGCGCGTGTGGCGAGCAAGTCACCTCGATGCCGTGCGTCGCGTCCGCGCGGCCACCGAGCGGTCCGTGCTGGGCGATGGCCAGCGCGCCTAGGCCTGTTATCCTCCCGCGGCACCGATGAGTCACTCGACGAAGGTCCATCAGGGAGCGTGCGTTGCCCGCACCGCCGTTGCCGCTCGTGCCTTGCGGGACAGGCTTGGCCTGCCCGCAGGCTCCGCCTCATTGCTCGTGGAGAGCGGTGTCGAGCAGGTCGGGAGCCGGGAGCCGGATCGCGCCGAGTCGGTCTACATGGCCGACGGAGGGGACCGGTTCGATCGGGTCCATCTCGATGCGTCCTTCCAGTTGATCCAGAGCGAGTGGGCAACGGCGCTGCTTCGTCGCCTGCTCGAGCGGACCGCGCCGGGAGGCTTGCTGTCCCTGCCGCTCAAGTGCCTTCCGGGCCATCGGCGCACCCTCGACGCCATGCACGGCTGGGTCGGTCGGGCCCTGATGGGCATGGGCGATCCGTCGGCGGGAGCGGAAGAGCTGACCTTCCGGCGCACTGATTCATCCCCCTGCCCGCGTGCATCATCGACGCTCGAGTGGTTCATGGACCAATGGCGCGTCGCGCTCGACATCGCGGTTGCCGGCCGGCTGTCGGAGTCACCCTCCACGGACGCCGCCGCCGAGCGCATCCGGCAGGCCAGCGCCCTTGGCTACTACATCGGCGGGCTCTCGTACAAGGCGCCGCTGCTGCGCTTCATCATGCGGCAGCACGCGGTCGGCCGCGGCGCAAGGATCGTCGACATGGGCGCCGGATACGGCCTGCTGCCCGCCGAACTACTCCTTGACCCCGAGCTCGGCGTGGCGCACGCCACGGCGACCGACATCAGCACGCTCAATGAGTCCCTCGCGGCGGCGCTCGGAGCTGGCCTCGGAGCAAGCGGACCGCGCTTCGCGTTTGCCCTCTCACCGGCGCAGGAGTTCTCGTTCGAGGTCGCGGTCGACGTCATCAGTTACGTCGGCTCGCTCCTCTACGTCCCCCGCGAGCACCTGGCGAAGTGCCTCGAACGGGCGTGGGGCGCACTGCGTCCCGGCGGCATCCTTGTGGTCCACGAGAACATCCGCGATCCCAAGTACGTCCGCGACTTCAAGTACATGTTCGAGGTCGACGAGCTCGACGCCGCGCTCTCGAGGCTCGGCCCCGTCCGTCGATTCGCCTCCACGCGCGAGCAGGAGCTCTCGAAGGCTGACGCGGCGTCGAAGACGGTGTTCCGGGTCGTCCAGCGGCCGGCTGCCTGATCCATGCGCGTCTTGACGGAACCCCTTGCTGCCTGCAACGGCCACGCGCTCGTCGTCGATTGTCCTGGAGCCCCGGACGGAGACCTGATCGCGGGGGCGCTTCGGTGCATCGGCCTGCTTTCCGTGGATCGCCTGTCGCTGCCCGGCACCGAGGGCTGGCCGGGGGAGGGTCGCTGGACGCTCGCGGTGCTGACGCCCGGCGCGGCGCGATGCATCGGTCCGGCGGCGCTCGATTGGCTGCTCGCCCGCTGCGGCTGCGTCCATGTCGACGAGGTCGGGGCCCGGCCCGGCGAGGCGGGCATCCGCCTTGGGCTGGAGCCCGCGACCTGCCCGGCTCCGGAGCAGGCGAGGATCTGTCCTGGCTCGGTGGCCGACTCCCTCCAGCACCTGCTCTCGGGCTATGTCGATCCGGTGGTCGTCGGACTGATGCCGATCCGGTACGACGACCGTCCCTGCGGTGAGGGCGGCGGTGACGCGGAGCGTTCCGGCGAGATCCCTCTCCACGAGGGCAGCCTGGCCTGGATGCGTCACGACGGGGACGGCGGCGGTGCCTGCGTCGCGAGCCGCGGCAGGCTGCTGGTGTCGAGGCTGCCGCTCCTGCGTGCGCTCGTCGACGGATTCCGGGTCCCGGAGTGCGACGCACCCGTGCGCGCGTTCGGTGGCGTCCGAAACCGCGAGGCGCTGGAGGTCGGCCTGCTGCACGTGTGGTCGGCGATCGCCGCGTCCGGCGGGCTCCCGCTCATCACGCGGGAGCCCTGGCCCGAGGGAATCCCGCACGTCCTCTCCCTCCGCCTGGACTACGACCGTCCGGTTCCCGATGCCCGGTGGTCCGCCTTCCGCGAGTGGCAGCGCAGCATCGGGCTGCGGGCAAGCTGGTACTTCCTCGGCACCACGGTCGATCCCCCGAGGATCGCCGCGCTCGCCTCGCAGGGCGAGGAGGTCGGCCTGCACTACCGGCGCATCGAGGTCCACGGCGCCCGCGACCTGGCGGCGGTCCGGGGTGCCGTGCAGTCGGGCGGCGGAACGCTGGTCGGCGCAACGTGCCACGGAGGGAACTTCCAGGCCGCGAGGGACCTGCGGTGGCTCGCCGAGGTGGGCATCGGCTACTCGGAGCAGCTCGGTCGCTGCTCGTGGCACCCGTACCATGGCCTGATGCCGGACGGATCCTGGTCGACCCTGCCGCTCACGGCCCGGCACGTCTCCGTCGACGTGTCCCTCACCCCGCCCCGCGCGGACCTCGCCTACATGCTTCGCACGCTCCCCGCCAGACTCCGCATGCGAGGCCACACCGTGGTGATGAACCACCCGGACATCAACTTCGATGCGACGCGCGACGCGGTGCAGCGGTGCTCCGTGCCGGGCACCGAGTACTGGACGCAGGCCGAGGCGATGGACTGGTGGGGCGCGGCCCATTCGCGCGCGAGCGCTCGTTGCGAGCACCCTGCCGACGGTGCTCACCGGTTCTCGCAGTCGCACGCCTCGTCGCGCCAGCCCGTGATCCGGATCTGGGCCAAGGCCGAGTGCCCGGGCAGCACCGCCGAGCCGGTCGCCGCCGGCGAACACACGCTCGTCGCTTGCGACCGATTCGAGTTCCGTGTTGCCGCTCCGCACGGAGCTGCTTGGTGACTGCGCAGCGCTGCGAGCCGTTCGACCTCTGTCCCGGCAGGCGGCATTCCGTCCGGCTGCCGGCCCCGATGGCCCGGACGATCCCTGCCCGCTGCCCGATCGCGCTTACGCGCGGACGGCGAGTCTGCTTCCGCTCGCGAACCGACTCGACGGGCGCATTCGAGGTCGATGTCCCTCATGATGCGGTCCAGGGGTCCTACAAGGTCGTCGTCACCCTCCCAGATGGCGCCAAGACCGTTGCCGCGGAGTCGGTCCGCGTGATCGACCCTGCGCGTCACCAGGGGGTGGTGGTGCCTCACTACGAGCGATGGCTGTACCTCGTCGATCGCGATGGCGTGCCGATGAAGGACGTCGGCGGCGACATCGGGTACGTCCGCCATCCGCTGGTGGCGACCTACTACGCCATGCACTTCATGTCGGGAAGTCCCCAGGAGCTTGCGCCGGAGGTCCGCGAGCGCTTGCTGCTCGCGACCGTCGACTGGCTGGTCGGCCAGTGCCGGCCCGGCCCCGGCGATTCGCTTCTCCTCGAGCACCACTTCCCGCTCGCTGCCTACGGCTTGCCGGCCGGGTGGATCTCCGGCCTGACCCAGGGACGGTTTGCCGAGGTCTGCGTGCGCATGTTCACGCGCACCCGCGATACCGCCTGGCGCGACCGCGCGCGCGCCGCCTGCCGGATCATGTTCGTGCCGGTCCGCCAGGGCGGGCTCCTTGCGGTGGATCGGTTCGGCGACTGCTGCATCGAGGAGTACCCGATCGAGCCGCCGAACTGGGCGCTCAACGGCATCGGCTCGGCCATCGCGTCCCTCCGGAAGATCGACGAGGCCGTGGGCGTCGACGGTGCCGCGCAGCTCATCGCGCGCGTCGCGGACAGCCTCGACCGCAAGATGGACCTTTTTGACTGCCCGGACTCGCCCGGCAGCCGGGTGCAGCTGGCGCTTCCCTACAGCGTCACCATCACTCCGCCGAAGGGCATCGCCTCAATCCGAATCGATGGCATCGATGCGACGGGCCCCGACGGCGTGCAGAGCAAGCTGGACCTGGTGTCCGCCTTCGCCGATTCCCTCGAACGGAACGAGTGCAGGCTCGAGGGCGGTTCCGTGATCATGTCGGGCCGGCCGGCCTCGTTCGCGCTGACGCTTGACGGCAACCGCGATGCTCGCCTTGCACGCACCGAGGCGCCCCACAGGATCTGCTTTCGCTGGAGCATTGCGGGCCGCGGTGCCGTTGCGCTGTCCGTGGCGTGCGGCCGGCGTCGCGCCGAGCTGCCCGCCGTCGAGGTCGGGGCGCGCAGCGCTGGCGGCACCGTGGAGTTCGATGCCAACGCGGTCATCCCCGGCGGCGTCGGCCGGATCGCTCGGTACGACGAGACCTATCACGAGACCAACCTCATCTGGATGTGCGACATCAGCGGCGGCGGCGGACGTGCTCGTTCGCGGCATGCGATGCGGCGGTGGACACTGAGCTTTTGCACGGGTGAGGGGCGCGTTCCGCTGAGTGCGCCCGCGGCGATCCGCGGCGCCATCGTGCGCGCGATCGACGAGCGCGCCGACGGGCAGGACGCGGTGGCGTCGCTCGAGCGGGAGCTGCTGTCGGAAGCGCTTGCCAACGAGCACGCCGAGGGTGGCGCCCGCGTCGAGGCCGTGACGCCCCGGATCCTGGCGGCGGACAGGCCCGTCGCGCGGGTGCTGGGCATCGGCTTCACCGGCGCCGAATCGGCGGACTGGCGCGCCGACCCCGCGGGAGCGGGCGGCGAGGCCTCGTGCCGGGTGGTGGCGGGTGACGAGATCGAGGTGACGCTTCCACCGCACGTGCGCGGGCAGGTGCGGCTCTGCGTGCGGCAGGCGGGCGTGCTGCTCGCCGAGGAGCTGCTCGAGGTCGAGGAGGTGCGCGGCGTGTCCCGGGCGCAGGAGGTGGCAGCGTGAACGCGGTTCGTGCCTATTCGTCGGTGTGGCGGCATCGCGACTTCATCCGCTTCATGATCGAGCGGGACACCGTCGGGGCGGTCTTCAAGACGGTCGTGGGGCGCGCATGGATGGTGCTCGAGCCGCTCGCGCACATGGCGATCTACTACTTCCTGGTCGCCGTGGTGTTCCGGCGCGCGGACGTCGGGGGGATGCACCCCTTCGTGTTCATCATGGTCGGCCTGTCGCACTACCTGTTCTTCCAGAAAGCGCTGCTCGGCTCGTGCCGCAGCATCCTGGGGCAGGAGGGCCTCCTCATGCAGGTCGCCATCGAGCCCATGGTGTTCTCGGCGGTCACCTTCTTCAAGCACCTGCACAACTTCGCGATCAGCCTGGTCATCTTCGCGGCCGTCTACCTGTGGAAGGGACCGTCCGCCGGCACGCACCTGGCCTGGTACCCAGCGTGCCTCGCGGCGCTGCTCGTGGCCGCGTGGTCCTGGAGCCTGATCCTGGGGCTGCTGACGGTGTTCTTCCGCGACCTCCAGAACCTGGCTGCCATCGCCCTGAGGCTGCTCCTCTACCTGTCACCGGTCGTCTATCCGGTCTCGTTCGTGCCCGAGGAGCGTTGGGGGCTCCCGCTGCGCGAGCTCTACCTCCTGAACCCCGTCGCGTCGCTCTTCTCGCTGCTGCAGTGGTCGCTCGTGGGCGGCGATCCGCCCGGGGCCGAGCCGATCGCGGTCACCGCCGTCTTCCTCGCCGCCTCGGTGGTCGTGGCGCACGTCCTGTACCGCCGCCTCACCCCCGCCATCACCAAGTCCTTCTGAACCATGCCGGCAACAAAGGTCATCCTCGACGACGTGATGGTCCGGTTCCGGATGTCCTACGACCGCACGACGACCATCGGGGCGAAGGCGCGCGAACTTGGGAGACGGTTCCTGAAGGGGAAGCCCCCACAGTATTTCGAGGCCGTCAAGGGCGTGTCCCTCGAGGTTCGCGAGGGGGACATCGTCGGCGTCATCGGTCCCAACGGCAGCGGCAAGAGCACGCTGCTCCGCACGATTGGGGGCATCTACCACCCGGACCGCGGGCGGGTCGAGACCTTCGGAAAGGTGTCCACGCTGCTGTCGCTCGGCACTGGATTCGACAACCGGCTGTCAGGCATTGACAACATCCGGCTGAACGGGCTCATTCTCGGACTCCCCAAGCGCGAGCTCGAGCGGAAGATCCCCATGATCGCGGAGTTCGCGGAGATCGGCGACCACATGCGCGTCCCGATGAAGTACTACTCTAGCGGCATGATCAGCCGGGTCAGCTTTTCGATCGTGCTGGCGATGCAGCCGGACATCCTGCTCATCGACGAGGTGTTCAGCGTGGGTGATCTGCAGTTCCAGCGCAAGAGTGCGCGGGCGCTGCACGAGCTGCTCGGCCGGGCAGCGTGCCAGGTGATCGTGACGCACAATCTTGGCTTCGTCACGAAGCACTGCAATCGGGCTGTCTACATCCGGTCCGGGCGGGTGGTCGATGACGGAGATCCGGCGAGCGTCGTCTCGAGGTACGCGAGGGAGTCCCGGTGAGCAGGGTCGAAGGGCTCGGCGTGGCTCTCGCGGGAGCCTTCATGGACCTCGTGGTTGATGGATGCCCGTCCCTGCGAATCGGCCAAGTCACCCATCGAGCGGTGGTCGCCGGTTTCGTGCGGTCCGGGCTGTCTCCCGGGCAAGGGTCCGTGGAGATTCATGATGCAAGCGGCCTGGGTCGTGGCGACGCCATCGAGCTGCGGAACGAGTTCCGCTTCGGACGGGGCAACTACCCCAAGGTCCATCCTGCTTCCGTCGTTGCCATCGAGGGGAACCGAGTCGAGTTTCATCCGCCGGTGTCGGCACCGGACTTCCGGGGAGCTCGGGGCAATCTCTTGCTGAAGCGATTGCCGCCGGAGGAGCCGGAACTGTCCATCGAGCCGGCAGGCTCGGGCGTGGCAAGGGGCGTGGCCGCGGGTCGCGCGGTTGAGTGGGCGATCGAGGCGCAGGCGGATCGAGACCCGGACCGCTTCACGATTCGCGTGCGTCGTCGCTGGCTGCGTGACTGCCTTGTGGAGAGAGAGCACCTTCAAGCGACCTTGCTAGGCCCTCTCGCTCGGGTCTTTCGCAAGAATCGGCGGATCGATCGGGCGCCCTTTCAGAGCCAGTACTGGCTTGGGGACCAGGGATGCGCGTTCCCCGCGGGGTTGGGCAAGGAACTCGTCGTCTTCGGTGGTCGACAGGTCGCTGCTCTGGAGCTGCACTCACGCTCCTCGGTGCAAGCCCAGGCGATCACGCCCTTTCGCCGAGATCCCTATGGCGTCGCATCCATGCTGTCGGCAGATCCCTTCCAGTACGCCTCAAGTCCGGGCATCGGGGGCACTGCCGCCTTCAAGTTGGTGTCCGGCACCGCCCAGCGCGTGGCGGGGGTCCGCCTGATGTGGCATCACCGGGACTCAAGGCCTCGACATGTGGAAATCGTGGCCCGAGATGCGCAAGGCAACGCGTTGGCGCATGCGGAAGCGAGTCCGCAGGAACGTGAGGTGGAGTCCTTCGTGTTCGATGAAGCAGTACGTGCGACCGTCGTGGAGGTCCGGTGTGAGCTCCGGCCGGGATCCGGCCTGATGGTGCGCCGCGGGGATCTGCTTTGGGCAGGCGATCGATTTGCGCTGGACATGGTGCTGGACGATGCTCGGATGCACCGGCACTATCAGGTTCTCGGTCCCGCATCCATCAACACGGGCACGGGTGGTGCGATCATCGACTGCAGGCACTGGACACGGCGTTCAGCAGGCGAGGAAGAGGTCCGCGAGATCGTGCTGCATGTCCTCCCCGAGCAGATGGCTGCGGCACGACCCAGGTTGCACCATGTCCCGGACGGGTATCCCGCCGCTTTCATCTGGACGGAGCATGCGGACAACACGTCGATCCAGACCCATCGCGCCGTCTGCTTTGGGAGCAGCCGGATCGCGGATCCATCCGAGGCGACCGGGGGATTCGTCGGCAGCGGCGTGCCGGTGACGAAGACGGTCTTCCATGCGAATCCAACCAACAGGCCGGTCGCGGGTTCAGCAGGGCCGCAGGCGTCCATCCTCGGCGATCCGGACTTTGCGGAGCTGTGCGCGAGCCTGCATCGTCTTGGCTGGGACATCGGGCTTCACTCTCCGCAGCCCGACAATTCCACTCGGGCGGCGAACGAACGGGCCATCAAGTCCCTTGCGGAGAGGTACGACGCCCGCGTGTGGATCGACCACAGCTGCTCGGTGATCCACAACGGCGTCTCGGCGCTGGGAATGGTGCCGGACCAGCCGCATTACATCGGCGACCTGCTCGCCCGGTACGGCTTGCGATACTGCTGGACCTTTGCGTCGGAGGACGCCAGCGAACTGTACCGTTGCGGCCTCAGCATCCAGCAAACCCGAGTCGGTGACTGGGCCGTGACACCGTTGATGTGGCAGCATCCCCCGGAGACGGGGACGTTGTGGATCTGGCCGTCGTCAGCGGGCAGCGACTTCTCGGTGGTCAATGCGGCGGAACTCGATGAGCTCATCGATGATCAAGGGGTTGCCATCATGCACGCCTATCCGGCGTACGTCACGACGTCGGACTCGCCGCCGTACTTCATCGAGCGGGCGTCCGAGGGACACTGGAGGACGACAACGCGATTCGAGGGGTCGCTTCGTGAGATCGCGAAGCGACGAGATATGGGCCTGCTGCTCCCGACGACCATCCGGCGCTGGTGCACGTACGTCGAGTCGATCAAGGACGTGGATATCTATCCATCCGCGGCGGGCACGTGGATCATTCGGAACACCGGCAACTCCCCGATCGAGGGGCTGGCCGTTCTCGTCCCCAGGGGCCATGCCGTGTCCGGGTCGGGCCGGGTGATCCTCCGTGGCGATGATACGGTGTGCATCCGCGACATTCGTCCGGGAGAAGTGATGGAAGCGGGCGCTGGATCGTGCATCCCTTCTAGGATGCCGGCATGACCACCGTCGCTGCTCTCACGCAACTTCCGAAGCACTTGCCGCTCATCGATCCGTCCGGTCGCTTCATCCTGTTCTGGACCCCCCGCTGCGGCAGCACGACGTTGCTTGCATGGTTCTTCGAGGCCATCGGGCTGGGTGGCCAGCTCAAGAGCAAGTCGGCGCATGCGCTGCGTGTTGCCTGGCAGTCGGAACGCGAGATCTCTCCGTCGGAACTTCAGGCCCTCTACGGCGATAAGTCTGTGGCCAAGTACGTCGTGTGTCGGGATCCGTTCGACCGGATTGTGAGCTCCTATCACCTGCTTCTCGAGCGGGAGTCGCCGCAGTGGAACGGCATTTGCCAGCAGCATCCCGCGATGGACTCCGAACGGCGGGTGTCCTTCCGTGGTTTCCTTGAGTACCTGAAGGGAGTCGATCTTGATTCCTGCGACCTGCACTGGCGCCGGCAGTCGGCTCAGGATTGGCACCGGCTCAGGCTGCCTGTCTCGGGGTTCATTCGAACCGAGACCCTCGAAAGTGACCTGAACGCGATTGCCCGCTCATTCGGACTCGTTGCAAGGGTGCGACGTGCATCCGTCACCCCGCGGGTCCAAGACGCGACTCCGCTGGACATTGCGGGGATGGATCTGGGGGCGTTGCGGCAGGTGTTGCCTTTCGACGAGCGCGGGCGACTGTGCTTTCCGAAGACGAGTGCGTTCCTCACCGCCGAGACGGAGTCGATCATCCGCGATCTCTACCGGCGCGACTTTGACTCCTTGGGGTACGCCCTTCGCAAGTCGGATGTCGCGGGCTGAGAACCGCCGGCATCAGGGTCAACCGTCTCTCGGCGGGTCCTTTGGGTGACGCTGGGTGGTCGCAAGCCGTGCGAGCTCATGAGACGCATGACCGTTGCGGAACCGGTGGGCATCGACGACCTGCAGTCCCGTTGCACCGGCGCCCGGGACTTCTCATGGAACGGCCGCGCCCGGGCCCCCCATCGGAAGCCGCTCGAGCAGCCGGTCCGCAATCGCGTCCCACGCAAGCTCGCGAGCTGCATGACGCTCGCAGGAGCGGGACAGCGCCAGGCGATCCTGCTCCCTCATGGTCACGAAGGCGTCGATGGCCGCGGCGAGCGCGGTGATGTCGCCCGCCGGGACCCACCATCCAAGCCGGTTTCGGGCCACCGTGTCGGAAGGATCGGTCGAGGAGCAGATCACGGGCAGGCCGCAGGCCAGATACATGGGAAGCTTCTGGGGAGAGGTCCCGAACCGGTACACCGCGTGCGGCGTCCGGAGGACGACGCCCGCGTCACATCGTCGCGCGATCGCCTGCACTGCCGGCTGCTCAAGTTCTCCCAGGAAGTCGAGCGTGATGGGCCTGACCTCGGGACAGACTCGCTCCAGCGCTGCGCGTTCGGTACCGGATCCGATCATCAGGAACGCGAGGCGGGCCCTGACATGGTCGGGCAGTCGTCGAACTGACCGGATCAGATCCATGAGCGCGTTCGGCCCGCCCATGGCGCCCGCATAGAGCACGATGCGGCGTCCTTCGGTGCGCGAACGCGCAATGAAGTCTTCCGCCCGCTCCGGGAGAGCCGTCGCGTCATCGACCGGCATGGTGATGCCGTTGGGCACGTGCATCCATGGCACGGCGCCGAAGCCATGCTCGCGAAGGTGAAGCCCGATGTTGGCGAGCGGCGACATCACCATGGCCGCATGGCGCAAGGCCACATGCAGCGACCATCGGGACGCCAGCACAAGGGGGTTCAGCGGCCCGCAGCCGGCCAGGTCCCGCAGCGACTCCGGCCACGCGTCGCGGATGTCCGGCACGAGCGGCACGCCCATGCGCCGGGCCGCGCGCGCCGCCGCCGGCCACGCGAGGGGCTGCGGGCTGGAGGCGATGATCACGTCGGGGCGCTCGCCGGCCGCGCGCGCGGCTTCCATGGCTGCCGCGGACCGGCGCGCGAACTGCAGCATGTTGGCCGCGCGCCCGAGGCCGTTGCCGCGGTACGCCCGCGCGGGAAGGAAGTCGAACCGCACGCCCTCGATCTCCCGGGTCCCGGTCCGGTGCGGGCACCGTGACCCGCCGATGCGCGTGGACGCCGTGAAGATGCGCACCCTGACCCCGCGGCGCGCCCACCGTCGGCCGATCTCCCAGTGCCGCCATCCGGTGCCGATCCCGGGGCCGCCGGCGTAGTGGTTGACGATCCAGGCGACGGGCACGGAGCCCGCAGTCTACGCAGGCCCGCCGCATGATCGCCGTCGCGCACCGCTATCCTCCGTCGGATGCAAGACGCTCCCTCGCCCCTCGGCCGGCGCTTCGCGTTGGTGGGTGCCGCCGGCTTCATCGCCCCCCGGCACCTGAAGGCCATCAAGGAGACGGGGAACACGCTGGTCGCCGCCCTCGACCCGCACGACAACGTGGGCATCATGGACTCGTACTTCCCGGAGTGCGATTTCTTCACGGAGCCGGAGCGCTTCGACCGCCACCTCGACAAGCTGTACCGAGAGGGGCAGGGCGTGGACTTCGTCTCCATCTGCTCGCCGAACTTCCTGCACGACGCGCACATCCGCATGGCGCTCCGCAACGGGGCGCACGCGATCTGCGAGAAGCCCATCGTCCTCAACCCCTGGAACGTCGACGCGCTGTCGGCGATCGAGGCGGAGAGCGGGCGCCGGGTGCACACCATCCTCCAGCTGCGGCACCACCCGGCCATCATCGCGCTGCGCGACCGCCATGCCGGGGCGTCCGGAGGCCGCGTGGACGTCGACGTCACCTACATCACCTCGCGCGGCAAGTGGTACCACCGCAGCTGGAAGGGCAACCTCGAGCGGTCGGGCGGCATCGCCACCAACATCGGCGTCCACTTCTTCGACATGCTCGGCTGGATCTTCGGCGGCATGCGCGCCTCGACGGTGCACCGGCGCCAGGAGGACTGCGCGTCCGGCGTGCTGGAGCTGGAGCGGGCGCGCGTGCGCTGGTTCCTGTCGGTGAACGCGGAGCACCTGCCCGAGGCCCAGCGCGCCAAGGGGCAGCGGACCTTCCGGTCGATCACCGTGGGCGGCGCCGAGCTCGAGTTCAGCGATGGGTTCACCGACCTCCACACGCTGAGCTACCGGGAGATCCTCGCCGGGCGCGGATACGGGCTGCGCGACGCTTGCGCCTCCATCGAGATCGTGCAGCAGATCCGCGGCTGCCAGCTCGCGCCGCTCGCCGGCGACTTTCACCCCATGTGCCAGCAGGTCGAGGCGGTGACGCGATGAGTGCCTCCGGGGCCGCCTTGCCTGCGTTCACCGTCCATCCTTCCGCGATCGTTGATGCCGGTGCGCAGGTCGGCGCCGGCACCCGAATCTGGCACTTCGTGCACGTCTGCGGCGGGGCGCGGATCGGCGCGCGATGCTCGCTCGGGCAGAACGTCTTCGTGGGCAACCGGGTGGTGATCGGCGACAACGTCAAGATCCAGAACAACGTGTCGGTCTACGACAACGTGACGCTCGAGGACGACGTGTTCTGCGGCCCGAGCATGGTGTTCACCAACGTCTACAACCCGCGTTCGGCCGTCACCCGCAAGGATGAGTACCGGGACACCGTGGTCCGCCGCGGGGCGACCCTCGGCGCCAACTGCACCGTCGTGTGCGGCGTGACAGTCGGCGAGCATGCCTTCATCGGCGCGGGCGCGGTGGTCAACCGGGACGTGAAGCCCTTCGCGCTCATGGCCGGCGTGCCTGCTCGGCAGATCGGCTGGATGAGCAAGTTCGGCGAGCGCGTCCCGCTAGCGCTCGATGGCCGCGGATCC
>VGXR01000054.1 GCA_016873255.1 Planctomycetota bacterium
CTCCTCGACTTCAAGACCGTAGCCGTGGTCGGGCTGGAGGGTGTACGGCATGGGGCAATAAGTATAGGAACCCTCCCTCCCCTCGGGCGCGCAAAGTGTCAGGCCCGGAACAAGGCGCCCATCCGCGTCCCGAGGAGGACCGTCGCCCCGAGGAGCGTCACCGCCAGCAGGGCCATGGCCCACGCGCCGAGGGCGCTTGCGATCCCGGGCCCGTCGCCGAGGCGCTCGTACATGGTGAAGATGGCCTTCGTCACCGGGTAGTCGGCCTCGCGCTGCGCAAGCACCAGGCTGTCGCTCACCTCGAGCATGCTGAAGCTGAAGGCAAGGAGCGCGCCCGCCACCAGGTTGGCGGCCACCAGCGGCACCGTGATGCGCCACTGCACCCGCGCCCGCGACCCGCCGGCCACCCTGCCCGCCTCCTCGAGTTCCTCGCTCGTCTGCTCCAGCCCCGCAGCAGCGCTGCGGACCACGTAGGGAAGACGGCGCACCGCGTAGGCCACTGCCAGGAACGCGAACGGCCGCGGCGCGGCGCCGAGGATGCTGGCCACGCCCCCCAGCGGCGCCTCCGGGCCGCCGAACGGCCAGCGCAGGCTGGCGGCCACGTACCCGAACGCCAGCACCAGGCCCGGCACCGCGAGCGGCAGCATCACGAGCGCATCGAGCGCCCACGCCGCACGCAGCCGCGCACGCACGAGGAGACGCGCGGAGAGGAACCCCACCCCGAGCGCCAGCGCCGTGGCGACGGCCGAGAGCAGGAGCGAGTTGCGGATGCTGCCCGCCGAGAGCGGGTGGCTGAGGGCCTGCCCGAAGTGCGCCAGCGTGAACGACTGCGGCAGGACCGAGCGGTACCACTGCCCCGGCACCGTCACGGCGGCAAGGATGAGGGCGACCGCGGGCAGCACGGCCACCGCCGCCACCGCGGCCAGCGCGGAGGACGCACCGGCGGCGCGCCAGCCCGAGAGCTCGACCTCCTGCCGCCGAACGGTGGCCTTGCCCTGCATCGCCGCGGCCGAGCGCCCGAACGCCGCCTTGCCGAGCGCGTAGATGGCCACGCTGCAGGCCAGCATGACCGCAGTGAGCGCGTACGGGCGGTGGCTTGCCTCAACCTCCCGGATCCCGTTCAGGATCTGCACGCTGGTGACGTCGTAGAACTCGAACATCAGCGGCGTGCCGAGCTCCGTGAAGCTCCAGATGAAGACGATGGTCGCCCCGGCGAACAGCCCGGGGCGGACGAGCGGCAGCGTCACGCGGCGGAACCGGGCCCATGGTCCCGCGCCCATGCAGCGCGCGGATTCCTCGAGTGCGGGGTCGACGTTGGCGAGCGCCGCCGCCACGTTCAGGTAGAGCACCGGGAAGAGCGACACCGCCTCCATCGCCACGATCGCGGGCAGGCCGCCCTGCCCCAGCCAGTCGATGTCGGTGCCGATGAGCGCGTTCACCGCGCCTGCGCGCCCGAGGAGGTGCCGCACCCCGATGGCCCCGACGAAGGGCGGCAGCACCAGCGGAACGAGGAGGAGCGGCCGCAGCAGCGACCGACCCGGGAACGCGAAGCGCGAGACCAGCACCGCCACCGGCACCGCGAGCGCCGTCGCGGCTGCGGTGGTCAGGACGGCGATCAGCGCCGAGTTGAGCAGGCCCCGCCGGGTTGACGCCTCCTCGAACACCGATCGAACGTGGTGGAGCGTGAACGAGCCGTCGTCGGAGCGGAACGCGCCGCCGATCGTCAGCGCGATCGGGTAGAGAAGCCCCGCGGCCAGGCAGGCCATCAGCACGGCAAGCAGGACATGGCTGCGCGCGCGCCCGTGCATCCGGGCGAGGAGTCTAGGGAACGCACGCGTTCACGGCGGGCACGGGGAGGCACCCACGCGTCGACGCGCCGGGGAGTTCAGGTCCAGGAGCCGAGGAGGAGGCCGAGGTCGGCGCCGTTCACGGTGCCGTTGCCGTCGAGGTCGCCGGGGCCGGGGGTGCCCCATGCACCGAGGAGCAGGCCCAGGTCAGCGCCGTCGACGGTGCCGTTGCCGTCGAGGTCGCCCGACGGCGCCGCGGCATCGACGAGCCACGCCACCGTGGCCCCGGCGGTGGTGACGAGCGAGTCCTCGCGGGCCACGGTCAGCACGTAGCTGCCCGGCTGCAGGCCCCGGACATAGAGGTGCTCGATGTTGTCGACCGCGCTCGTGCTGACCACGTTGCCGCCGGCGAACACGCCGATGCCGGCACCGCCGGTGATCGACGTGACGGTGCCGCCGATGACCTTGCGGAGCTCGAGCCGGAGGTTCATCGCCGGGGGCGCCGTCGGCGAGGTCCAGGCGGTGCTCGGCACGCGGTTCCATGTCACCAGGAAGGACGCATCGCACGCGCTCGGGACGTTGATCCGGTAGTGGCGCTGGGTGCCCACGCCGTAGGTCTCGTGGTCCCATCCCACGAGCGGCTGCGCCACCCCGGACGCGGCCGATGCGGCGGTGCCGCTTCCGAGCGACTCGGTGGCGGTGATGATCCGGTGGGCTCGATCCACGTTGACGGTCCCCGCCCCGAAGACCGGGTCGAGCGGCCGGGACGTGATGCCGCGGCTCGGGCCGGTGGCCGGCGCACCGTTCTGCCACGCGGCGGCGTGGGCGGCGCCGCAGAGCAACGCGCTCTTGACGGTGACGCCCTTGCGACGGTTGGCGTTGGTGGAATACGGTGCAGTGGCCGCGGTCTCGTACATGAGCGCCGCGGCGGCGCTGACGACCGGCGTCGAGAAGCTCGTGAACTGCCCGGGCGCCACCAGCTCGGGCTTCATGCGGCCGCTGCCGTCGTTGCCCGCGGGGACATCGCCCGCGCTGTGTCCGCCTGACACCAGGCCGACCGCGATGCCGTTGTAGGACACCGACATGAGCGGCTGCATGGCGCTGCCGGCACCGTTGTTCTCGCCGCAGACGAAGAGCGTGTCGTCGCGGTTCATCGCGAAGTCCGCGCGGCGCAGCACCTCGTTGTCGAGCGCCGCGGAGCCGAACGACCCGATCCAGCTGTGGTTGAAGATGCGCACCGGGCTGGTGCCGCCCGGCGGGTTGAGCGGGCCGAGCCCGCTGCCGGTGTTCAGCGAAGCACCCTGTGCGAACGAGGCCGCCTCGTACACCCAGACACGCGGGATCCCCGGCGCGATGCTGGTGACGCTGCCGTACATGTTCTGCCCCACGAAGGTGGCATGTCCGCTCGAGCCGGACGAGCCGCTCATGTCGGTGAAGGCCTTCCCCGCGAACTCCGCAAGCGACCGGTTGGGGCCGAAGTTGCCGACCGACTCCTGCGCCTCGACGTGCCCGACGGACACGTTCGCGCCCGTGGGCGCGGCCGCGCCGAGCCTGGCACGGAGCGCGAGGATGCCGACGTCGTCGGCCTGGGCGGAGGCTGCGATCGCGATCGCGACGAGGAAGGCGGGGGCTCGGGTCTGCATGGCTGAGAGCGTCGGTCGGCAAGGACACCCCCCGGCGCCGGGGGGCCTTGACGATCCAAGGATGCGGTCTTCATAGGCACCGGGCAAGCGGATCGTTCGGGAAGTTGGCGAGTTCCCGGCGGATTTCCGCGTCCGGACCGCCCCGCGAGGCCCCCGGCGGCTGCCTACCCTGATCCCCATGACCACCCGGCCCATCGTCATCCAGACCGAACACCTCTCGGAGGCGGCCGCGGGATGGTTGGCGGAGCGGGCCGACCTGGTGGTTGCCGCGCCCGGCACCCCGGCCTTCGCCGATGCCGCGCCCGTGGCGCAGGGCCTGGTGATCCGCACGTACACCGCGGTCGACGAGGCGCTCCTGGCGCGCCTGCCGGCCCTGCGCGCCGTGGGCCGCGCCGGCGTCGGCCTGGACAACGTCGACATGCAGGCCTGCGCGAGACGCGGCATCCGCGTCTTCAGCACGCCCGACGCCAACACGCAGGCCGTGGTCGAGTACGTCACCTGCCTCGTCTGCGACGCGCTCCGGCCGCGCGCCTTCCTCGACGCGGCCGTCAGCCGTGCGCGCTGGGACGAGCTGCGCGCCGAGGTGGTCGCGCACCGGCAGATGAACGAGCTGCGCCTGGGCATCCTCGGTCTCGGCCGCATCGGCCGGCGCGTGGCGCAGGTGATGCGCGCGATCGGCTTCGACGTGGTGTTCAACGACTCCGCCGCGATCCCGCAGGAGCACTGGAACGGTGCCCGCCCGGTCGGCGTCGAGGAGCTCTTCGAGTCGAGCGACGTCATCTCGGTGCACGTCGACGGGCGCGCGTCGAACCGGGGGTTCGTGTCCGCGGCGCTGCTCGCCCGCATGCGCGCCGACGCGGTGTTCATCAACACGAGCCGCGGCTTCGTGGTGGACCACCGCGCGCTCGCGGGCGCGTTGCGGGCCAACCCGGGCATGCTGGCGCTCCTCGACGTGCACGATCCTGAGCCTGTCACCGCGGACAATCCGCTGCTCGGGCTTGCCAACGCGCACCTGGCGCCGCACCTGGCCAGCCGCACCGACGCGGCCATGGAGGCGATGAGCTGGGTGGTGCGCGACGTCTGGGACGCCATCCGCGGCTGATGCCGGCGGGCCCCGGGGGACCTATCATGCGCGCCCTTCCAAGGAGCCACGCATGTTCGAGATCACGTCCGTCCACGCCCGGCAGGTCCTCGATTCCCGCGGAAACCCGACGCTCGAGTGCGAGGTCGCGCTCGAGGGCGGCGCCGCGGGCCGCGCCATCGTCCCGAGCGGCGCCTCGACCGGCGAGCACGAGGCCGTCGAGCTCCGCGACGGGGACAGGAAGCGCTGGCTCGGCAAGGGCACGTCAAGGGCCGTGGGCAACGTCAACACCCGCATCGCGCCGCTCGTGCTCGGCATGGACGCGCGCGACCAGGCCGCGATCGATCGCTCGATGATCGAGCTCGACGGCACGCCGAACAAGGGCAAGCTGGGGGCCAACGCACTCCTCGGCGTGAGCATGGCCGCGGCGCACGCGGCGGCTGCGGCGAGCCGCATGCCGCTGTGGCGCTACCTCGGCGGCGCGGGCGCGCGCAGGCTGCCGGCCCCGATGCTCAACATCATCAACGGCGGCAAGCATGCCGACAACAGCGTGGACTTCCAGGAGTTCATGATCCAGCCGACCGGCTTCGCCGCGTTCGAGGAGGCCCTGCGAGCGGGCGTCGAGTGCTACCACGCGCTGAAGAAGGTGCTGCACGACAAGGGACTGTCCACCGCGGTGGGCGACGAGGGCGGCTTCGCCCCGAACCTCCCGAGCAACGAGGCCGCGTGCGAGGTGATCGCCGAGGCCGTGGAGAAGGCCGGCTACGACCTCGGGCGCCAGGTCGTGATCTGCCTCGACCCGGCCATGAGCGAGCTCGCCAACGAGGCCAGGGCCGTCAAGAAGAAGGGGTACCGCTTCTTCAAGAGCGACCCCAAGCGCGTCGCGTCGAGCGAGGACATGATCGCCCTCTGGGAGAAGTGGTGCCGCAAGTGGCCGATCCGCTCCATCGAGGACGGGCTGGCCGAGGACGACTGGAAGGGCTGGAAGGCGCTGACCGACTCGCTCGGCGGCAGGGTCCAGCTCGTCGGCGACGACCTGTTCGTCACCAACCCCGCGTTCCTGCGCAAGGGCATCGAGCAGGGCTGCGGCAACGCGATCCTGGTGAAGGTGAACCAGATCGGCACGCTCACCGAGACCTTCGACGCGGTCAACATGGCCATGCGCAACGGCTACCGCGCGATCCTCTCGCACCGCTCCGGCGAGACCGAGGACACCACGATCGCCGACCTCGCGGTGGCCACCAACTGCGGCCAGATCAAGACGGGAGCCCCCGCCCGCACGGACCGCACCGCGAAGTACAACCAGCTGCTGCGCATCGCGGAGGACCTCGGCGAGTGCGCCGAGTACGGCATACCCGCGCCGTAAATCCGTTCCTGGTCACTTTGGCGGCAATTTCCGCGCCGATGGATTGACTCAATCCCGCGGCGCCCGCGGCACGCCACCAGCCGTGCCGCGCGACTCACCTATCTTCCACCGGTGCCCTCCCCGACCCCGCACCCCCCTGCGCGATCGCTCGCCCGACTCGGCGAGCTGTGGCGCATCCTCGGCGAGGACCGCGGCCTGTTCGCGGGCGCCATCGCGCTGCAGGCCGCCGCGGCCGCGTGCCAGTACGTGGTGCCGCTCGTGCCGCAGGCGGTGATCGACGGGGTGTTCGCGCCCGGCGCCGAGGGCCCCGGCCCGGTGGCGCGCGCCGTGCTGGGGTCGCTCGGTGGCGCGGACGCGGTGCGCGCCGAGCCATGGCGACCGGCCGCGGCGATCGCTGCGGCGGCGGTCGCCGCCGGCGTGCTGACGGTGCTCCGCGGGCGCATGATGGCCGTGGCCGCGCAGCGGGCGGTGCGCCGCCTGCGCGAGCGCGTGCACGCGCGGCTCGTGCGCCTGCCCGTCGCATTCTTCGACCGCCACGAGAGCGGCGACCTCCTGCAGCGGGCCACCAGCGACGTGGACACCGTCCAGGGCATCCTCGCGTCGCAGCTCGGGGAAATGGGCCGCTCGCTCCTGCTGCTGGCCATCGCCGTCCCGCTGATGGCGGCCATCGACTGGCGCATGGCGATCGCGTCGACGGTGCTCGCGATTCCGGTGATCGCCTTCGCGGGCCTCTACTTCCGGACGGTCAGCGAGCGCTTCCGGGCGAAGGACGAGGCCGAGGGCCGCCTCACGGCGAGGGCGCAGGAGAACGTGGCCGGCATCCGCGTGGTGCGCGCATTCGGACGGCAGGAGTTCGAGCAGGCCCAGTTCCGCCGGCGCAACGCCGAGCACCGCGATGCCGACGTGCGGCTCTTCGACGGCCTCGCGCGGTTCTGGGCGCTGAGCGACCTCACCTGCCTCGGGCAGCTGCTGCTCGTCCTCGTCGCGGGGCTGTCGCTCGTGGCGGGCGGCTCGCTCGGCACCGGCGACTTCTTCTTCTTCCTGTTCGCCACCAACATGTACATCTGGCCCATCCGGCACCTCGGGCGCATGCTCGCGGACCTCGGAAAGGCCACCGTGGCCATCGAGCGGCTCCAGGAGATCCTCGACACCCCCGCGGAGGACGCCGCGGATGCCGTCGGCGACGAAGCCCCGCATCCGCTGCCGGAGGGCGCGGTGCGCTTCGAGGGCATCCGCTTCGCGTATCCCGGCGGCGGCGCGGTCCTCGACGGCATCGACCTCGAGGTCGGGCCGGGCGAGACGCTCGCCGTGATGGGGCCGAGCGGATGCGGGAAGTCCACCCTGCTCTCGCTGCTCCTGCGGCTGCGTGACCCGGATGCCGGGCGCATCACCATCGGCGGCACCGACATCCGCGCGATCGGGCGGGCGCGGCTGCGGGCGCGGATCGCAAGCGTCCTGCAGCCGCCCTTCCTCTACTCGCGCACCATCCGCGAGAACGTGGCGATCGTCCGGCCCGCGACGCCGGAACCCGCGCTCGCGGAGGCAGCGGAGTGCGCCGCCGTGCACGACTCGGTGCAGCGCTTCGTGCGGGGATGGGACACCGTGGTCGGCGAGCGCGGCATCACGCTGTCGGGCGGCCAGCGCCAGCGGCTCGCCATCGCGCGCGCGCTTCTCCGCGACGCGGACATCCTGCTCCTCGACGACTCGCTCAGCGCCGTGGACTCTGGCACCGAGCGCCGCATCCTCGACGCCATGCGGATGCGGCGCGGCAGGCGCCCGACCATCGTGGTGGCGCACCGGCTGTCGACGCTCGCGGCGGCGGACCGGATCGTGGTGCTCGACGGCGGCCGCATCGCGGACCAGGGCACGCATGCGGAGCTCGCAGCGCGCGACGGGCTGTACCGCCGACTCTGGTCCATCCAGTCGGAGCTCGAGGACGAGGAGCGCACCGCGGCTGCCGGGGGTGCGGCATGAGCGCGCACACGGAGGACCCCGACGCACCCGCATCGACGCGGATCTCCCTGCGGCTCTGGCGCGGGATCCTGCGGACGGCGCTCGAGGAGCGGACGTCCGCGGTGCTGCTCGTGGGCGGCGGCATCGCCATCGCCGCCATCGAGGCGACGCGGCCGCTCGTCAACGCTGCGCTGATCGACGAGGCGGTCGCCAACGGCATCACGCCGCGCTTCTGGTGGATCGCCGCCGCCTGGGGCGCCATGGCCGCGGGCTTCGCGATCGGCGTCGCCACGTTCATCCGGAGCGCGGGCCGCGTGAGCGCGGGCCTCGCCTTCCGGATGCGCGAGCGCGCCTTCGCCAGGCTGCAGGAGCTGGACTTCGGCTACTTCGACCGGCGCCCGGCGGGGTGGCTCGTCTCGCGCGTCACCGCCGACTGCGGCAAGGTGAGCGGCATCGCGCCGTGGGTGATCCTCGACGCGTTCTGGGCCACCACCATCGTCGGCCTCAGCGCCGCCTGCATGCTGTGGCTCGACTGGCGGGTTGCCGCGTGGATGCTGGCGCTCCTGCCGGCGCTCGCGGCCATGGCGGCGTTCTTCCAGGCACGGCTGCTGCGCAGCTCACGCCTGGTGCGCCGCAGCAACTCCCGCATCATGGCGTACCTCGGCGAGTCCATCAACGGCGTGCGCACCACCAAGAGCCTTGCGCGCGAACCCGACGCCGACGCCGAGTTCGCCGCGCTGGCGGCGGAGATGGAGGGGCACTCGGTGCGGAACTCCTTCCAGTCGGCGGTCTTCGTGCCGATCGTGACGAGCGCGTCCTTCCTCGGCGTCGCCATCGCGCTCTGGCGCGGCGGCCTGCTCGCAGGCGACGGCGCGATGGGCCCGGGAACGCTCGTGGCCTTCATGCAGTACGCGCTCCTCTTCACGTGGCCGGTGATCGATGCGTCGCAGCGCGTCGTCGACCTGCTCTCGGCGCAGGCGGCCGCCGAGCGCGTGCAGTCGCTCATCGACACCGTCCCCGGGATCCGCGACTCGCCGGCCGTGGCCGCCCGCATCGCGCGCGCACGGCCCGCACCCGGCGAGGCGCCCGACGGCGGCCGCGGGCGCATCGGGCGGGTGGCGTTCGAGGGCGTGTCGTTCGCGTACGTCGAGGGCGAACCGGTGCTCTCGGGCTTCTCGCTCGACGTGCGCGCCGGCGAGACGGTGGCGCTGGTCGGCCCGACGGGCGCCGGCAAGTCGACCATCGTCAACCTCGCGGCGCGCTTCTACGAACCCACGGCCGGCAGGATCCTGCTCGACGGCGTCGACATGCGCGAGCGCCCGCTGGCGTGGCACCAGGGCAGGCTCGGGGTGGTCCAGCAGTCGCCGTGGCTGCGGAACGCCTCGCTGCTCGAGAACATCCGCTACGGCCGGCTCGATGCCACCGACGAGGAGGTGCGCGCCGCCGCCGCCGCGGTCGGCGCCGATGCCATCGCGTCCGCGGTGCCGGAGGGCTGGGACTTCGTCGTCGGCGAGGCAGGCGAGCGGCTCAGCCTCGGGCAGCGGCAGCTGGTGTCGCTGGCCCGCGCGTTCCTCAAGGACCCGGACGTGTTCATCCTCGACGAGGCCACGTCGAGCGTCGACAGCGAGACCGAGCGCGCCATCCAGCGCGCCATCGACCGCGTCCTCCGCGACCGCATCTCCTTCGTGATCGCGCACCGGCTGAGCACCATCCGGCGTGCCACGCGGATCGTGCTCGTGGACGGCGGGCGCATCGTCGAGTCGGGCACGCACGCGGAGCTCATGCGCGCCCGCGGCCCCTACCACGACCTCTACATGGAGCAGTTCGTGCACGACCGCGAGCGCATGGTGCTCGGCGGCGGGCTCACCCTCCCGGAATGAGGCCCGCGGCGGCGGCGCGGTCCGCGGCCACCGCCTCGCGCACCTCCGGGGGCGACTTCCCGAGGAGGATGTCCGCGGACGCGATCGACCGGCGGGCACCGTCGGCATCCCCCGACGCGGCCTGCGCGCGCGCGAGGAGCACCAGCGCGATCGGGTCCCCGCCCTCTGTGAGGCGCACCAGTCCCCGCGCGAGCACCTCGGCCTCGGCGACGCCTGCCGCATCCGAGGGCGGCGCAAGCAGCGCACGCACCAGGCGCACGGACACGGTGACGGCGAGCGCCGGGTCCGCCATGCCCACCGCCCGGCGCAGGTGCGCACGCGCCGAGGGAAGGTCGCCCAGCTCCATCTCCAGCGCCCCCAAATTGGCCACGGCCTCCGCGTCGAGCGGGTCGAGCAGGACGATGCGCGCCGCGGTCGCGCGCGCCTCGCCGATGCGCCCGGCCTTCGCCTGCCAGCGGACCAGTTCGCGCAGGTAGATCGGCTCGCGCGGCGAGCCCTCCACGGCGCGCACGTACTCGGGGCCCGCCTCGTCGAAGCGGCCGAGCAGCTCCAGCAGGCGGCCACGCTGCCAGCGGGGACCCGGCGCCGCAGGCTGGATGGCGATGCCCGCCTCGATCGCCGCCAGCGCCTCGGGCAGGCGCCGCTGCAGCCGGCGCACCTCGCTGAGGTTCGACTGCACCGGCATCTCGATCGCACCGGCAAGCGCCGCCGCACGCTCGACCAGCGTCGACGCCTCCGCGAGGGCGGCCTCGCTCCCGTCGCCGTCGCCGGCCACGGCAAGTTCCTCCGACCGGCGCATCAGGATGCGCGCCAGGTTGTGTGCCGCGAGCCACGCATCCGGGTTCCGGTCGAGCGCCACGCGCCAGAGAGACACCTCGTCCAGGTACGCCGTGCAGTGGCCGTGGGTCAGCGCCGCAAGCGGCGCGCAGACCGCGGCGGCTGCCACGGCGCCGAGCGCCGGACGCAGGCCGCGACGCGACAGCGCACCCCATGCCCAAACCGCGATCCACGCCGTCCCGGCCGCAAGCGGCACCGACCCGACGTAGAGGAAGTGGTCCGCGATGGGAGCGAAGCGCAGCGGATACAGGTTGATGAAGCCGAGTGCCGGGAAGACCCCGGCCGAGTACGCAAGGAACGCAACCATCGGGCCGCGGGCGCCCCGCCGCGCGGCGATCGCGCAGCCGAGCGCCACCGCCAAGCCGGCGGCGAGCGCCGCCCAGCCCGCCCACGGCGGGCCGCCGAAGCGCGGGTACACGAACATCAGGTCCGCGGGCCACGCCCACAGGCCCACGTACGCCCACCATGCCTGCGCCGCCTGCAGCAGCCGCTCCAGCGCGCCGCGCTCGAACTCCGCGCCGCGCGCACCGACGTGCGTGGCCTCGATCCACGCCGTGGCGAGGCCCATGGCGACGCCGACGGCGAAGAACGGGGCCACCGCGCGCGCCACGCCGCGGCCATCGCGTCCGGCCGGACGCTGCCACCATGCAACCGCCGCCATCGCCACCGGCACCGCGACGGCCGTGGTCTTCGACAGCATCGCGCACGCGAAGAGCGCCATCGCGATCCACCAGCTCCTGCCGCCCCCCTGCCCGGCGCGAAGCCACCGCACCCAGGCCAGCATCGCGCCGAGGGCGAGTGCCATCGACAGCACGTTCTTGCGCTCGGTGACCCACGCGACGCTCTCGACCTGCACGGGATGCAGCGCGAACAGGGCCGCCGCGAGCGCGGCCCCCGGCAGCCGAAGCGCCGCGAGCAGCCGCCACAGCATGAGCGCGGACCCGAGGTGCAGCAGCACGTTCACCAGGTGGTAGCCGAACGGGTCGACCCCGTGCACCGCGTGCTGCGCGCCGAAGCTGAGGAACACCAGCGGGTACCACTGCGGCGTCGCGCCGGGCACCCACGCGCGCCACAGCTCGCCCGGCACCCGCACCACGGGATTCTCCAGCACGTACGAGTCGTCGTCCCAGATCCACCCCGCGTGCAAGGCCGGCCAGTACGCAACCAGGACTGCCGCGGCGAGCACGAGCACGGCGAGCAGCACGCCGCCGGCCCGTCCCCGCGCCGCCTCACGCATACGAATGCAGCCCCGAGATCACGAAGTTGATCACGATCCAGTTGAAGAGCATGACCGCCGCGCCGGCCACCGCGAGCACCGCGGTCCACAGGCCCTTGTCGCGCACCTTCCAGCGCACGTGGATGAGGAGCGCGAAGATCACGAAGGTGTTCAGCGCGAACACCTCCTTCGGGTCCCAGCCCCAGGGGCGTCCCCAGCTGTGGTCGGCCCAGATGGCGCCCATCACGATGCCGGCCCACAGCATCACGAAGCTCACCTCGGTGAGGAGCATCGTCACGCCGTCGAGCACCTCGCCCGCGCTGGCGCGCGGCGCCTGGCCCGCACCGGGCGTGCCGCCGGCACCGGCAGCGAACTCCGCCACCGCGCCCGCGCCGCCGACGCGCGCATAGGCAAGACCACCGCCCGTCGCCCGCCACGCGAGGTACGCCGCGGCGCTCACCGCCGCCATGAAGATCAGCGCGTAGCTGAAGATGATGACGTTCGTGTGGATGTAGAGCCACACGTCGTGCAGCACCGGCATCATGTTGGAGATGTTCGGGTTGAGCTGCACGGGAAGCAGGTAGGCCGCCATCAGCGCCACCATGCTGGTCACCGCGGCCCCGAGCGCCACCACTCCGCGCATGGCCGTGCGTCGCAGGAACCACAGCTCCGCGACGAGCGCGAGCGCCGTCCCCATCCATGCCGCGGTGGTGACGGCCTCGAACATGTTGGAGTTGGGCCAGCGACCAGAGATGTACCAGCGCAGCAGCACCGCGAAGGTCTGGATGCCCGCCGCGATGCCGAAGGTGACCATCCCCGCCTTCATCGCCCACGGCCAGCGGTAGACGAGCGCCAGGAGGAGGAGCACCGTGGCCGCCAGGAACACCATCCAGGCGCGGCTGAGGTTTCCCGACCGGAAGTACCAGCCCTCCCACGAGAGCCGGTCCGCCGACGGATAGGCCGCCGGCACCAGCGCCGGGAGCGCGTCGGCGATGGCGCGGACCTTCGCGTTCACGGCATCGGCATCCCGCTGCTGCCACGCCTGCACGAACGCGCGCCAGTCGGCCGCGAGCGCGGCCTGCCGCGCTGCGTCGATTCCGGGCAGCGGCTCGACCGTCCTGTCCTTGAGCGACCCGGGCAGCGTCGCGGGATCCACGCCGAGGAGCATGATGTCCGCGATCGATGACCACGGCCGGTCCGCTGACCCGTCCCCGGGAGGGAGCAGCCGCAGCGAACCGAGGAGGAACTGCGGCTCCTTCACCTGGAGCGCGCCCTTGATGGCGTCCATCTCCTTCGCCGTGCGGATGAGGTCGCCCTCCATGGCCTGCAGCTCGGGACGCACCGTCGGCAGGCCGAGGACGCGCTCGGAGACCAGCCCCGTCCGCTCGAACGCCTTCATGCGCTCGCCGAGCGAGGGGTCGGCCTCGAGCGCGGCCTGCGCGATGCGTGCGCGCACCCCCTTGTTCTTGACGAAGAGGATGTCCGCGTCCGCATATGCCGACGGCACCAGCATCAGGTCGAGGTAGGTGAAGTCGGGCCCCTGTCCCGCGATCAGGCGCGGGCCGGAGACGAACTGCATCTGCGTGTTCGCGAAGCTCGCGAAGCTCTTCAGGCGTCCCTCGGTGAAGACCGCCACGCGGTCGAGCGGGCGGAGGTCGACGCGCTCGTGGAACGGGGCCTCGGTGGGCGCGGCCTGGGGCATCGCCCCGGCAGGCGCCGCCGCGAGGAGGCACACCGCCGCCAGCAGAGAGGCAAGCGTGGACAACAGGGGCGACGGGCTCGAATCACGCATGGACGGACTCCGAGAGATGCTTCGGGAACGAGGGCTGGCGCCCCTCGGCCTTGGCGCGCGCGATCTCCGCGAGCACGGCCCGGCGGTTGCGGCGCTTGATGGCCGGCTTCACGTAGAACGCATAGGCCATGCCGGTGCAGGCCACCACGCATCCGGCAAGCTGCACCCACACGCCGTTGCGGTTGCCGATGCCGAGGACGGTGTAGTTGAGGCCCGCGCTCGCGCCCTTGCCGCCGCGACCCTCGTCGGGCGGGTCCCACTGGCTCTGGAAGAACGAGAGGCCGTCGTGCTCGACGGGCTCGTTGACGCTCAGGCGGAGCGGGTCGCCCCACGTGCCGTCGGCGGCCCGGAAGCGGACGACGCTGGTGTAGTTGCGGATGCTCGACGACTGGCCGCTGAAGCCGCCGACGTGCGTGGCAAGCTCGAACGCATCGAGCGCAACCACCTCCGGCAGCGACCGGCGCTGGCGCGAGAACAGCACCTCCAGGCGCGTGCCGTCGGGCAGGTCGATCGTCTCGGGCTGCAGCCAGTAGCGCCGCAGCACGTCCTGCGGACGGTCGAACACGTACGGGTGGTACTGCAGCCAGCGCTGCGGCCCGTCCGGGACGCCGACGCGGGCCATCGAGAAGAGCTCGCGCGCATCGCGCTGGCGCTGCTCGGGCGGAACCACGAGCGGCTTCGCCTCCTGGACCGCGTTCGGCAGCCACTCGGTCACGGTGAGCCGGATGCCCGAGGCCATCTGCACCGGCGCCCGCGGCGCGACGTCGACGATCCGAGCCTCCGAGCGGCCGAGCGAGTCGACCAGCCGCAGGCGACCGGGCTCCGGGCCCGCGACGAGCAGCGCGAGCGCCAGCCCGTTGCCGGGCAGGTACTCGACCTCGACGGTGCCGTCGACGAACGACTCGCCGCCGCGCCGCATCGCGGCCATCGGGTCCTCGCCCGACTTCAGGTCGCGGCTCATCGAGGGATCGCTGAACACCCAGCGCGTGAACTCGCCGGCCGGCGTTCGCAGCTCGACGATCGCCACCGATGCCTCGCGCGCGCCCATCGCCAGGTCGTCCTGCACCGACGACACTCGGTACGCGTAGCCGCTGTCGGCGCCGCCGATGGACCGCCACGGTGCCTTCGCGTCGGCAAGCGCCGCGTCCTTGACGGCCTCGGCCTGGTCGATCCCCCTGCCGGGCACGCGGAATACCAGCGTGGGCTGCCGCAGGAACGCGGCGACCTGCTCCTCGTCGGAGACCTGGCGCAGCGCAAGCACGCCGCCGTCGGCAGCGCGCTTCTGCGGGTCGCGCGCCACCAGCACGTACCGCCCCGAGCGCCCGTCCCCGTCAGCGACCTCGACGGTGGCCACCGCGTTCGGCCCGTCATCGGTGCCGCCCGCCACCCAGCGGGCGCGCGGCTGGGCGTAGCGGATGTAGCCCGTGGCCTCCAGCGCGATGCCGGGGGCCGGGTCCGCGGGGTCGACCGCGGGGATGGGAACGCGAATCCACCGGCCGACGCCGTCCTCGCGCCCGGAGAGGAACACCTCGTCCGGCTCCGGGACAGAGTCGTTGTAGAGCGGCAGGCCGTCGATCGGCCGCTGCACCCAGCGCGCATCCCCCGGTCGGCGAACGTAGAGCGCCCAGCTCTTCACGAGGTCGTTCTTCAGGTAGAAGCTGTCCTGCGGCGCGTAGTCGAGCGCGACGAAGAGTCGCTCGTCGATGATCGGTCGCCCGGTCTCCTTCACGGCGCGCTTCATCGGCTGCTTCGGGTCGTCGGTGAAGACGAGGTCCTCCGTGTACTGCGGGTACCCCGCGATCACCTGGCGCATGAAGCGCCGGCCGCCGCCGCTCACCAGGAGGTTGACGCTGTATGCACGCGTGCCGACCTCGTCGCCGGAACGGAGTTCCCACGATGGATCGATGGACTGCACCTCCACGTCGTAGCGGTCGGCTCCCGTGCCGACGGCCAGCTTGCTCCCGGGCATGGCAAGCATCGATGCCGTGTCGCCGAGCACCCCCGGCCCCGCGCCCTCGGCGGCGACGCCGACCGTCACCGAGCGGCGGACGACCGGGGCCTCTCCCTCGACCTTGGTCCCGAAGTAGATGACGCTCCCGACCACCAGCAGCACGATGCCCGAGTGAATCATCCACACACCGAGGTTGACGGCCCGGAGCGGGATCCGGCGCACGGTGGTCACCGCCAGGTTGGCCACCAGCAGCCCGGTCAGCACGTCGAACGGCCACCAGTGGAACCACTCGAACTCGGTCATCTCGAACGGCCGCCACTGGCGCACCTGCGCATGCACCCAGGCATCCGGGTGGAAGACGTTGGGGTGCACCGGGTACACGATGCCCGCGGAACCGACCGACATGTAGACGAACAGGAGCGCCAGCAGCACGATCCCGAAGCGAACGCTGCTGAGGAGGTCGAGGACGGCTCGGTCGATGCGCATCTGGGGAAGACATCGTATGCCTGCATGGCGTGCGCCGCCCAGGGGAACGCGCCCGGCGCGTGCGGGCCGAGGACTATGATCCGCGTCCCACCTCAAGGAACCCCATGAACAGCACCCTGCGCATCGCCGCTTCCCTCCTCGCCACGTTCGCCGCATCCGCCGCGCTCGCGATGCAGGCGCCGCCCCCGGCTCCCGCGCCGGCCGCACCCGCTCCGCAGGCACCGGCCGCCACCGGCCCGGTCTTCGTGCTCCTCCAGACCTCCGGCGGCAAGATCCTGCTCGAACTCGATCCTGCCAAGGCACCCGTGTCCGTGGAGAACTTCCTCGGGTACGTCCGCGGCGGCTTCTACGACAACACGGTCTTCCACCGCGTCGTGCCGGGCTTCGTCGTTCAGGGCGGGGGCTTCAGCGCCGAGATGGTGCAGAAGGTGACCAAGGCGCCCATCAAGAACGAATGGACCAACGGCCTGAAGAACGCCAAGGGCACCATCTCCATGGCCCGCACGTCGGACCCCAACAGCGCCACCAGCCAGTTCTTCCTGAACCTCAAGGACAATGCTGCGCTCGACGGTGCCAACGGACCCGGCTACGCGG
>VGXR01000055.1 GCA_016873255.1 Planctomycetota bacterium
CAGCAGCAACAGCAGCAGCAGCAGCAAGGCGGCCAATCCGGCCAGCAGCAGCAGCGCAAGAAGCAGCAGGGCGGCAAGCAGGACGAGCGCCAAGGACAGCAGGAACCGCGCGAGCAAGGCCAGGAGCGCGGAGGCCGGCAATCGCAGCAGGGCGGTGCGGAGGGCCGCGACCGCAGGCCCGATGGCGATGCCAATGCCCAGGAACCGCCTGATGCTGTGGACCCCTCGGGCAACGGGATGCAATTCGATGAATCACGCGCGGAGTGGGGCCGGCTACCGCCTCGCGTGCGCGAGGCGGTCCGCCAGGGACTGCGCGACCCGATGAGCGCGGCCTATCGCCGCCTCACGCAGGAGTACTACAAGCGTCTTGCCGAGGAGCCGAAGCGATGATGCGCCTCGCGGCCGTGGCCGTCATGTCCATGCTGGTTTCCTGGCAGGATCCGCCGGCGCCCAAGGTCCAGCCGGCGCGTCCGAAGGATGCGGGGGCATCCGCGCAGAACGCCCCAATCCAGAACGAGACCAACGCCCGCTGGCGCGACTCGGTGGAGCGCGGCCTGGAGTGGCTCGTGCGCAACCAGAATGCCGACGGCAGCTTCGGCCGCGGGCGCATCTCCTCGAACGCGGGCATCGTGTCCCTCTGCGCGCTGGCGCTCATGGCCGACGGCAGCCTTCCCGGCCGCGGCCGCCATGGCGCGGCCGTCGAGCGCGCGCTCGGATACGTGCTCGAGCACGTCACCGAGAGCGGTCTGGTGACCAGCGAAGGGACCAACGGCCCGATGTACGGCCATGGGTTCGCGGCGCTCTTCCTGGGGGAGATCTACGGCATGTCCCCGGATGACGGCCGCGTCCGAGATGCGCTGGCGCGCGCCATCCGCCTCATCGAGAACAGCCAGAACGACGAGGGCGGCTGGCGCTACAACCCGGTGCCCGATGATGCCGACGTCAGCGTCACCATCTGCCAGGTGATGGCACTGCGGAGCGCTCGCGACGCGGGCATCCGGATCCCGAAGTCCGTGATCGACGGAGCCGTGCGCTACGTGCGCGAGTGCCAGAACCCCGACGGCGGATTCCGCTACATGCGTTCCACGGGAACCAGCGCCTGGCCGCGCACGGCCGCGGGCGTGGCCACGCTCTTCTACGCAGGCGTGTACGACGACGACTCCATCCCGCGCGGGCTTGCGTACCTGCGCCGCACGGCGCTGCCGGACGGGTCCGGGCCCGCGGTGCAGGCGTACTACTTCTACGGCCACTACTACGCCACGCAGGCGATGTACCTCGCGGGCGGCGACTGGTGGAAGGAGTGGTGGCCGCGCATTCGGTCGGAGCTCATCCAGCACCAGGATGCCGACGGAGCGTGGACCGATCCGCAGTGGGGCCAGGCCCTGGGGACTTCGATGGGCCTGATCATCATGCAGATGCCAAACCGCTACCTGCCGATCTTCCAGAAGTGACGATGCATCCGCGCTTGCCCGCCATGTCCCTTGCCTGCAGCTTCGCCCTTGCGGCACCGGCCCTGGCGCAGTTCCAGGATCGACCGAAGCCCGCGTTCGAGCTGCCACGCGCCCGTGAGCGAACGCCTCCCCGTGCGCCCGAGCCGACGGTCGCATGGTGGTCGCTCGGGCCCGACGGAACGCCGGTGAAGGCCGAAGGCGCGGACCAGCGGCTTCCCGACGCAGGTGCCCGTGCGGCCTGGACGGAACCCCTGCGGGAACTCGCGCGTGCGGACGGTGCGATGCTCACGCTCGCCGATGGCCAGCGCCTCGCCGGCGAGATCGGTTCATTTGCCGACATGGCGGCCTGGATCTCGCCTTGGTGCGCACCGCGCCCGCTCGGCGCATCGCTGGACGGCATCGCGTCCATCACCTTCACCCCGGAAGCGGCACCGGCGGCGTCGGACCAGGACGCGCTCGTCCTGCGAAACGGCGATCGCATCGACGGCATCGTCGACTCGATCGACGCAAAGACCGTGACCATCGACTGCGGCCCTTCCGGAAAGGTGACCGCGGAGCTCGCGACGGTCGCGTCGATCACGCTGCTCGCGCAGCCCGTGCCGCCCGCCGGGGCTCGCCTGTGGATGGTCGATGGCTCGGTGGTGGACGGACCGAGCGTGCACTGGATGGGCACCGACTACCTGCAGCTTCCCGGGATTGCCGGCTCGAAGACCAACGTGTTCACGGTGCCGCGCCGGCTGGTGACGGCCTTCCGCTCCGACCCGACCTCCGTGATGGCGCTTGCGGAGCAGCGCGCCGAGGTGCGCGCGCCGGTCCTCGGCGGTACGGCGCTTGTCGGTGCCCCATCGGCGGAGTCGAGGGGCCGCTGGCCGATGGGCCTGGCATCCATCGAGGTCCAGGGGCCCGTGGTTGCCGCGTTCCCGGGCGTGCCGGCACCGTGCACGCTCCGAGCCGTTGTGTTCCGCGACGCGACCGCGCGTGCCGCTGGGTCGCCGGACCTCGTGATCCGCCAGGGCGGGAAGGAAGTGCTCCGGCGCACGCTTGGCCCGACGGACGAGCGTGTCGAGATCGCCGTTCCGCTTGCAGGCGGCGCGTTTGAGCTGGAACTTGCGCGTGCGGATGGCCAACTTGCCGGCACCTTCGCGGTGCTCGAGCGCGCGATGCTGGTTCCCCGCTAGCGCCACGCCGAACCGTCCCAGCGCTGGGTGGAAGGTCGCCCGGCGACCACCAGCGTCCGGACGGCGGCGCCGTCGGGATGCTGCGCCACGATGCCCTTGCCTGCGGAAAGCAGGGCGTCGGTGCCTGGCTTGCTCGTGCACACGGTCACGGAACCCGTCCGCGCGGACGCGAAGCGGATGGCAGGGCTCGACCGCTTTCCATGCGTCACGGCCTCGATGCGCGCCGAGAGGTCACCATGCTCGATGCCGCGATCCGGCATCAACTCCGGCGTCATGCCGCCTTGTCGCAGCGCCGCCCGCACCGTCGACGATGCCATGTCGCGCGATTCGGTGATCCATGCATGGGCGGAGGCATCGGTGACGATTCGCTTCACCGTCACTGCACCGAGCACCTCGGGGAGTGCGGACGCGCTGCCGAGGCCCTGGCCGACGAGCACCAGTGCGTCGATGCGCCGCACGCCCACCGCAAGGAGCGCCGGCACGACGGTCCCTGAACCGAGCTGCGGCGAGGACCATGACCCGCAGTTGACCACCATGCACGCATGGTCCGTCCGAACAACCCAGCATCCGCCCCGTGCGATTGCCAGCGATTCCACGGTCAGTGCATGCCGCGGCCTTGCCGCGGCGGCATGCGCGAAGGCGCCCAGCACCATCGCCACCGCCAGGAGCGCGTGCGCCGCCGCGCACGCAAGCCGGACCGCCGCGCACGGGGCGCTCCACATCCACCACGCCGATGCAGCAAGCCCGGCGCATGCCCACCATGCCTGCTGCGGCACGCGGATGCACGCCACGGAGGAATCGGCCGTCGCGGTGGCGATGACCGAGAGAACAGAAGCGCAGCTGGCGGCCACCGCGCCGGCGCCCGCCGACACTAGGTCCGATGCGCAGCCTGCCACCATCGCGATCACGCCGAACACCGTTGCCCCTGCGGCCACGGGCATGGTGAGGACGCTCAGCGGAGCCGCCGCAAGCGCAAGCGATCCGCCGTGCCAGAGCGCAATGGGCGTGCTCACCGTCCATGCCACGAGGGACGAGACCACCGCGCCCACCGCCACGGCTCGGACGATCCCGGAGGCCTCCTTGCACCTCGGGTGGGAAGCGAAGAGCCATGCATCCACGCGCTCCGTGCACGCGCAGCATCGCCGCACCGCGCCGGGCGCAAGCACCAGCAGCGCCACCACCACGCCGTAGCTCAGCTGGAATCCGGCTCCCGTGATGCAATCGATGTCGATGAGCATGGACGCAAGCGCCACGGCACCGAGGGTCCCCAGACCCCGTGCGTTGCCGCCGCGGAGCGACGCAGCGGCGGCAAGTCCCGCGCCAAGACCCGCGCGGACCACGCTGGTGTCCGGTTCCGTCAACGCCAGGAACGCGACGGCCGTTGCCGCTGCCGCCACCGCGCGCGTCCGGAAGCCGATGCCGGCCATCCGTGCCGTCACCGCGACCGACCCCACCAGCACCGCCACGTTGAAGCCGCTGATGGCCAGCACGTGGCTCATCCCGGCGTCGCGGAAGTCTCCGGAAACCGCGGACAGTCCCGGCAGGCGCACGCCGGTGGTCATGGCCTGCACCAGGGCGCGCGTGCCGTCGTCGGCCCAGTGCGGCATCGATGACCGGAGCGCGCCATTGGCGGACGCGCGCACGCGGGTGAGCGCATCCTGCATCCACGGCGCGTCCAGGCGCTCGATGCTTCGCGACGACATGATGGACACGAGAACGGTCGGTTCACGCTCGCGCTGGCCCGGGTTGCGCGGGGCGGCAATGGTCCGCATCCAGCCCGTGGCGCGGATGCGCGTGCCCCTCGCGGGAAGCGGTGCCATGCCCCCCACGCGGCACGTCACCACCACGGGCCACGCACGCTGACCGTGGTCGCCATGCACCTTGTCCACGGCAAGGCGGAACGACTGCGATGCCTCGCGAACGGATTGCTCGGAGAGCTCGTCGTTCCCGGCCTCGTCGATCCGCGGCTCGGTGGCGACGGTGCCCTCGAGCGTGACGATGCCCACGGGCGTCTCGGCCCGTCCTGCCGCTGAGGCCGAGTCCAGCGCCAGCATGCATCCAACGCACGCACCCACGCAGGTCACGGACCACTCGCGGAACAGCCGCCAGCGCAGCACCAGGCCTGCGACCGATGCCACCGCGGCCGCGCACAGGGCGATGCCCCACGTCACCGCGCCCGCCCCGATCGACGACGGATCCTCGATCATCCGCTCGGATGCCATCCGCGCGGAGGCGGCATCGATCCACCACGCCGCGGCGGCCCCGGCCACCATGGCAAGGGCAACGCGGAACGAGAGCGGCCAGCGCTCGCGCGGGCCCGGGTCGTCGACGATGAGGAACACGGCCCGCACCGTACGGGCGATTTCCGCGAATGCGGTTTTTCACGCCAAAGCGCGCGGCGTCGGCGGCGCACGGAACCTCAGCCCGCGGTCGATGCCGCGGCCAGCCTCTCGAGCGTCCGCGCCGCCTCGCCGGACTCGATGGTGCCGCGCGCCAGCGCGATGCCCGCTCGCTCGTCCTCGGCATGGCCCGCCGCAAGCAGCGCCACGCCGGCATTGAGGAGCAGCATGTCGAGGCATGGTCCGCGTTCGCGGCCAGAGAGGAGGTCACGCACCAGCGCCGCGGCGCCGGGAAGGTCCCGGGCAGCGAGTTCATCGTGCCGCGCTGCGCGGAGCCCGAGTTCCCCCGCACGGACGGTCCGCTCCGATACGGAGCCATCGCGGACCTCGGCCAACATCGTGGGGGCGCTGAGGGAACACTCGTCGAGCCCGTCGGTGCCGTGCATCACCACCGCATGCACCGCACCGAGCCGAGACAGTGCCTCCGCCACCGGGCGCACGAAGCGCGCCTCGTACACCCCCATCACCTGCCGGCGTGCGCCGGCGGGGTTCGTGAGCGGGCCCAGGAGGTTGAAGATCGTCGGGAAGCCGAGCGCCTTGCGCACCGGCATGACGTGGCGGGTGGCGGGATGGTGGTGCACCGCGAAGCAGAAGCAGATCCCGGCGGCGTCCATGCAGCGGCGCTGGCCCTCGCGGCCGGCGTCCACGTTCACGCCGAGGGCCGCGAGCACCTCGGCGCTGCCGCGCCCGGTGCGGCTGCGGTTGCCGTGCTTGGCGACCTTTGCTCCGGCTGCCGCGGCGACGATGGCCGCGGCCGTGGAGACGTTGAAGAGCTTGGCCGTGCCGCCGGTGCCGGCGGTGTCCAGCAGGCGCTCGGGGGCGATGCCCGTGTCCAGCCGATCCACGTGCGCACGCATCACGGCCACGGCGCCCGCGAGCTCATCGGGCGTCGGGATGCGCGTGGCCAGCAAGGCCAGCAGCGCTCCCATCTCGGCGTGGTGCGATGCACCGAGCATGAGCGACGCGAAGGCCGCCTGCATCTCGCCGAAGGCCAGCGTCTCCCCTGCCACGAGCCTGCGGATGTAGGGCGTCAGGTCGCCCTCGTACGAGGGTCGTTCGAACTCCGGCGGCGCATGGCGGGCGTCGTTCGGCATGCGACGATGCTACGCATCCGTATCCTGCGGCGCGTGACGCTGCTTGCCGAAAGCCTCGTGCACACGATGGACCCGTTCGTGTTCCGGATCACGGACACGTTCGGCCCAAGGTGGTACGGCATGTCCTATGCGCTCGGGTTCGTGGTGGCGTGGCTCATCCTTCGGTGGCTTGCCCGCACGGGGCGAACGCCGCTGCGCCCGGAACTCGTGGGCGACTTCATCACGTGGTGCATCGTGGGCGTGGTGGTGGGCGGCCGGCTCGGGCACGTGCTGCTCTACGAGCGCGACATCCTCTGGACGTTCTCCTCGTCGTTCCCCTTCTGGGAGGTGCTGGCGATCCACCGTGGCGGCATGTCGAGCCACGGCGGCATCACCGGCGTGATCATCGCCTGTGCGGTGTTCGCGCGCCGCAACGGCATCGCGCCGGCCGCCATGGTCGACACCGCGGCGTTCATCACCCCGGCAGGCCTGATGTTCGGGCGCCTGGCCAACTGGGTGAACGGCGAGCTGTGGGGCAAGTTGCTTCCCCCGGCGATGCAGGCGAGCCCGCCGTGGTGGAGCGTGAAGTACCCGCGCGAGGCAGTCGACCTCGCGGGTTCCGCGGCCTCGCGCGAGCAGGCCGAGCACCTGGTGACCATGGCGTATGCCGGTGACCCGCGCGCCATTGCCGAGGTGGCCGCCCTGGTGCCCGCGCGCTACCCGAACAACTTCATCCAGGCGTTCACGGACGGGCCGATGCTGATGCTCGTGCTGGTGGTGGTGTGGTGGAAGCCGCGGCGCGCCGGCACGCTCTCCGGGGCATTCCTGGTGGGCTACGGCATGCTGCGATTCTGCAGCGAGCAGTACCGCGAGCCGGACTCCGCGATTCTCTTCGGCGTGCCGCCGCTCGGCGACGTGACGTCACCCATCCTGGTGTCGATGCTGATGGTCGTGATCGGCGCGGCGGTGATCGCGCTGTGCCCGCGCGGCGGTCAGCTCATCGGCGGGGTTCGGCCGCGGCCGGCGTGACGGGCGCGGCGGTGGATGCGGGAGCGGCCGGCGCGGCTGCGCCTGAGGCAGCAGCACCCGGTGCCGCGGCAACCGGCGCAACGGGCTTGCTCCCGTCCTTTGCCTTGCGGCGCACCGGCACCTGCACCTCGCTCCACTTGCTGCGCGCGGGGACCTGCGGGCCGTTGTAGTTGAGGCCGCGCGGGTCGCCCGCGGGTTCCCACTGGTCCTGTCCGGCGAACCACCTCTGCAGTTCCTCGAGGCCCGCGTTGACCTGGCCCATGCCGTAGCCGCCGCGCATGCCGATCGAGAGCACCGTGAGCTCCGGGTTGTCGACGACCTTCACGCGACCGTCCTGGCCCGTGGGGCCGAGGTCCGCGGATCGGTACAGGAAGCTCATGGTCCAGCTGCCCTCGGCGTCCTTCATCGGGGCGAGCGGCGCCCGCTCGCCGGCCGGGCGGTAGTCCATCTCCACCGGGCTGGTCATGGCGATCTCGCGCTCCTTGATGTGGTTGAAGAGCGGCCAGAAGCCGACGTTCATCCCGAAGTTGCTCGAGCCCTTCGCGGTGTACTCGGCGCGCCGAACCACGGGATAGGTCTTCAGCTCGATCATCCCGGGCGGCGTGGGCGCGGGGTAGCCGTCCGGAAGCGGCGCCTCGATGACCATGCCCATGTCCGCAAGCCGGTACTCGCCGCTCTCGAGGCGCGTGGGCTTGACGGATGCATCGCCCACGAGGCGCACGGACGTGCCGGGCTCGGGTGCGCCCTCGGGGCGCGCGGCCACGGGCGCGGACGGTGCGGCACCCTCGGCGGCCGGGGCCTTGGGTCCGTCACCCATCGGCTGGAACGTGCTGGCAAGGAAGGCAAGCGTGGCGATGAGCATGAAGTGGGTCCTCGGGAGCGGTTTCGCCGAAAGGCCGCGCCCCGATTCGTGCCTGCACCACGCAAGTACGATTCCCGCATGGCAGAATCGCCCGCAGGAACGGTATTCCCGGCCACCTGGGAATACAGCCCCGCCCCCGAGTCGCTGAAGGTCGAGGTGCCCGGCTCGACCAAGCTCTTCATCGGCGGCCAGTGGGTCGACCCGCATTCGCGCCGGCGGTTCCCGTCCATCAACCCCGCCACCGAGGCGTCGCTCTCGCAGATCGCCGAGGGCGATGCGCATGACGTGGATGCCGCGGTGGCCGCCGCGCGGCGCGCATTCAAGCCGTGGTCGAAGCTGCCGGCGAGCGAGCGCGCCAAGTACCTGTACCGCATCGCGCGCCGCATCCAGGAACGCGCGCGCGAGCTTGCGGTGCTCGAGACGATGGACGGCGGCAAGCCGATCCGCGAGAGCCGCGACGTGGACGTGCCTCTTGCGGCGCAGCACTTCTTCCACCATGCGGGGTGGTGCGACAAGCTCCGCTACGCCGTGCCCGGCGGCAACCCGCGCCCGCTCGGCGTGTGCGCCCAGGTGATCCCGTGGAACTTCCCGCTCCTCATGGCGGCGTGGAAGCTGGCCCCTGCGCTCGCGTGCGGCAACACGGTGGTGCTGAAGCCCGCCGAGACCACGTCGCTCACTGCCATCCGGCTGGCCGAGATCCTGCAGGAGTGCGAGCTCCCGCCCGGCGTCGTCAACATCGTGACCGGCGCGGGCGCCACGGGCAAGGCGCTCGTGGAGCACGCGGGCGTCGACAAGGTCGCGTTCACCGGGAGCACAGAGGTCGGAAAGCTCATCGCCAAGGCCTGCGCCGCGCGCGGCACGCGGCTGACCCTTGAGCTCGGCGGAAAGAGCCCGAACATCATCTTCGCCGATGCGGCCATCGACCAGGCGATCGAGGGCATCGTGCAGGGCATCTGGTTCAACCAGGGCCACGTGTGCTGCGCGGGAAGCAGGCTGTTCGTCGAGGAGAGCGTGCTTGCCGAGGTGACGCGCAAGCTCGAGCTGCGCATGGCCTCGCTGCGCGTCGGCGACCCGCTCGACAAGAACACCGACATCGGCGCCATCAACAGCAAGGGCCAGCTCGCCACCATCCTCGGCTACATCGATGCCGGGCAGAAGGAGGGCTGCACCGTGTGCCAGCCCGGCGCGCAGGCGCTTCCCGCGAAGGGCTTCTGGTGCCGGCCGACCTTCTTCACCGGCGTGCAGCCCTCGCACGTGGTGGCGCGCGAGGAGATCTTCGGCCCCGTGCTCGCGGTGATGAGCTTCCGCACGCCGGAGGAGGCAATCACGCGCGCCAACAACACGCCCTACGGGCTGGCTGCCGGTGTCTGGACGGACAAGGGCAGCAAGGTGTTCGACGTGGCACGGCGCCTGCAGGCGGGCGTGGTGTGGTGCAACACCTACAACCAGTTCGACGCCACCAGCCCGTTCGGGGGCTTCAAGGAGAGCGGCTTCGGCCGCGAGGGCGGCGTGCACGGGCTTGCCGGGTACCTGGCCGAGTGATGCGGCGCGCGGCGCCGAGGAACGACCGATGACCGACCAACGCCTCCCCATCCTCAAGACCTGGAAGCTCTTCATGAAGGGCGCGTACCCGCGCTCGGAGAGCGGGCGCACGCTGCCGCTGAAGGACGCGCGCGGCGCGCTGGTGGCACACCTCTCGCATGCCACGCGCAAGGACTTCCGCGATGCCGTGGAGGCCGCGCGCGCCGCGTTCCCCGCGTGGAGCGGGGCCACCGCGTACCTGCGCAGCCAGATCGTCTACCGGCTCGCGGAGATGCTCGAGGGCCGCCGCGCGGACCTCGCCGAGGCCGTGCGCTGCACCACCGGCGCCACCAAGCGCGCCGCCGACGACGAGGTGAACGCCTCCATCGACCGCACCGTGAGCTGGGCGGGCTGGTGCGACAAGTACCCGATGGTGCTCGGAAGCCGCAACCCGGTCGCCGGGCCGTACCACAACTTCAGCATGCCGGAACCGGGCGGCGTGTGCGTGTGCGTGCACGGCGTGGCCGATGCGCAGCCGCTGCTCGGGTTCCTGTCGCTCGTGCTGCCGCCCTTCTGCGCGGGGAACGCGGTGGTGGCCATCGCCAACACGCGGCACCCGCTTGGCGCGCTCCTGGTGGCGGAGTCCGCGCCGACCGCCGACATCCCTGCGGGTGCGCTGAACGTGCTGACCGGCGACGCGCACGAGCTCGCCGGCTGGATCGCCGGGCACCGCGACGTGGATTCGGTGCACGCGATCGCGGAGCCCGCCATCGCGGGCACGCTGCGGCTCGGCTCCGCCGAGAACCTCAAGCGCGTGCACGTGCTGCCCGCCGACGAGGACTTCACCGACACCGACCGCTGGACCAACCCCCGCCGCCTCGCGCCGTTCGTCGAGACCAAGACGATCTGGCATCCGAGCGCCACCTAAATTGCGTCCGGGGTAACCCCGCACTCCTTTATCGGGACACGCGCCGTGACCAACGAACTCGTGCAGACCGCCGTCGTCGACGGCATTGCCACCATCACGCTCAACCGCGGCGACAAGGCCAACGCCATGAACCGCGAGCTGATCGCGGCGCTCGGGGCCGCGGTCGATGCGGTCGCCACGCGGTGCGCGCCCGCCGGCGACGTCCGCGTGGTGGTGATCGCCGGTGCCGGCAAGGCCTTCTGCGCGGGCATGGACCTCCGTGGCGTGATGGATGATCCGGCCGCCATGGGCGACATGCTGCGCGGGCTTTCCCGAGCCAGCCGCGCGGTGCGCAGGCTTCCGGTGCCGACCATCGCGCGCGTGCAGGGCGCGGCCGTCGGCGGCGGCTGCGGGCTGATGGTGGTCACCGACTTCGCCGTCACGCATTCCGAGTCGCGCGTGGGCTACCCGGAGGTGGACCTCGGCATCTGCCCGGCGGTGGTGGCGCCTTGGCTCATCAAGAAGATCGGCGCGGGCCGTGCGCGCGCGATGCTGCTTGCGGGGGGCACCATGACCGGCCAGCAGGGTTTCGATGTCGGCCTGGCGACGCACCTGGCGCCGCTCGACCAGCTCGATGCCACCGTCGCCGACCTCGCGCGGCGCCTTGCCGGGGGTGGGCCCAACGCACTCGCCGTCACCAAGCGATGGCTGAACGAGCTTGACGGCTCGAACGAGGACGCCGTGCTCGACAAGGCCGCGGAACTCAGCGCGCAGGTGATCGCCGGCCCCGAGGCACAGGAACGGCTGCGGAAGGCGTTTGCGGGGAGGTGAGGGCGCGGGTCCAGGCACGCCCCTTCCCGTACCCTCCCGCCATGCCAACCCTTCGCACCGAACGCGACGCAGACGGCATCGTCACGCTGTGGCTCGGCCCCAATCCCGCGAAGCCGCGGGGCGGGGTGGTGGTGCTCGATGCATGGCTGATCGGCGCCATCGCCGAGTCGTGCGCGGCCGTCGCGCGCGAGGGATGCACGGGCCTCGTGCTCGCCTCCTCGAGCACGCGCGTCTTCGTGGCGGGAGCCGACCTTGCCGAGATCGATGCACTTGACGATGCCGGCCTGCACGCCTATCTCGAGCGCGGTGCCGCCGCGTTCGCGGCGATTCCTGCGCTCGGCGTGCCCACCGCCGCCGTCATCCACAAGGCGGCGCTCGGCGGTGGGCTGGAGCTTGCCATGCACTGCGATGCGCTGATCGGCGCGCTTCCCGCCGAAGGGGAGAAGCCGTGGCCCGTTGGCCTGCCCGAGTGCGGGCTCTGCATCTGCCCCGGCTGGGGCGGCACGCAGATGCTCCCCGCACGCATCGATCCGGCGATCGCCATGGTCGCCACCGCCACCGGCGCGCCCTGGAAGTGCATCGACGTGCCGAGCGGGCTCTTCGCCACCGTGCTTGCCGCCGGAAGCACGCAGCCGCAGATGATCGAGGAGGCGAAGCGCTGGATCCGCGCGGAGCACGCCGCCACGCACGGCGGCAGCGCGTTCGGCGCACGGCATGCGCCCCGGCGCACCATCGGTCCCGCGGATGCCGCGCGAATCGACCCGGCCCGTGCCGATGCGCGTGCCAAGGTTCCCGCAAGCGCCCATGCCGACGCGTGCTTCGACTGCGTCGCCACCGGCACGGCGAAGGGCTGGGACGCGGCCGTCGCCGCCGAGCGAACGCACCTCGTCCGCCTGCGCCACACGCCCGAAGCCCGCGCGAAGCTGACCGCATTCCTCTCCAAGGCCTGAACACCATGACCGCACACCTGACCGTCCTCGCGTCGCTCGGCGTCGCCATCCTCCTCAGCCCGGAGATCCTGATCCTTGGGCTCATCATGGCGTGCGACAAGCGGGCGCCGCGGTTCGTTGCATGGATGTATGCCATCGGCGCCGCGCTCGGCCTTGCGCTCGGCCTCGCGATCGGGTTCATCGTCGCGCCCGCGCCGCACACCGACACGGCACCTCACTCGCCGACGTGGCTTGAGTTCGCGGTGCGCGCGCTGATCGCGGCGATCCTCCTGACCGTGGGCGTGCAGCGCGCCATCGGCGCGATGAAGGGCGCGCCCATCGAGGGCGAGGCCGAGGCCGAGGGACGCGAGCACGAGGGCAAGAAGGGCATCACCACCAAGCTGAAGGAGTGGTTCAAGTCCAAGTTCCCCGGCTTCGGCGCGAAGGACTTGCCCACCTGGCGGCGCGCGATTCGCTCGGCGCTCCTCGGCTTCGCCACCATGGGCATCCACCCCAAGTGCGTCGGCGTCGCCATCGCCGCGGGCCACCAGTCGCTGCAGATCGCAGGCGACGAGGACCGCTCCTTCGGGATCCTCGTGTTTGCGGCGATCGCCATGCTGCCGGCGATCGCGCCCGCCGTCATCGAGACGGCGCGCTCCGGCGCCAGCGCCGCCATCAAGGAGTCGAGCGAGCGGTTCCTCAAGACCAATGGCCGCTGGATCAGCGCCGTGATCCTGCTCGCCGCCGGCGCCTACGTGGCATGGAATGCCGCGCACGAGATGCCGGGGCGGGCGAAGCCTGCGGCGACCGCACCCGCCGAGCCCGTGCCGGCGGCGGTTGCGCCGAAGGCGTGACCCGTCAGTTGCAGGGGCCCCAGGAGGCAAGCAGCATCGCGAGGTCCAGCCCGTCGACGGCGCCGTTGCGGTCGATGTCGGCACGCGGCATCAACCCGCCGGTGGGCCCCCACGCACGGAGCACCATGGAGAGATCCGCGCCATCCACGGCGCCGGAGCTGTCGAGGTCGAGGTACCAGCACTGGCACTGGTCGGGCCGGCCGTCGAAATCGAGGTCCTGCAGCTGACCGGTCGCGAGCTGCCCGTAGTCCGGCAGCCCGTCGCCGTTGCAGTCGTCCGTGGGCTAGAGCGTCACGCCGAGCACCATGGCCCAGAACCCGAAGTCGACGCTCTCGATCGTCACCGACTCGACCCGCGCGGGCCCGCTTGGCACCGAGATGGTGACGAGGTCGATCACCTGGTTGCTGCCGTTTCGCCACACCTCGCGGACATTCGGCGCCGACGGCGCGCAGATTCCGCCGCTGGTCCACGACTGGTTGTGGTCGCGCAGGTGCTCGCCGCCCCGCAGCTCATGCACCTGCTGGCTGCCATCATCCATGTTGATGGTGACGAACACCGACAGGTTCGGGTCGCATGAGCCCACCGGCCAGCGCGCCCAGATGTTCATGGCCAGGTGGATGTCGAGGCCCGACGGCTGGTTCACCGGAACGGTCAGCGTGCCGAACTGCCCGCCGTTGAACTCCGGAATCGCGGAGTACCCGTACGCAAGGTCGGCACCGTGCGTCACCGGGATGCCGTCGTACTGCTGCGTGCCCGTCGGATAGGTCGCGCCGGCAGTGAAGCCGCGCGGATCGGACGAGCCGTTGGTGCGGTGGAAGTTCGCCCACGGCGCAAGGCTGACCATGCGGAAGCGCTCGCACACGTCGGCCACGCCGTTGGAGTTCGCGTCGGCCAGCGTGCCGTCCTGCAGCTGCCCGAAGTCCACGATGCCGTCGCCGTTGCAGTCGTCGGACCACTCGACGATCCAGCTGCGGTTGGCTTCCCAGTGATAGGAGGGGTAGTGGACGTCGGAGTCGGCCCCCCACTGGTTCATGGGCTGCGGCGGCCACGAGATGTACTTGGCATGGTCACACTCCGGCCCGCCGTTCCACCCGTTGTGCGGTTGATCGGGCATCCAGTTCGTCCACGTCATCGGCTGACCGTCGCACCACATCCAGCCGCTACCCGGCTCGGCAGTGCCCTCGGGCTGGTAGAGCCCGATCCACGGACCCATCCGGTAGTTCCACATGGATGGGCTCGAGGCGACGTTCGCATAGACCCAGTTCGACTCATCGACCGTCGAGTAGGAGACAAGGTCGCCATGGCGCGCTCGCGCGTCCGTGCGCGCGTGCGTCCATGACGGGTTCGCGCCCACGTACCCCGCGTACCAGTGCCCGTTGCCGCCGTCGGCCACGCGCCATTGCACAGGCGCAACCTGCGCCGAGGCGCTGAGCGATGCGGTGAGGGCGGCAAGCGAACCTGCGACGAACGGGCGATTCATGCGGCGGTACATGTCTTCTCCTTTGCTCAACCGGACGGTGCCGGAGCCGAGTGATCCGTCGTCGCGTGCCGCATGCTGGCGAATCATCGAAAATCCGGCGATGCCCGCGATGAGGGCGATGCCAGCAGCGATGGCGCACCACCGGAGAAGGCCGGCCTTCTCTGCAGAAACCTCCCCGGCATCCGCGTGCCGGGGCCCTTCGTCTGTCCACCGCCGCGCAAGCCGTCGTGCGGACGGGCGATCGATGCGCGGCGGAAGCGTGCGGACGCGGGTCCGCGCGTCCGTTTCCCCCGTCGGCATCGATCGCTTCTCTGGCATGGAGCGGAGTGATCCCTTCTGCGAAGGCGCATGCAAGGGAATCAACGCGGTTTCCGGAGGAAGTCCGCGCGTACCCACGCGTCTTCAGCCCTGGTCACCGAGCAGCCGCCGGATTCGCGACAGTTCCCCGTCGAGCTCCGACCCGGGAACGCCTTCCGCACGCAGCACGTCCCGCAGCGCCTCGCGCACGCGATCGCTCACCCGGCGCACGCGGTTGGCGCACTGCTGCCGGGTGAGGCCAAGATCCGCGCCGATGACGGCGTACTCAACCCCGTCGATCACGTGGCGCCGGAAGACCTCGTACTCGTCCAGCAGTCCCGCGGCATCGAGGTCCGCGTGCACGCGCTCGTGCGCGGCGTTCAGGATCTCGAGCGCCCAGGCCTCGTCGAAGTCCTGCTCTGCCTCCCGGTTGTCGGGGATGAGATCAAGCGGCGATGCGTCGATGGTTGTCGCCGACGGGTCGCGGACGCCGGCATCGGCCTGCCGCAGCCGGTCGCGCATGCGGTCCCGAAGGACGCCGCGCCCGTAGAACCCGATGCCGTTCATCAGCCATCGGCGCAGCGGCATGCTGCTGGCGCGCCACTCGGACAGGAATGAGGGCGAACCCACCCGGTCGGCGAAGAAGCCTGCCACCAGGTCATCGGCTTCGCCGAGCTCGCGAAGGCTGCTTCCCTTGACGTAGGCGCGAAGCGGCTGGTGGTACCGCGCCATCACGTGCTGCCGCAGCGCGCGCCGCGCGTCCTGCGCGACGGCGGACGCACCGTCGCCATCCTCGGCCAGCGTCAGCTGGGCATCGAGCCACGTGGCATGCGTGCTGGGGAAGTGGTCGACGGGCACGGCCTAAGCGTAGCGGCGCAGGTACACGTTGCGGATCAGCCCCGCCCGCCTCACCGCGTCTGGATGCCGATGTCACGCAGCGCTGTCGCGCGCACATCGGCAAGCGCGCCGGTCTTCAGCGACGTGAGCTTGGCGCGCGCCTTCGCGTACTCCTCGTGCTTGTCGCTGCCGCGTGCGTTCAGGTAGCCGGAGATCGTCTCGAGCGCCTTGAGGTCGGTGGCTGAGGCACGCACCAGCGCCTTCGCCGCGTCCGCGCGGTGGACCGGCATGGTCGGCTTCGCCGCGGTCGCCACCGCCTTCACTGACTTCTCGAACGCATCCACCTGCTTCGCGAACGCGCCCCGGGCGCGCTGTGCCTCGAGGAAGCGCGGCCGTCCGCCCGACTGAGCATCGTTCCTCGGGCTTCGCTCGCAGGTGCCCACCGCGTCCTCGGCCTCGATC
>VGXR01000056.1 GCA_016873255.1 Planctomycetota bacterium
CGACGATCGGGTCGTCGCTTGAGTAGCAGAGCACCGCGAACCCGTCCTTCACGAGCTCCTTGCACGCCTCGATGGTGCCGACGGGGTCGGGGAGCAGCGTCGTGCGGTCGCCGAGCACCTCGAGCTTCACCCATCCGGCACCCGGGTTCCCCAGCTGCTCGAGGATCTCGCGCCCGAGGCGTGCCACGCGCACCGCGTCGTCGGCGGTGAAGCAGCCGGCGGTGTTCGGGAGGATGGTCAGCCGGTCAAGCGGGAGGAAGTCGAGGATCGACCGCCCCTGCGCGTCGACGAGCCGCTCGCGGCGCACGGCCACGGTCACGCAGTCGGCGCCGGAGGCCTCGATGGCGGCCTGCATGACGGGGTAGTCGCGGTACTTGCCCGTGCCCACCACCAGCCGGCTGCGGAGCGTGAAGCCGCCGATGGCGATCGGCGGGATGGCGGGGCAGGCGGCGTTCGCGGCGGCATTGGCGCGGTCAGCGGCGCTGGCGGTCGTGTTCATCGCGTTCGCGGCGTCAGCCGCCTCCCACGAGCGTCACCACTTCCACGCGGTCGCCGTCGGCGAGCGGGTGCGCGGCGTGCTCGGACCTGCGGACGAGCCGCGCGTTCACCTCGACCGCGCAGGCCGCGCGCTCGAGCCCGAGGTGCCGCACGAGGTCCGCGACGGTGGGGGTTCCGTCGAGGTCCTTCGGGGCGCCGTTCAGCTCGATGCGCATCGGGCCAAGTGTAGGGCAGGGTGGAGCTACCATTCGCCCATGCGGATGCGCGCGCTCATTCCTGTCCTGGCCCTTGCCGCGACCGTGGCCCTCGGCCTCGGCGGCTGCCGCAAGCCCAGGTACGACACCTCGACCCCGCAGGCGGCGCTCGACGCGATGGCGCAGATGGTGAGGGACGGCCGCCCGGAGCTGCTGCCCACGATGCTGGACATCGAGGCGCGCGACATCACGTTTCCCGACGGCGTGACCGAGGCCAGCGCGATCAACGACGTGAAGCTGAAGGCCGGCGACATGCTGGCCCGCCTCTGGAAGGTGAGCCGCGCGCTGCAGGCACGGTTCCCGAAGGAGGTCGAGGCGGAGCTCGCCAAGGGCGGCTCGTGGGCCACGCGGAGCGGGTTCGGCGACGTGTTCACGTCGGTGATGAGCGACCCGTTCGGGTGGCTCGATGCCAACCGCTCGCGGCTGGAGGCCGAGGACCTCGGCGACGGCACCGCGGCCTTCTCGCTCGACGGCAAGCCCGTCCTCGGAGGCACGCTCACGATGCGCGAGACCGCCGACGGCTGGCGCGTGGCGATCCCGGTGGAGCTCATCCGCTCGAGCGGCTACTTCCCGGACACGCGCGAGGAGTGGGCGGTGCTCGCCTACCTGATGCTCGCGGTCGAGAACGCCATCCGCGACTTCGACAACGAGCTCGGGGACGGCAAGTTCAAGTCGCTCGCGGCGGCGAGCGAGCGTGCCGGGCGGCTGATCGCCGAGAGCGCGGTGGCGCAGGTGGTGATCTTCGCCATGATGCAGCAGAACGACCCCGCCAAGGCGGGTGCGGCGGCCGGCCCGGGCGGGTTCACCATCAAGGCGGGCAACGCGGAGATCCCCATCGGCAGCACGGGCGACGTGGGCAGGGACATGGGGAACGCCGGCGACATCATGCGCCGGCAGGCGGAGCAGTAGGCGGATCTAGGCGAAGAAGAGCCAGGTGAGGACCGCGAAGAGCGGCACCAGGATCCCGCACGACCACAGCATGTAGCCGAAGAAGGTCGGCATGCGCACCCCGTCCTCGCGGGCGATCGCGGACACCATGAGGTTGGGCCCGTTGCCGATGTAGGTGTTTGCGCCCATGAAGACCGCGCCGCAGCTGACGGCCGCGAGCAGCGCAGGGTCGATCACGCCGCCGGAGAACGGCACGCCGGCCGCATCCTGCGGTGTCACCGCGCGCGCCACGTCGGCGAACACGAGGTAGGTGGGCGCGTTGTCGAGGAAGCTCGAGAGCACGCCCGTGGACCAGAAGAACGCCGTCGGCGTGGTGATGCCGAGCTGGTTGCCGCGCTCCACAAGCAGCTCGAGGGCCGGCTGCATGGCGAGGAACAGCCCGCCGAAGAGCGCGGCGACCTCGAGGATCGGGCCCCACGTGAAGCGGTTCTCCTCGCGGAGCCCGCGCGGCGTGGTGGCAAGGCTGAGCGCGGCGCAGGCGAGCATCATCACCTCGCGCGCGCCGACCGGCACCGCAAAGCCGCGGAGCTCGCGCCCGGGCACCAGCACCGCGGCCGCGAGGATCACGCCCGCAAGCCACACCACGTTGACCCCGCCCGCGATGCGCACCACCGGCTGCAGCGGATCGGCAGGCGCCTCCAGCGGCTCCGGCTGGCCGCCCTCCTTGCGCACGAGGTGCGCGTCGAGGAAGAAGAAGACCACGAGCAACACCGACGAGGCCACGGCCCACTCGGCCCACAGCGAGAGCGTCCAGCGGAACGGCACGCCGCGGAGGTACCCGAGGAAGAGCGGCGGGTCGCCGATGGGAAGGAGGAGGCCGCCGACGTTGCTCACGAGGAAGATGAAGAAGACCACCAGGTGCACGCGGTGGGCGCGTCCGGCGTTCGCGCGCAGGAGCGGCCGGATGAGGAGCATGCTTGCCCCGGTGGTGCCCAGGAAGTTGGCCGCGACGGCGCCGAACGCCAGGATGGCTGCGTTGACCTGGGGGCTGCCGCGCAGGTTGCCGCTCACCAGGATGCCGCCCGAGATCACGTACAGCGACCCGAGGAGCACCATGAACGGCACGAATTCGGCGGCCGCGTGGCCCGCGGCGTCGCCCGCGGCGCGGCCCCCGTGCACCGAGAGGATGGCCCCGAGCGCGGCGATGCCGCAGGCGATCGACACGAGGAACTTGTTGCGGTTGGACTCCCACCAGCGCGCGGTGCGGTGGATCAGCGGCAGCACCGCGATGGCTGCCAACAGGACCGCGAACGGGATCACGCCCCATGCAGGGATGGGCGAGAGCGGGACGCCCCCGACCGCGATGGCTGCGGTCTCGGTTGCGGGGTTGGCGGCCTGTGCGAGCATGGCGCCGAAGGGTAGCGGGGCGTAGGCTTGGGGTGCATGTTCCCCGCGATCGCCGCCGTGTCCGCCGCCCTCGTGGCTACCACGCTTGCGCACCCCGCGCCGCCGGCGCCCGGGCGCGGCTACGGCCTGCCGCTGCGCACCATCGATGGCCTGGACGACGTGCGCGCCGCGCTGGTTGCCGACGACGGCACCGTCACCGCCGCGCTCGGCCCGGGCGGCGTGGTTCGCGTGGCGCGCGACGGAACGCGCACGCAGCTCCTTCCCGCCTGGCCGCTCGGCCGCGTGGCCGAGGCCGGTGCGCTTGCGGAACTTCCGGACGGCCGCGTCGCCGTGGCCGACACGGCGCGGGGCGGCATCGCGTTCGTGCGCCCGGATGCCGGGCCGACCCTCGTGGAACTGCGCATCGGCGGCCGCCCCATCCGCCCGGTGGGGCTGGCGGTGCTCGGTGAGCGCCGCTTCGTCGCGGACGGTTCCGTGCCGCGCATCGTGGTGTGCGACCTGGGCGCAAGCGTCCAGGCCATGTGGGACGTGCAGCCGCCGGAGGTGGGCGCGCCGCTCGTCCCGCTCCTTGCGGGCATCGCCGCGGGCGATGGCACGCTCCTCGTGTCCGACTGCGCGAACCACCGCGTGATCGCGCTGGCCGCGGAGACCGGCGCGGAGATCGCCGCGCTCGGCGACCGCGGTGCGTTCCCGGGCATGTGGCAGACGCCGCTCGGGCTCGGCTGGGACGGGTCCGCGTTCCTGGTGACGGACCAGTTGAACCACCGCGTGGTGCGCGTGGACCGCGAGTGCAAGGTGCTCGACCAGTGGGGCATGCACGCGGTGCGCCCGCGCGAGGGCAACGGCAGGATCCACTACCCGACCGTGACCAACGCATCGGCCGACGGCCAGACGGTGGCGGTGGCCGAGCCGTTCGAGCGGCGCGTTCAGCTCTTCGGCGGCGCCTCGGACGAGGGGCCGTCGCAGCCGAAGGTGCCGGGCCTGCCGACGGTGGACGGCGTGGCCAGCCACTTCAGCACCGCGATGGCGGTCGACGGCCGGACGATGCTCGTCTACGAGCCGGAGTCCGCGTCGGCACTGGTGTTCGACCTGCGGCCCGAGGTGCCGATCCACGTCACCACGTTCGGCGGACCCGGCCTCCGCCCCGGGCTGCTCGGGCAGGTGACGGCGCTCGCGGTCGACGAGGCCGCCAACCGGCTGCACCTGGTGGACCCGCTGCGCGGGCGCTTCATCAGCTTTGCGCTTGTGCGCGACGGCACCGCGCCGCACTTCGACCCGTTCATGGCGCGGCTCGTGCGCGAGGTGCCGATGGAGGCGGTCGAGCGGTTCGTCACGGAGCTGCAGCTTGCCGGGCCCGCGCGCGTGCTGCCGGTCGACCTGCGCGTGCGGCCCGGGCCGGAGGGCGGATTCGTGATGCTCGACGCGTGCGGCCCCCGGGTCTTCGTGCTTGACCGCGACTTCCGCCCGACCTCCGGGTTTGCGCTCGTGGGCGACGACCGCGGCGTGGCGCTGGCGACGCAGCTTGCGCTTCCCTCCGCGAACGAGGCGATGGTGGTCGACATGGCGGGCCGCTGCGTCAGGCGCTTCGCGATCCCGGGCGGTGCGCCGCTCGGCACCATCGTGCCCGAGGGGCTTGTCCGCCCGTTCGGCATCGCGCCGTTGCCTGCGGGTGCCGACGGCCGCGCGCGCATCGCCATGACCGACGCGGGCGGTGACCGCGTCGCGGTGGTCGCGGCATCGGGCGACGAGGCCGTGGTCGTGGCATCGGGCGGGAGCAACGGAAGCAAGCCATCGGAGCTCTGGGAACCCGCCGGCATCGCCTGGTGCCCCGCGGACGGACGGCTCTACGTCACCGACCATGGCAACCACCGAGTGCAGTCGTTCGACGCCGATGCTCGCTGGGCGTCGAGCTTCGGGATCGGCCGCGCCTTCGTGCGACCGAAGGACCCGCAGGCCACCGGCCCGGTCCCCGCGTCCGGGAGCGTCCCCGCCGCGTCGGGCGCGGCCGACACGCGGCAGCAGCTCCCGCAGCCCGTCGCGGGCGCGGACGGGTGGACGCAGGTGCCGAGCAACGACGGGCACTGGACCGTTCGATGGCGGTTCGATCCGGGGCCGAAGCCGCCGCTGCGCGATCCGTTCGCCATCGACATCGAGGTGCGCCGCGCGGGCGACGCAGCGGCCTACGAGGGCGGGTTGGTCGCCGATGCAGCGATGCCCCAGCACGGGCACGGGATGAACGTGGCGCCGACGGTCACGCGCGTCGCGCCCGGACGGTTCCGCGCCGAGGGCATGCTCTTCCACATGCCCGGGTACTGGGAGCTCTACTTCGACCTCCTCCAGGGCGGGGGAGTGGAGCGCGCACAGGGCGCGGTGACGCTCGAATGAGGCGCAGCGTGGCCCCGCTCGCCCGGATCGGTGCCGGCGGCGCGATCGCCGTGGCCTTGAGCGCGGGGATCGGTCCGCCGCCCGGGGCGCCCCGCGCGGGTGCATGGCTCGACGAGGACCTCGCGCGCCGCGTGGCCCGCAACCCGCCGCTCGGTGCCGTGCCCGCGGATCCGACGAACCGCTTCGCCGACAGTGCGTCCGCGGCGGAACTCGGGCACCTGCTCTTCTTCGACGCGCGGCTCTCCGCAAGCGGCACGGTCAGCTGCGCGACGTGCCACGACCCGGCGCGCGGCTTCAGCGACCCGCGGCCGCTTGCGGTGGGCGAGGGCACGGGTCCCCGCCACTCGATGACCGTGCTCAATGCCGCGCACCAGCGCTGGCTGACGTGGGACGGCCGAGCCGACACGCTCTGGGGCCAGGCCGTGCAGCCCTTCGAGACCGTGCACGAGATGGGCTCGACGCGCGCCAAGGTGCTGGCGACGGTGCGCGGCGACCCGGCGCTGCGCGGGCGGTGGCGCACCGCCTTCGGCGAGGACGTGCCGCCCGCGGGCGCCGGGCAGGCGGCTGTCGATGCCGCGTTCGCCCTGGTCGGCAAGGCGCTGGCCGCGTACGAACGCAAGCTCACGAGCGGGCCGTCCGCGTACGACCGGTGGTGGACGCGCCGCGCCGCGGGCGACGCGGGCGCGGACGGGGAGCTGTCCGATGCCGAGCGGCGCGGCCTTGCGCTCTTCTTCGGCAAGGCCAACTGCTTCCAGTGCCACCACGGGGCGCTGTTCTCCGACGGCGAGTTCCACAACATCGGGATGCCGCCGCGCGACGGCGGGATGCCCACCGACGCCGGCAGGTACGCGGTGGTGGAGCGCGTGCGGGACGACCCGTTCAATGCCGCGGGCCCGCACTCCGATGACCGCGACGGAACGCAGGCGCGCATCTCCCGCTCGCTCGTCAACGGCCCGGACCGCTGGGGCGAGTTCCGGACGCCAAGCCTGCGCAACGCCGCGGCCACGGCGCCCTACATGCATGCGGGGCAGAAGGCGACGCTCGCGGAGGTGGTCCGCTTCTATTCGACGCTCGAGGGCGCGACGCAACTGGACCACCACCGGGAGTCGGTGCTGCGGAAGCTCGACCTGTCCGAGCGCGAGCAGGCCGACCTGGTTGCATTCCTCGGCGCACTCTCCGGGCCCGGTCCGGCCGCGCCGTGGGACCGCGCGCCGGGTGCCGCGCCCCCGGCTGCGGCGCACGTCCCGGCCCATCCGCCCACCGACCGCAACGCGGCGCCGCCCTCGCGGTAGCGTTCCCTGCATGCAGCCCGTCCGAAGCCTGTCGGCCACCCTTCGCACCCGCGCCCTGAAGGGGGCGGTGGCCGTGGGGGCGGCCGCGGCGGCGACGATCGGCGCGGCCGGGTGGGCGCAGGCGCCGCCCGCGGCACCCGCGCCGGGCGCGGCGGCGCCTGCGACGACCGGACCTGCGCCGGCCTTCACCGAGCGGGTGGCGGGCACCGCGGTGACGATCGACATGATGGCCGTTCCCGGCTGCGGCGACGTCAAGCCCTTCTACGCGGCGCGCCTTGAGCTGTCGTGGGAGCTGTTCGACGCGTTCCTCTACCACCTTGACCAGAAGTCGGGCGCGAGCACCGCCGACAGCGACGCCGTGACGCGGCCCACCAAGCCGTACGTGGCGGTTGACCGCGGCTACGGTCACCAGGGGTGGCCCGCCATCTCGATGAGTTCCAAGGGCGCGGTGCAGTTCTGCGAGTGGCTTTCGAAGAAGACCGGGCGCACCTACAGGCTGCCCACCGTGGCCGAGTGGCAGTGCATGGCGAAGGGCTCGGGCGTCGCGGCCGGCGCCGTCGCCGAGCACGCGTGGACTGCCACGGACGCGAAGAACGCCACGCACAAGGTCGGCAGCAAGAAGGCCGATGCGCTGGGCCTCGCGGACCTCTGGGGCAACGTGGCCGAGTGGTGCATCGCCTCCGACGGCGGGTTCTGCGTGCTCGGCGGCAGCTTCAAGGACAAGGCGATCGACCCGGCCGCCGTGCGGCCCGTCGCCGAGACCGAGGCGTGGAACGAGAACGACCCGCAGTTTCCCAAGAGCGTGTGGTGGCTGGTGGACGGGCCGTTCATCGGCATGCGCGTGGTGACGAGCGATGCGCAGCCCGCAGCCTCCGCCCCCGCGGCCACGGGCCCCGCCAAGTGATCTCCGCGGACCGACCGACCCCATGAGCAACCACGACACCGCCCTCGACCGTCGCGACTTCGTCGCGCTCTCCTCCGCACTCGGCCTTGCCGCGTTCGTGGCCCCGGGCTGCGCGTCCACCGTGGTGTCCGGCGCCGACGAGCCCAAGCCGCTCAAGGTGGCCCTCATCGGCTGCGGCGGACGCGGGTCCGGCGCCGCCAACCAGGCGCTCAAGGCCGACAAGGGCGTGATCCTCTGGGCCGTGGCCGACGCCTTCCCGGACCGGATGGACGCGTGCCTGAAGCAGTTCGACAAGCACCCCGCGAAGGACCGCGTGCAGGTGCCCGCCGAGCGGCGCTTCGCGGGCTTCGACGGCTACAAGAAGGCCATCGCCTCGGGCGTCGACGCGGTGCTCCTCTGCAGCGCGCCCCACTTCCGGCCGATGCACCTCGCCGAGAGCGTGGCGGCGGGCAAGCACATCTTCTGCGAGAAGCCGATGTTCGTCGATGCGCCCGGGTACCGGAGCGTCTGCGAGAGCGTGAAGGCCGCCAGGGCGAAGAACCTCAACCTGGTGTCCGGGTTCTGCTGGCGCCGCTCTGCGCCCGAGCGCGCCACCTTCGCGGAGCTGGAGAAGGGCACCCTCGGCAGCGTGATGGCCATGTACGGCTGCTACTACACCGGCCCGCTCGGAACCAAGAAGCGCGAGCAGGGCTGGAGCGACATGGAGTTCCAGGTGCGCAACTGGCAGCACTTCAACTGGCTCTCCGGCGACCAGCTGGTGGAGCAGGCCGTGCACTCGATCGACAAGATCAACTGGGCGTTCCGCAACGAGCCGCCGGCGAGCGCGGTGGGCATGGGCGGCCGGCAGCTGCGCGAGCCCATCCCCGAGCGCGGCGACGTGTACGACCACTTCGCGGTGGTCTACGAGTGGGCCGACGGCCGGCGCGCGTTCCTCAACTGCCGCCAGGAGCCGGACTGCTACTTCGAGAACACCGACTGGATCGCGGGCACCAAGGGCCAGTGCTTCATCAACGGATGGGGGCCGACGCACTGGATGAAGGACCCCGCCGGCAAGGTGCTGTGGGAGTACCCGGCCGACGGCCCGAAGCCCGACATGTACCAGGCCGAGCACGACGAGCTCTTCCGTGCCATCCGCGCGGGCACGGTCATCAACGACGGCGACTGGATGGTGACGAGCAACATGATGGCCGTGCTCGGGCGCATGGCCGCCTACAGCGGGCAGAAGGTGACCTGGGAGCAGGCCTGCGCCAGCCAGGAGTCGCTGTCGCCTCCGCAGTACATTATGGGTCCGCTGGAGATGCCCGTCGAGAAGAAGCCCGGCCAGTACAAGGTGACGTGAGCCGACCGCCGGCACGAGCCGCGGCAGCGCGCCGCAGGAGCAACGCATGACCCAACAGCTTCCCGCGGACACCTCCCGCCGCAGCTTCCTCGGGGCGGGCGGCGCAGCGGCTGCCGCGGCCTTCGCGGCGCCGATCGTCCTGACGAGCTGCCGTGCGACGCCGTCGACGGCGGGCGCGAGGCTCGGGCCCGCCCTCAGCGGCGGGCGCGAGCTCACCGTCGGCGTGATCGGCTGCGGCGGCCGCGGCGGCGGCGCCGCGTTCGATGCCCTCAAGGCCGGCCCGAAGGTGCGCATCGTCGCGCTCGGCGACGTCTTCGAGGAGCGCGTGCGCGGCGTGGCGGCGGGGCTCGCGAGGGCGCAGCCGGACCGCGGCACCGTGCCCGATTCGCGCCAGTTCCACGGCTTCGATGCCTACCGCAAGGTGCTGGCCACCGACTGCGACATCGTGGTCCTGGCCACGGCGCCCGGCTTCCGGCCCGCGCACTACGCGGCCGCGATCGACGCCGGCAAGCACGTCTTCTTCGAGAAGCCCGTGGCGGTCGACCCGTCGGGCGTGCGCACCGTGCTCGAGGCGAGCGCGCGTGCCGCGGAGCGCAGGCTCTGCGTGGTCACCGGCACCCAGCGCCGGCACGAGCGCTGCTACCTGGAGGCCATGGCGCTGGTTCAGGACGGCGCCATCGGCCGGCCCATCGCCGCGGCGTGCTACTGGAACCAGGGCGGCCTGTGGCACAAGGACCCCGACCCCAAGCTGAGCGAGATGGAGAACCAGGTGCGCAACTGGCTCTACCACACCTGGCTCTCGGGCGACCACATCGTGGAGCAGCACGTCCACAACATCGACGTGGTGAACTGGGCCATGGGCGGTCCGCCGGTCCGCTGCGTCGCCACCGGCGGCCGCCAGGCGCGCACCGAGCCCATCTTCGGCGCCATCAACGACCACTTCTCGGTGCACTACGAGTACGAGGGCGATCGCCTGTGCGCCTCGATGTGCCGCCAGCAGGAAGGCACCGACGGCCGGGTGGACGAGGTGATCCACGGCACCGAGGGCACGCTGCTCACCTCGAGCGGCCGCGCCGAGATCCGCGGCAGGTTCCGCTGGACCTTCGCCGGCGACAACCCAAACCCCTACGTGCAGGAGCACGTCGACCTGCAGGAGGCCGTGCGCGGCAACGCCCCGTACCTGAACGAGGGCAAGCGCATCGCCGAGAGCACGATGACCGCCATCCTCGGCCGCATGGCCGCGTACACGGGCAAGGACCTGTCCTTCGCGGCGGCATTGGCCGACCCGATGGACCTGGTTCCCAAGGATCCGAAGCCGGGGCCGGGCGTCATGCAAACCGTGGCGATTCCCGGCATGGCCTGACGGGTTCCCGCGGCGTCAACGCGGAGGCGCGGTGCCTCGTGCAGGTTCCGCCGCGGATGGCCCGTCGGGCCACGACCATGTCGCGGACCACGCAGGGTTGGTGGCCAGCACGGCTCGGCCGCGTTCCGGCCCGAGCACGCAGAGCGCGGTGGCAAGCGCGTCGGCCTCGGTGGCCGAGGGGGCGAACGCGGTCACCTGGACGCGCGTGGCCACGGGCCAGCCGGTCGCGGGATCCAGCACGTGGCTCAGCCGCTCGCCGTCCGCGTCGAGGTGCTGCTCGCGGTCGCCGCTCGTGGTCACGGCCTGGTTGCGGAGGAACATCACGGTGCCGCGCCCGTCGTCCACCGCCACCGTCCACGCGCGCCGCCCGGGCGGGGGATCGCCCGCGAGGATGTCGCCGGAGAGGTCGACAAGCGCGCTCCGGACGCCCGTCCCGCGGATCGCCTCCATCGCGGCGTCGGCACCCAGCCCCTGGCCGATCGCGCCGAAGTCGAGCCTCAGGCCGTCGACCGCCGCCGCGTAGGTCCGCGTCGCCGCGTCGAAGCGCACCTGCCGCCAGCCGCAGCGGGCGAGCAGGGCGCTGGCCTCGGCACGCCCGAGCGGCTGCCCGCGCCGGCGCGCGTCGCGCCACGCCGCCGTGAGCGACCCGAGCGTCGCGTCGAACGCACCGCCCGTGCGCTCGCTCCATGCAAGGGATGCCGCGAGCGCCGCCGCCAGGTCCGGGCCCACCGTCACCCGCTCGCCCGCGCGCGCCGGCAGCCGCCGCACCTCGCTCGAGGGGATCCAGTCGCTGAGCGCCTCCTCCACCTCGGCCAGCCGCCGGAACGCCGCGGCCGCCGCGCGGTCTGCCGATGCCTCGTCCGCCGCGACCAGGATCCGGCACTCCGCCCCCATCACGATCCGCCGGTACTCGTGGACCTCCGCCGTCGCGCAGCCGCCGAGCGCCGCCAGCGCGGAAAACGCCGCAGCCACCGCCGCCCGCATCAGGGGAACACCACCTCAAGGAGGCTCACGTCGTCCTCGAAGTCGTCGCGCCCGCGCACGGCACGGCTGCGCGCGATCAGGCGGTCGACGGCGCCCTCGCCGGTCATCCCTTCCTGTGCCACGCCGTCGAGGAACTCGTGCAGCGACCACAGGCTGCCGTCCGGGCGCATCAGCTCATGGATGCCGTCGCTGTAGATCCAGAGGCGCGATCCCGGAGGGATGGTCGCGGTGCCGGTGCCGTAGGGAATGCCCGGGATCGCGCCGACCATCGGTCCGGAGATGTCGTCGTTGCCGCCGAGCTCGCGCGGTGCGGCGCCGGGCGCAAGCAGCAGCGCGGGGGGGTGCCCCCCGCTGCCGTAGAGGAGCTCGCGCTTCGCGAGGTCGGCGACGCCGTACCACATGGTGAAGAACATCCCGTTGTGCTTGGACATCGGGAACATCTCGTTGAGCGAGGCGAGCACCGCGCCCGGGTCGCCCGGGTCCGCCTCGCCGAGCGCATTCACCTGCATGGCGTTCATCACGCTCACGGAGAGGAGCGCCGGGCCCACGCCGTGCCCGCAAACGTCGAGCAGGTAGATGGCGAAGCGGTGGTCGTCGAGCCAGTGGTAGCCGAAGCTGTCGCCGCCGAGGCTCGCGGAGGGCACGAACCTCCACCGCGTCGACACGCGCCCGTCGAGCGGCTCCGGGATCAGGCTCTGCACGTAGTGCGCCGCGCTGTCGAGCTCGGCGCGCAGCGCGTTGAAGGCCTCGTCGCGCTCGCGCTGGGCGCGGTTGGCGCCGGCGTGGTAGCGGATGCGCGCGATCAGCTCCACGGGGTCGGGCAGCTTGACGAGGTAGTCGTTGGCGCCGCGGGCGAAGGCATCGGCCTTGGTGGCGGCCTCCTCCTTTGCGCTGAGGACGATGAGCGGCGTGCGGGCGAGCGAGGGGTCCTTCCGGTACTCGCTCACCAGCTCCAGGCCGTCGGCATCCGGCATCACCAGGTCCTGCAGGATGACGTCAGGCTTGACCTCGGCGACCTTGGCGACCGCCTCCGCGCCCTTCAGGCACGCGTGGAGCTGGATCTCCGGGTAGGGCAGCAGCATGCGGCGGACCGCCTCGGCGATCATCAGCTGGTCGTCCACGATCAGGACGCGGGTGGCGGGTGCTTGATCCGACGACCTCAGTGCGCTCACGGGCGCGCTCCTTCCATCGCTGCATTCACGGCCGCGCCGAGCGCGCGCAGGGGGAGGACCTGCTCGGCGGCGCCGAGCTGGTCGGCCGCGCCCGGCATTCCCCAGACGATGCTGCTGGCACGGTCCTGCGCGAAGGTGCGCCACCCGCGCTCGCGCAGCGCGAGCATGCCGCGCGCGCCGTCGGTGCCCATGCCCGTCAGGAGCACGGCCGCGCCGGTGCGGTCAGGCGCCGCCGCCAGGCTCCCGAACAGCACGTCGACCGACGGTCGGTGCACGAGCTCCGGGTCGCCGGGCTCGTAGTCGAGCGAGCCATCGGCCCGGACGACGAGCTGCTGGGCCTCGCCGGCCACAAGCACCGAGCCGGGCCGCGCGCGGTCGCCGCGCCTTGCCAGTTCCACGGGGCGACCGCACTGGGTCGAGAGCCACTGCGCCAGCCCCGGCAGGAACGAGGCCTCCATGTGCTGCACGATCCACGTGGCGTACGGGGCATCGGCCGGGGTGTCGCGGAGCAGCGTGGCGAGGGCCTGCGGGCCGCCGGTGCTGGCGCCCACGGCAAGCACCGGGCATCGCCCCGATGCGATGGGCCGCATCGCGGCCGCGGGCCGTGCCGCCGCGGGTGACGCGGGCACGGGTGCGGTGTCGACGCGACGCATCCGCCGGATGCGCTCGATCATCTCGAGGAACGACTTGTCGCCGACCGCGCCACCGCTCCCGAGCCGCGGCGTGTCGACAGCGTCGAGCGCTCCCGCGCCGATGGCCTCGTACACGCGGGAGGCGTTGCCCGCCACGGTGGCCGTGACCACCAGGATCGGGCAGGGCGCCTCCTCCATGACGCGGCGGGTGCACTCCACGCCGTCCATCACCGGCATGATGAGGTCCATCAGCACGAGGTCCGGGCGGTCGGCCTTCGCACGCTCGAGCGCCTCGGCGCCGTCGTTGGCCGTCCAGGCCACCGTCGCGCCGGGCGCCTGGAGCACCAGCCTGCGGAGCGCCTCGCGTGCCATGCCGAGGTCGTTGACGATCGCGATGCGGAAGCTCATCGTTGGCCCATGAGGGTATGTGAACGCCTCACGGCGCGCCCACGAGTTCGGTGACGGCGGACGCGAAGCTCTGGTCCCGGAAGCTGCCCTTGGTGAGGTAGGCGTTGGCGCCCGCCTCGAGGCCCGCACGGCGGTCCTCCTCGCGGTCCTTGTAGCTGACCACCGCGATCGGCAGGTGCGCGAAGCGCGGGTCGGCGCGCACCGTCCGCACCAGCTCGATGCCGTTCATCCGCGGCATGTCGATGTCGGTGACCAGCATGTCGAAGCGGCCCGCGCGCAGCTGGTTCCACGCGTCCATGCCGTCCACGGCCACGGCCACGTCGTAGCCCATGCGCAGGAGGAGCTGGCGCTCCACCTCGCGCACGGTGATCGAGTCCTCGGCGACGAGGATGCGCTTGGACGCGCGCACCGGCGCCGCGGACGCCGCGGTGACGCTGATTCCCGCGAAGGTCCCCTCGCCGAGCTGCTTCCGCAGCGACGCGAGCGTGTCGTCGACGTCGACGATGAGCGCCGGCGACCCGTTGTCCAGGATCGCCGCTGCCGCGATGTGCGGGACCTTCCCGAGCCTCGGGTCGAGCGTGCGGACCACCAGGTCCTGCTCGCCGAGGAACCTGCTGACCACCAGGCCGACCATCCCGGCTTCGTCGCCGAGCACGACCACGCTCGTCGCGGCGCCTCGTGCCGTGTCGCCGAAGCCGAACAGTGCGGCGCCGTCCACCAGGCCGACGGCGCGCCCGTCGACGTCGCACTGCAGCCGCCCCTGCGACGCGGTGATGGCGTCGGCCCCTGCGCGCAGCACGCGCTCGATGCGCGCCAGCGGGAACGCGTAGGGCTCGCCCGCCACCTCCACGAGCGCGGCGCGCAGCACGCTGAGCGTGAGCGGCAGCTGCAGCACGAACGCGGTGCCGGCTCCCGGCCTGCTCTCGACGCGCACCGTGCCCGCGGTGGAAGTCACCATCTGGTGGACCACGTCGAGCCCAACGCCGCGCCCGGAGATCTCGGTGACCTGCTTGGCGGTGCTGAAGCCCGGGAGGAAGAGGAAGTCGTAGAGCTCGCGCTCGCCGAGGCGAGCGGCCAGCTCCGCCGGCTGCATCCCGCGCTCGACCACCTTGCGGCGGATGCCCTCGGGGTCGATGCCGCGTCCGTCGTCGACGACCCGTACCTGCAGCTGGCCCGCATGGTGGCGGGCCTCGAGCACCACGCGCGCCTGCGCCGGCTTGCCGCGCGCGAGGCGCTCGTCGGGGCCCTCGATTCCGTGGTCGACGGCGTTGCGAACGATGTGGTTGAGCGGCGCCTCCAGCCGGGCGAGGATGTCGCGGTCCACGGGGACGTCGCTCCCGACGATCTCGAGCGCGACGTCCTTGCCGAGCTGGCGGGAGACGTCGCGCACCATCCGCGGGAAGCCCGCCACGCCCTCGCGGAACGGGCGCATGCGGCTGCCGATGACCTCGTGGTAGAGCGCGGTGGACACCTCCTCGGTGCGCCGGAAGAACCCCTCGAGCTCGAAGATCCGCTCGCCGAGGGCTGCCTCGGCGCGCGCCACGGCATCGCGGGCCGCCGCGATGCGCTGCGGGTCGCCGCGGCGCAGCGCGCCCTCGAGCGACTCGCGCGCACGAACCAGCTCCGTGCGCACGGCGGCCAGGGCCCGGCGCAGCGCGGGCGACCGGCGGCCCTCCACCATCGACTCGCCCGCGAGCTGCATCATGCGGTCGAGGTTGTCGGCATTCACGCGGACGGACCTGGCCTCCGGCGCGGCGGCGGCAGGGGCCGGCTGCGGGGCCGTCTCCGCCGCGGGCATGGGGCGCTGCACCACGGCATCGACGCGTCTCGGCGATTCCTGCCGGGCCACGGGCACGGGCGGCGAGGAGGTGGGCGGCGTGGACTCGGAAGGTACGGATGCCTCCACGGGTGACGGCGCGGGAGGGACGGTCGCAGCCGCGGCGGGTGCCGGCGGCGGGGCCGCGAGCGCCGTCGTGATGGCGTTCACCTCGCCCGCGTGCACGGCGCTCCACTCCGGGATCTCGTGCTCCGCGACCTTCGAGATCCGGAGGAGGAAGTCCGTTCCCTCGAGCAGCTGGTCGATGCGGCCGCGCGTGGCGCGCTCCTGACCCTTCTGCATGTGGACAAGCACGTCCTCCATGTGGTGCGCCACGGTCACCGCGGCATCGATGCCCACGATGCGCGCCGCTCCCTTCACGGAGTGCGCCGCGCGCATCAGCG
>VGXR01000057.1 GCA_016873255.1 Planctomycetota bacterium
AAGCAGGGCGAAGAGCGTGCCGACGTCGAGGACGATCGCCTCGCCGCCCTCGATGCGAGCGAGCGTCCGGACGCAGCCGCTGCGCGCCGCGGAGACGGTGAGCGGCGGGCTCCGCAGCGCGGACTCGGCCACGTCGACCACGCCGACCACGGCATCGACCCCGAACGCCCAGCGCTCGCGGCCGTGCTCGGCCACCACGAAGGCGCCGGGCGGCGCGTCGGCAGCGCGCGGGGCAAGCCCGAGCGCGGCCTCGATCGACGCGCACAGCAGGATCTCGCCGTCATGGTTTGCGATGCCGAGGAACACGGCGTTGCTGCGGTGCGGCACGCGGTGCACCGCCGTGGGGGCGATCACCCGGCACGCCTCGGCGGCGGGAACGGCCACGAGCTCGCCGCCCGCGCGGACGGCCAGCACGCTGAGGCGCGACCCTTCGCGAAGGTCGATGGGAACCGCGAGCTCGGCGGTGGCTCGGTCAAGGTCCGCCTCGGAGAGCGGCCGGGAGAGGAGCGCGTCGAGGCCGTCGACCTCGGCGCTGCGTGCGGGCAGCTCCGGCGTGGCGTCGGTCATGCGCGGCCCCCTGCGGCACGGGCGCGGTAGCGGGCGCTCATCGCGGCATCGCCGCGTCGCTCGGCGAGCACCCCGAGCTGGATGAGCGCCTCGGAGTTGGCGGGGTCGAGGTACACCGCCTGGCGGAGGACCTCCTCGGCGCGCGCATCGTTGCCGAGGGCCATGTGGATGGTGCCGAGGAGCTCGAGCAGCTCGATCCGCGCATCGCCGCCGGAGCGCAGGCGCTCCGCGAGCTCAAGTGCATGCGCAAGGTGGCCACGGTCGGCGGCGGCGCGTGCCTCGTCGAGGGCAGTCCGCGGTGCGGGGGCGGGTGCGGGGTGATTGCCCCCCGCACGCGGTGCCGGGGGCGCGGTGCGCGGCGCGTGCGCGAGCTTGGTCGGCAGCGTCGGAATGGGCGCGGCTTCGGGCACGGCGCGCGCGGCGCGACGCATGAACGCGAAGGTCGATGGATCCTCCGGCGTGGACCCGGTGAACCCGCGCTCAAGCCCGAAGTGCGACGGCCGCTCCGCGTGGCCGAGGAAGAGCGCGCCGTCCGGGGCGAGGACGCGGTCGAGCTCCTCGCCGATGGCGCGCCGCGGTGCGTCGGCGAGGTAGATGGCGAGGTTGCGGCAGAACACCGCGTCGAACGAGGCCGCAGGAAGCACGCGGAGCGCCTCGGGCGCGGCGCCGAGCCGGAACTCGACGCAGGCGCACGTGACCGCATCCGCGTGCAGGCGTCCCGATCCGTCGGTCGAGAGCCACGGCGCGGACCACGGCGGCAGTCCGCCCCGCACCGCGAGCGAACCGAAGCGTGCCTCCGTCGCAGCCTCGATCGCCTCGGGGCTTGCGTCGATGGCGAGGACGGTGACGAGGGCGGGCGCAAGCCCGCAGGAGAGGGCGGCCGCGGCGATCGTCAGCGGTTCGGTGCCGGTGGCGCACGGCACGGAGAGCGCGCGGAACGGGCGGCCGGGGCGCGCGGCGATGAAGCCCCGCAGCCACTCGAACGAGGCCGGGTAGCGGTACGCCCAGGTCTCGGGCACCGTGACGAGGCGGAGCAGGGCAGCGAGCTCCGTGGGATCGCGCTCGACGAGCCTGGAATAGGCGTCGAGGTCGCGTGCGCCGCGGCAGCGTCGGCGCTCCTCCGCGAGCGGGGCCAGCGCGGATGCCGTCGCGAGCGTTGGCTCGATGCCCGCCGCGGCCGCGAGCGCGGCGATCGACTGCAGCGCGGTCATGACCGGTCCTTCCGCACAAGCGCCGCGGGCGAGGCCGGTGCCGCGAGCTGCGGGAACCCGTCGGCCAGCCTCCCGGGGTCGAGCCGCTGTGCCGGGAGGCCGCGGTGCTGCACCACGGCCCCGAGCCACGCGGCGCCGCCCGCACCGGCGTGCCACGCCCCCAGGTCGTCCACGTCGGCCGCGGCCTCCACGCGGTCAACCGCGAGCGCGAAGCGGGCGCGCGTGCCGTCCCCCTCGCCCGTGTCCACGAGCAGGACCCGCGCACCGAGCGTCCGTTCCACGGTGCCCGACCCCGCGAGGAGCGCCACCGCGTCGATGAGCGGGACGAACTCGCCGTGGACGTCGATCACGCCGGCGAGCCACGGCGGACCGCCCGGCACCTGGCGTGCCCGCACCAGCGGATGGACGGCCTGCACGCTCGAGGCATCGAGCGCGTAGCGGTGGCCGGCGGCGACGAACACGAACGTCCGCATGGGGTGGTCACTGCCTGAGCTGGAACGCGGCGATGGCGGCCTTGAGCGTGCCGATCGACCGCTGCAGGTCGACGGCCGCGCGCCCGAACTCGCGCACCGCGTCGGCCGTGGCCTTGGCGTTGGAGCTGAGCGTGGCCATGGCCTCGGAGATCTGGCCGGCGCCCGCCGCCTGGCTTCGCATGCCCTCGCGCACGGTGCCGAAGCTGCGGCTCGACTCGTCGACGCTCCCGATGATGTCGGTCATGCTGCGGCCGATGGACCGCGCGTCGGTGACGTTGCGACGGACCTGCTCGCTGAAGCGATCCATCTCCATGACGCCGCTCGAGACGGCGCCCTGCATCTCCTTCACCATGCGCTCGATGTCGAGGGTGGCCTGGCCCGTCTGGTCGGCGAGGCGGCGGATCTCGCGCGCCACCACCAGGAACCCGCGCCCGTACTCGCCCGCCTTCTCGGCCTCGATGGCCGCGTTCACCGAGAGCAGGTTGGTCTGCTCCGCGACCTTGGTGATGGTGGTGACCACGCCGCCGATGTTGACGGCCTTCTCGTTGATGGCCGCCAGCCGGTCCGCGACGCCGGTGGTGGCGCGGTCGAGCGACTGCATGGCGCCCTCCATCGACTCGAGCTGGACGCGCCCGTCCTTGGCGAGCGTCGAGGTGGCCGTGGCCACCTCGTTCACGTGCTCCATCTCCCGCGACAGCTCCTGCGTGGTGGCGTCGATCTCGCGCACGGCGGCGGCGATCTCCGCGCTGCTTGCGCCGAAGGACGCGACCACCTCCTCCTGCTGGCGGCTGGTGGCGGCCAGCTCGGTGGCGGTCGAGCTCAGCTCGACGCTCGCGCCGCGCACCTGCCCGACGAGGGAGTTGAGGTCGGCGGTCATGCTGTCGATGGCCCGCAGCAGGTCGCCGGTCTCGTCGGGGCACGTGCTCCCGGAGGCGAGGCGCGTGAGGTCGCCGGCGGCGATCTGCTGCGCCGCGCTCGAGGCGGTGTCGACGCGGCGGGCGAGGCTCCGGACGGGCATGAAGATGATGCCGACGGTGAGCACGATGCCCACGCCCGCGATCCCGAAGGACGTGGCGACGTCGGCGAGGATCGGCCCGGTGACCGTCGAGGCCGGCACGGACATCACCAGCGTCCATCCGCAGCTCGGCAGCCGCGCGGCCGCGAAGAACGACGTGTCGTCGGTGTTCGGGTCGAACATCTCCTCCGCGATCCCCACCTCGGTGCGGCCGCAGATGCTCCGCAGGACGGCGCCCGCCGGGATCTCGTCGAGCATCTTCATGCCCCAGTCGCTCGGGTCGGACGCGAAGGTCCGCGTGGAGCCGTCGGCGGCCGCCACCACGCGGCCGGCGGGTGACACCAGGTAGACGTCCACCCCGAGCGCGCTTGCGCGACGGTTCACCTCGGACTGGATGGTCGCGAGCTCGACGTCCACGGACACCACGCCCACGGCCTTGCCGTCGCGCACGATCGGTGCGGCACCGGTCACGATGAGGTTGCCCTCGTAGTCGTAGGGCTCGGTGAGGAACGCGGCCTCGGTCCCGTCCTTGCGGAACCGCCTCAGCGGCCCTTGGTACCACTCGTCGGTCTCGTAGCCCGTGAGGATCTTCCACGTGATCGCGCGGCCCTTGGTCCAGTCGCGGAACACGTACGGGAGGAACCGCCCGCTTGGGTCGCACAGGTCGCGTCCCTTCCAGGCGGCGTCGTTGCCGTCGGCGCCGGCCTCGTAGCCGATGGCGACGCCCGTCGCCCAGGGGTTGTGCTCGAGGAGCGCCCGCTGCAGCCGCATCGAGAGCTCGCGGTCGCCAAAGGACTGCTCTGCAGAGGCCCCGAGTGCGCTGGCGGTGGCAAGCGTGGCGCTGTTGGCGGCGTCCACCCAGGAAGCGAGGCCCTCGGCCTGCAGGGCGAGGCGGTCCTTGGCGGATCCCAGCATCATCGCGTACTTGCGCGCGACGTTGACGCCCACGAGCGTGATGATCACGACGGCAGCCGGGACGATCGCCGACAGCACCATCCGGCCCATCAGGCTGCTGAGGATCGGCCGCCGCTCTCTGCTCGTCTGCATCGCCGCAGGATACGCGGCGGTCCCGTCAGTCGCCGAGGTGCGCGGCACGGACGGACCGCACCTCCTCGAGCCTCGCGAAGAGGATGTCCACCAGCTCGGGGTCGAAGTGCCTGCCGCTCTCGGCCCGGACGAACTCGAGGACCGTGTCCTCGTCCCATGCCTCCTTGTAGGCGCGGCGGCTGGAGAGGGCGTCGAACACGTCGGCGAGGCCGACGATGCGCGCGAAGAGCGGGATGTCCTCGCCCCGCTTGCCGCCCGCGCGGCGCTGCCCCGTGGCCGGGTCCACGAGCGGCCGTCCGTCGAGGTCCACGAAGCCGGGGTAGCCGCCGCCGTCCCACCGCTCGTGGTGGTTGAGCACCACGTCGCGCGCGGTCTCGTCGAACTGGGTGGGGCTGTCGGCGAAGAGGCGCGCGCCGATGATGGTGTGCTGCTGCATCTGGCGCACCTCGTCGGGGTCGAGGCGGCCGGGCTTCTTGAGGATGGCGTCGCTGATTCCGATCTTGCCGACGTCGTGCAGCTTTGCCGCGATGCGCAGCCGGTCGCGCTGGCGCTCGAAGCCGGGGCCCTCGAAGCCGCGCCGGCGCGCCCACTCGTCGAAGAGGACGAGCGAGTAGCCGGCCACGCGCTCGATGTGCGGGCCGGTCTCGGCGGGGTCGCGCACCGCGGCCATCCGGATCATGCGCAGGATCACGCTCTCGGTGAGCTGCGCGCGCTCGATCACCACCGTGGCCATGGAGGCGAAGTGCTCGACCAGCCGCTCGTCGTCCTCGGTGAAGCGCGCGTCGCGGTGCGATGCGGTGGTGCCCGGGTTGAGGAGCTGCAGCACGCCCAGCACCACGTCGCTTGCGTTGCGCAGCGGCACGGCGATCACCGAGCGCGTCCGGTAGCCGGTCACCGCGTCGTAGCTCTGGTCGAACCGGAACGGCACGGAGGGATCGAGGCCGTAGGCGTCCGGGACGCTCACCAGCTCGCCGCTCATCGCGCACCAGCCGGCGATCGAGCGCGCGCTCACCGGCACCACCAGGCTCGAGAAGCGCGTGCTCGAGTGCTTGCCCGGCTGCTCGAGCGTGTCGTTCTGGCTGAACGCGAAGCGCAGCGAGTCGCCCTCGCGCACGTAGATGGTGCCCGCGTCCGCTCCCACCAGGGCGCGCGCCTCGCTGAGGATGCGCTCCATGAGGAGGTGGAAGTCATGGATGCGGCTGAGCTCCACGCCCAGTCGCGTCAGCGAGTCGATGCGCGCGCGCAGCTCGGTGGCATCGGCGCCCACGGCACCGCCGCCCGCCCGGCGCGCGTCCTCGGCGTCGCGGATGGCGTCGCGCAGCTGGCGCTGCAGGCGGCCGATCGCGGACACGGAGTCGTTGCGCTCGGCGCGCGCGTTGAAGGCGTCGGAGTGGTTGCGGATGCGCGCGCGCAGCTCGATGGGGTCGGGGAGCTTCTCGACGTAGTCGGCGGCGCCCGCGTCGAACACCGCCGCGCGCAGCTGCGTGTCCTGCGGCGAGCCGAGCACCACGACCGGGAGCGCCAGCGTCTCGGGGCGGCGCCGGAGCCGGCGCAGCAGGTCGAGCGCAGGCGTCCGCCCGCGCAGGTCGAGGTCGAGCATGACCACGGTCGGGTGGATCTCGAGCGCCTCGATCTCGGCATCGCCGATCGAGGACGAGGCGTGCACGGCGATGGAGCGGTCCGGTGCCACGCTCGCGCGCACGCGGCTGGCGAGCGACTCGTCGGAGGTGACGAGGAGGACGATCGCCGTGGGCGCGGGAAGCGTCGAGGACTGCTCGGGCGTGGACATCCGGCCGCAGGGTACCTGCCGGCCCGCGTCAGGCCTGCACGGAGGAAAGGCGCACGAATCCCTCGATCGCCTCGTATCCCGCCAGCCCCAGCGCCGCGGCCCGGCCCTCGGCTGCGCTCGCGCTGCGTCATGGCAGCAGGGTGCTTCGGCGCTTCAATGGCTCCGGTGGGAATCGAACCCACACGCCGCTCGCGCGGCCGCGGATTTTAAGTCCGCTGCGTCTGCCGGTTTCGCCACGGAGCCATGCCGCATCGTAGCCCCGGCGCGGCCGGCGGCCGCGGTGCCGCCCGCTCAGTGGCGGGTGCCGGCGGCCTTCTCGTGGTGACCGCCGAAGGCGTGCCGCATGGCGCTGAGGATCTTGTTTGCGAACTCCGCGTTGCCGCGGCTCTCGAAGCGGTCGAAGAGCGCCGCCGAGATGACGTGCGCGGGCACGCCCTCCTCGACCGCGGCAAGGACGGTCCAGCGCCCCTCGCCCGAGTCGCTGACGCGTCCGCCGAAGCGCTCGAGCCCAGGGTCCTCGGCGAGCGCCGTGGCCGTGAGGTCGAGCAGCCAGCTCGACACCACGCTGCCGCGGCGCCAGAGCTCGGCGACCTTCCCGAGGTCGAAGTCGTACGCGTAGGCCTCGGGCTCGCGCAGCGGCGTGGTCTCGGCGTCCGTCGCCACGGAGTCCTTGCCCATGTTGGCGTGACGAAGGATGTTGAAGCCCTCCGCGTAGGCGGCCATCAGCCCGTATTCGATGCCGTTGTGCACCATCTTGACGAAGTGGCCGGCGCCCGCGGGCCCGCAGTGGAGGTAGCCAAGCACGCTGGTGTCGCCGGGACCGCCGCGGCCCGGCGTGGCGGGGATGGCGCCCGTCCCCGGCGCGAGCGTGCGCAGGACGGGGTCGAGCCGCCTCACCGCCGCATCGGGCCCGCCCACCATCACGCAGTAGCCGCGCTCGAGTCCCCAGACGCCGCCGGAGACGCCCGCGTCCACGTAGTCGATGCCGCGCGCGGCCAGCGCCTTGGCCCGTCGCAGGTCGTCCCGGTAGTAGCTGTTGCCGCCGTCGATCACGGTGTCGCCGGGCGACAGGAGCGGAATCAGCCGGTCGATCATCCCGTCCACGGCGCCTGCCGGCAGCATCAGCCAGACATGACGCGGCGCCTGCATCGACTGCACCAGTTCCTCGATGTCGCCGCACGCCACCCCCCCTGCGGCGGCCAGCTCCGCGCGGGGCGCGGGGGCCCGGTTCCAGCCGAGCACCTGATGCCCGCCGCGCGCGAGGCGCTTGCCCATGTTGAGCCCCATCCGTCCCAGTCCGATCAATCCGAGCTGCATGCGTTGGTCCTCTGCGTGGATGCCGCACGGCGGCGGCGGACAGGCACTCTAGTAGTTCAGCCCTCGCCGCGGCGGCGTGCCTCGGCGCGCGGCAGGATCTCGGCGGCAAGCCAGTGCGCGAACCGATCCTTGGCCATGCGCCCGCCGGGCGGCGAGGCCGCGGCGCCTCCGGCGAAGAGGAGCCGGCCGTCGACGTCGGCGGCGTCCATGGTCTCGAGCGGATTGGCGACGATGGCGTCGGCACGCTTGCGCTCCAGCTTGGCCAGGGCGGAGGCCGCGAGTTCCTCGGGACGCTCAAGCGCAAAGCCGACAACATACTGCCCGGGCCGGCGCGAACCCGCCAGGCCCGCCAGGATGTCCTCGGTGGGCACAAGTGCCAGCGCCTGCGCGCCCGACTCGCGGCGCATCTTGCCGGATTGCCGGGAGGCGGGCCGGAAGTCGGCCACGGCGGCGGCCATCACCAGGAGGTCATGCTCCGGCCACGCGGACCGCAGCGCCGCCAGCAGGTCGGCAGCCGTGGTGAAGCGGGCGTCGGCACATCCCTCGACCGCGGGGGCGCCGGGCCCGCGCACCACGGTGACCGCGCATCCGGAGGCGCGCAGGGCGGCGGCGATCGCGGCCCCCATCCGCCCGCTCGAGCGGTTCCCGATGAAACGGACGTCGTCGATGGGTTCGTGGGTGGGGCCGAACGCCACCAGCGCCCGGAGGGGCGCCGGGCCGTGATGGGAGGTCGAGGCGCTGCCGGCGTCGGTTGGCATGATTCTCGGGCGCTCGCATTGCGGTCCGGGCGCGCTCCGCGCATACTACGGAGCCCCGAACGGATCGGCCCGACGGCCGACCCCCGCGACGGGCGCCGGAGGCGCAACCCCTGCGCCCCCGGACCGCGAATGGTCCCGGCCCGGACCCGTCCGTCCGCAGGCCGTCGAAACAGGAGGTCCCGTTGGCACGCAAGGCCCGTCAGAAGCTCGGCGAGATCCTCGTCGCCTCGGGCACGGTGACGCAGGACAAGGTGGACGAGGCGGTGGCCACCGCCCGCAGCCGCGGCATGCGCATCGGCGAGGCCCTCGTCGACGGCGGCGCGTGCAAGGACTCCGACATCGCCCAGGCGCTGGCGCACCAGTTCGGCGTCGACTTCTTCAACCTCGACCGGCTCGAGGACATGAACAAGATCGACATGTCGCGGATGCAGGCGGACCTGATCAGGAAGTACCTGGTGCTCCCGCTCTCCGGCAGCGGCAAGCTGCGGATCGTGATCCACGACCCGATGGACCTCGACACGCTCGAGCTGCTGCGCTTCCGCATCGGCGACTTCGAGCAGGCCGGCGTGGCGGCCAAGCGGCAGATCCAGGACCACATCTCGGGAGGCAAGTCCGACGGCCAGCAGGAGCGCAAGCCGCTCTACTCGGACTCGATCGACAAGTCGATGGACAAGTCCATGGACAAGTCGGTCGACAAGTCCATCGAGAAGTCGGTCGACATCGACGACGAGGGGCCGATCATCAAGCTCACGTCCCGCATCATCATCGATGCGGTGCAGGGCAGGGCGTCCGACATCCACATCGAGCCCGCCGAGGAGTACATCGCGCTCCGGTACCGCATCGACGGCGAGTGCCAGGAGGTCGAGCGCATCCCCAAGAAGCTGCAGAACGCGCTGCTGTCGCGCTTCAAGCTCATGGCCGGCGTGAACATCGCCGAGAAGCGCATTCCGCAGGACGGCCGCATCAAGTTCAAGGTGGACGGCGTGGACATCGACTTCCGCGTCAGCACCTGCCCGGCGTACTACGGCGAGAGCGTGGTGCTGCGAATCCTGCGCCCCGACAGCGTGCGCATCGGCCTCCTCAACCTCGGCTTCGAGCAGGACTCGCTCGACGTCTTCAACAAGATCATCCGGCGCCCCAACGGCATCTTCCTGGTGACGGGCCCCACCGGCAGCGGCAAGACCACCACGCTGTACTCGGCGCTCGACGTGCTGAACAAGCCCGACACCAAGATCATCACCGCCGAGGACCCGGTCGAGTACAACTTCAACGGCATCAACCAGGTGCAGATCCGCGAGCACATCGGCCTGACCTTCAGCGCCGTGCTCAAGAGCATGCTGCGCCAGGCGCCGAACATCATCCTGGTGGGCGAGATCCGCGACCGCGAGGTGGCCGACATCGCCATCCAGGCCGCGCTCACCGGCCACCTGGTGTTCAGCACGCTGCACACCAACGACGCGCCGAGCGCCATCACCCGCCTGGTGGACATGGGCGTCAAGCCCTTCCTCGTGGCCAGCTCCATCCAGGCGGTGCTCGCGCAGCGCCTCGGGCGCGTGCTGTGCAACGAGTGCAAGGTCCTCGACGAGGCGCCCGACCCCAAGCTCCTGAAGCTCGTGGACATCGCGCCCGCGGAAGCCGTCGGCAAGGTGCACCGGCCCGTGGGCTGCGCCAAGTGCAACAACGTCGGCTTCAAGGGCCGCAAGGCGATCTTCGAGATGATGGTGATGAACGCCGAGATCCGCGACCTGGCGTTCCAGCGTGCGGGCGTGTCCAAGCTGCGTGCGGCGGCCATCCGCGGCGGCATGCGCAGCCTGCTCGGCGACGGCCGCATCAAGATCCTCAAGGGCGTCACCACGCCCGCCGAGGTGGCCAAGTACGCGCAGATCGAGGGCTTTGACCCAAGCGAAGTGAAGGCGCACTGACCCGGCGCCCGCCGGGCCCCGCCCAGAAGGAGCAAACATGAGTTCCGAGACGCAGACGAGCTTCGAGGCATCCAAGCCAACCCTGCAGATGGACCGCCTGCTCGACGTGGTCGTCAAGCAGGACGCCTCCGACCTGCACCTTTCCTGCGGTCGCCCGCCGACCATCCGCATGAGCGGCCGCCTGCGCAACCTGGCCACCAAGGTCCTCGAGCCCGAGGACATGATGCAGCTCATGAAGAGCGTGACCCCCGAGAAGAACCAGCAGGAGCTGCAGGAAGTGGGAGGCACCGACTTCGGCTTCGCCTTCGGCACCGCGGCGCGCTTCCGCGTCTCGGTGTTCAAGCAGAAGGGCGTCATCAGCATGGTGCTGCGCCAGATCCCGAACAAGCTGCTCACGTTCGAGCAGATCGGCCTGCCGGAGATCTGCCGCGACCTGATCCGCCGTCCCCGCGGCCTCTTCGTGGTGACCGGCCCCACCGGCAGCGGCAAGACCACGTCGCTGGCGACGATGATCGACTACATCAACATGAACTACGAGCGTCACATCGTGACGGTCGAGGACCCGGTCGAGTACTACCACGGCCACAAGAAGTCGGTCGTCAACCAGCGCGAGGTGCACCTCGACGTGCCGACCTTCGCCGAGGCGCTGCGGCGCGTGCTGCGCCAGGACCCGGACGTGATCCTGGTGGGCGAAATGCGCGACCTCGAGACCATCGAGGCCGCCATCCGCGCCGCCGAGACGGGCCACCTGGTGTTCGGCACCCTGCACACCACCGGCGCCGCCGGCACCATCAACCGCATCATCGACGCCTTCCCGACCAACCAGCAGGAGCAGGTGCGCGTGCAGCTGTCCACGTCGCTCATCGCCGTGCTCAGCCAGGTGCTGTGCCCCCGGGCCGACAAGCCGGGGCGCGTGGCGGGTTATGAGTTCCTCGTGGTGACGCCAGCCATCTCGAACCTGATCCGCGAGAACAAGACGTTCCGCATCGACTCGGCCATCCAGACCGGCAAGAAGTTCGGCATGCAGCTCCTCGATGACCACCTCTGGAGCCTCTACTCCAAGGGCTGGATCTCGGCCGAGGAGATGATCGACAAGTGCCGCAACCCTGGCGACATGACCGAGAAGGTGCATCGCGCCGGCGGCTCCGTCGGCCGAGCCGAGCTCGACGAGTCCCACGAGGGTGCCCCCGAGGGCAAGGGCCGCTGACCGGCGTTCAGCGGCGGCCATTGCCGTGGCACAGTCGCGGCTTGCAACTGTCGCATCAAATCAAGCATCCAGCCTCTTTGCGAAACTGACCTCCCCCATGCCATCAACCGGTACCCGCCATCCGTATCCCTCCCTGGCCTCGCCACGGGCGGTGACGGCGCGTCGCCCGGTCCGTCCCGGAGCCCAGCATGCCTGAACCCGGCGTCATCTCCCCGATCCCCGTGTCCGAGATGGTCAAGCGGCCCATCGGCCGCATCCTGGTCAAGCTCGGCAAGATCGTCCGCGACGATTACCAGGCCGCCGTCCAGGCACAGCAGACCACCCACAAGGGCAAGCGGCTCGGCCAGATCCTGGTGGAGATGGGCAAGGTCACGCCCCTCGACGTGGAGGTGGCGCTCGCCGGCCAGAAGGGCCTCCAGTACCTCGACCTTGCATCGATCGAGATCCCGCCGGCGGCGCTCGGCGCCCTGCAGGCCGCCAGCGCCAACACGTACCGGATCGTCCCCATCGCCTTCGACGCGGCGTCCAAGAGCATCACGGTGGCCATGCAGAGCCGCGACAACATCGCGGCCGCGGACGACCTCCGCAACGTGTTCGGCTTCCGCAACGTCACCTGCGTGGTGGCCGATCCCAAGCAGATCGAAGCGCTCCTCGCCAAGCACTACGGCGGCAAGTCGATGGCCGAGGCGGGCAAGGCCATCCTGGCCGAGCAGGACTCCGCGGCGGTGAAGGCCGCGGCGGGGCGCTCGGCGGCCAGCATCGACGTGTCGACCCTCGCGGACGCCACCAGCGACAACAAGGTGGTGCAGATGCTGCACCACCTGATCATGATGGCCATCAACGACAAGGCCAGCGACATCCACATGGAGCCCTTCGAGGACGAGTTCAAGGTGCGGTACCGCATCGACGGCGTCCTCTACGAGATGCTCCCGGTGCCGAAGAACCTGGCCATGCCGCTGGTGAGCCGCGTGAAGGTGCTGGCGAAGCTGAACATCTCCGAGCGCCGCCTCCCGCAGGACGGCCGCATCGAGATGTCGCTGCCCTCGGGCCAGGTGGACCTGCGCGTGGCGGTGCTTCCCACCATGTTCGGCGAGAGCGTGGTGCTGCGCGTGCTCGACCGCTCGAACGTGCAGCTCGACCTCGAGCGCATCGGCCTGCGCGACGACGACCTCGCCAAGGTCACCGCGATGATCAACAAGCCCAACGGCATCGTGATCGTCACGGGCCCGACGGGCAGCGGCAAGACCACCACGCTCTACGCGGCGCTCAACAAGCTGAACGAACGCGACACCAAGCTCCTCACCGCCGAGGACCCGGTCGAGTACGACATCAACGGCCTCATCCAGTGCCAGGTGAACGTCGAGCAGGAGCTGACCTTCGCGCGCCTCCTGCGCAGCTTCCTCCGCCAGGACCCCGACATCATCCTGGTGGGCGAGGTGCGTGACCTGGAGACGGCGCAGATCGCCATCCAGGCGTCGCTCACCGGCCACCTGGTGTTCACCACCCTGCACACCAACGACGCGCCGTCCAGCATCGCGCGTCTCCTCGACCTGGGCGTGGAGAGCTTTCTGCTCACCGCCACGCTCGAGGCCATCGTGGCGCAGCGCCTGGTCCGCCGCATCTGCACGCAGTGCAAGGAGGAGTTCCTCCCCAGCGAGGAGCAGCTCATGGAGCTGGCGCTGCGGCCGACCGACGTGGCCGGGCGCACCTTCTTCCGCGGCCGCGGCTGCGAGCGGTGCAACAAGAGCGGCTACAAGGGCCGCCTCGCGATCTTCGAGATCATGGTCATGAACGACCCCCTGCGCGAGCTGATCATGGGCCAGGGCAGCACGGCCGTGCTGCGCCACGAGGCCCGCAAGCGCGGCATGCGCACCCTGCGCGAGTGCGGCCTGCTTTCCATCTACGACGGCCAGACCACCATCGACGAAGTGGTCCGTGAGACCCTGAGCGAGGACTGAACGCCCCATGCCCACCTACGCATACGAGGCGATGAACGCGTCCGGGAAGCCGCAGAAGGGCACCATCGACGCCTCCAGCAGCGACGACGCCATCCAGAAGCTGCGCGAGCAGCAGCTGTACCCCACCGACGTGCGCGAGCAGAAGTCGGGCGGCGCCCCCAAGCCCAAGGTGGCGGCCGCGGCCGGTGCCAAGAAGAAGAAGAAGGGCTTCAACATCGCCATCGGCGGCATCCCGCTGAAGCGCATGACGCTCTTCACCCGGCAGCTGTCCACCCTCCAGGACGCCGGCCTGCCGCTCCTGCGGTCGCTGCAGATCCTCGAGAGCCAGCAGAAGCCCGGCAAGCTCAAGAACATCCTCGAGCAGGTGTGCGAGGACGTTTCGGGCGGCAACACCCTGAGCGACGCGTTCGCGCGGCACCCCAAGGCCTTCGACCGCCTCTACACCAAGATGGTGAAGGCCGGCGAGATCGGCGGCGTGCTCGACGTCATCCTGCAGCGCCTCGCCGACTTCATGGAGAAGGGTCAGCGGCTGCGCAGGCGCATCAAGGGCGCGCTGATCTACCCGACCGTGGTGATCTTCATCGCCGTGGCCATCGTGACGGGCATCATGTACTTCGTGATCCCGAAGTTCCAGGAGATCTTCAACGACTTCAACGTGAAGCTCCCGGCGCTGACCCTGTGGCTTGTCTCGGCCTCCAAGTGGATCGCCGGCAGCGCAAGCCCGGACCAGAAGGTCCCGGGCGTCATCTGGATCATCGCGTCGCCGTTCGTGATCTTCTTCTTCTTCAAGGTCATCCGCAAGACCCACTACGGCAGGGCGGCCACCGACTGGATCGTGCTCAAGATCCCGGTGATCGGCAACCTGGTGCAGAAGACAACCGTGGCGCGCTTCACCCGCACGCTCGGGACGCTGGTGGCGGCGGGCGTGCCCATCCTCGAGGCCATCACCATCACCAAGGAGACCTCGGGCAACTGGGTGTTCGAGCGCGCCCTGGGCAGCGTGCACGACAGCATCAAGGAGGGCGAGACCTTCGCGGGCCCGCTCCGCAAGGCCAAGGTCTGCGACGCCATCGTGGTCAACATGATCGACGTCGGCGAGGAGACCGGTGACCTCGACGTGATGCTCATGAAGATCGCCGACAACTACGACGAGGAAGTGGATGTCGCGGTGGCCAGCCTGCTGAGCCTGCTCGAGCCGTTCATGGTGGTGATCCTCGGCGGCATCGTCGGCACCATCGTGCTGGCGCTGTTCCTCCCGCTCGTCAGCATGATCGAGAGCGTCTCGGGGCAGAAGGGCAAGTGATGCAGGCAACGCGACCCACCCGCCGCCCGCGCCCCGCCGGCTTCTCCGTCGTGGAGCTGCTGGTGGTGATCGGCATCCTGATCGCCATCATCAGCTCGCTGGTGGTGGGGCTCGGGTACGCGTCGCGCCAGGCCCGCGTGGCCAACACCGAGTTCCTCATGAACACGATCATGACGAGCCTGGTGCAGTTCCGCACGGCCACCGGCTACCTGCCGCCCGTGCTCGGCGACCCGCAGCAGATGCCGAACGGTCCGGCGGGCACCGCCGTCGGCCAGCTCGGGTGGTGCCGCGACGGCATCCCGTCGCCGGAGCCGTTCCCGGGCACCCAGAACGATCCGCCGGCCTACGGGTCGTGGTCCACCGCCAACGTGGACACCATCCAGCGCTGGCGCTCGGCCACCACCATCCCGGAGTACCTGCTCGGGCCGGGCAACCGTGCGCAGGACGGCTACGGCGTGATCATGGAGGCGGGCGGCGCGCTGCCCGGCAACACCGCCACGCCCGGCTACCGCGAGCAGCCCGCGCTCGGCATCCGTTCGCCGGGCGCGGACGGCCTGTGGGGCGCGGTGCTCAACCCGCGCGCCGGGACGGCGGGCGGCGGGCTGTTCGCCGCGCGCAACCTCGCGGCGAATGCCCCCGCGCAGGGCAACACCAACGGCGCCAGCGGCCAGGACCCCACGTTCCTCAAGGGGCAGCCCCTCGGGCCGTTCCTCGAGGCCAAGAGCGATTCCGACATCGGCGCGGTCACCAGGTTCGAGGACAACGGCACGCCCATCGTGGCACGCTCGGGCGAGATCAACGACTTCGACGCGGCGCCCAAGTGCATCCTCGACTACTTCGGCAAGCCCATCCTCTACTACCGCCGCGGGTACCTCAACGGGGACCCCAAGCGGCTCGACCGACGCTGGACGCTGGCGGACGTCGTCGCGCTGCGGCCCACCGTCTTCGGGCGCGGCGAGGACGTCGAGGCCGTCCGCGACGCCAACGACGACCCGTCGGCCTCGCGCGCGGCGCTGTCGGCCGAGTGCGCGCTCCTCTCGTTCGGGCCCGACACGCGATGGGACCCGACGAGGCGCGCCGACCCGGCCGGCTACAACGAGGACAACATCGTGAGGTTCGGCCCGTGAGCCGCGGCTGCCGGACCGGTGCCCGCGGGGCGGG
>VGXR01000058.1 GCA_016873255.1 Planctomycetota bacterium
GGTACCGAAGACTTCCTCGCTGTACAGGGCACCGTCCGGGCGGCGGAACTGCACGTGGCGCTTCCTGGGTACCTGGCCGAGCTTCGAGTAGTAAGGCATGGCGCCCGGTAGTGTACGAGGGCACATGGCAGCGACGAACCCATCCGAACCGTCCGTGATTGCCGAGTCCGCCGAGTGGTGCGTGCTCGCGAAGCCCGCCGGCTGGCACTGCGTTGCGCGCGGGGGAGACGATGGCGATGCAGGTCCCACCGTCGAGGCGTGGCTGCGGGGACGGTTCCCCGACCATGCATCGCTCCCCGAGGCCGGGCTGGTGCACCGGCTCGACCTCGGGACCTCGGGATGCCTCGTGGTGGCCCGGACCGCGGGCGCCCACGAGCGGCTGCGCGGCGCCATGTCGAGCGCGGGCGGTGCGCGCAAGACCTACCTGGCGCTGGCGGCGCCGGGGCTTCCGGAGGAGGGTTCGTTCCGGCTCTACTTCTCGAGCCGGCACAAGGGTTCGCGCAAGGTCACCGTGCGTCGCGAGGGCGAGGCCCCGGAGTGCGGGCGGTGCCGCTGGAACGTGCTGCGCCGCGCCGCCGACGGCGTCCACGACCTCGTGCAGGTGGAACTCATCGGGCGCGGACGGCGCCACCAGGTCCGCGCAGGCCTTGCGCACCTGGGGCACCCGCTCGCGGGAGATGCGCTCTACGGCGGCGGCGAGCGCGCGGGCAGCCACCCGGCGCTGCACGCGTGGCAGGTCACGGTCGACGGCCAGACGGTGCAGTGCGCACCGGACGAGCGGTTCGGGCTGCCCGCCTGAGGCTCAGGCGTCCCAGCGCTCGACTTCCTGCGCCACCTCGGGCCGCCGCAGGAACAGGATGAGGAAGAGGGGGTATGCGCCCCCTGCGAGCGGCCATGCAACGCTCATCGCAAGCTGGAACGGCGTTGCCTCCTGCTGGCGAGTCGCCTCTCGCTCGGCCTCCGTCACGGCGATGCCTTTGCGTTCCTTCCACTCGACCACGGACCCTGCGATCTCCGCGGCCCATCGCACGGAGGGGCGAACCATCGCGATGGAGAGGAGGAGGAGCGGGACCACCAGCACGAGCCGCGCCACCGCGAAGCGGCGCAGGCCGCGGACGCCCGACTGGCGATGGCGGAGCGTGCCGACGGCGCCCGTGAGGAGCACCGCGGCAAGCACCAGCGTCACCACCGTGTCGACTGCCACGGTCACGGCCATGATCCTCGGCGCTGCCGGCATCTCGAGCCCGACCATGGGCACCAGCCGGGCCCCGAACAGGCCCACCGACTGGCAGCACGAGACCACCAGCGTCAGCACGGCGAACGCGATCGCAGTGCCGCCGATCCAGCCCGGCCACCGAGGCTTGTCAGCGGGCAGCGCGGAGGGCGCCATCGTCGGAGGGATGTTGCTCATGCTCATGGGGGTGTCCTCAGAGGCCTCGCGGCCAGGAGGAGACCTCGTCCTTGCGGCGGCCGTTGGCCAGGAGCACCAGCAGCACCGTGGGCCACACGGCCGCCAGCAGGCCAGCGCAGGCGGTGCCACCCACGGCGGTGGCCATCATGACCTGCTTCACCGCAGCGACCGGCGGGCCGGCGTTGCCGGAGGCCGCGGGCTTCGGCGCGGGGGCCGGTGCGGGCGTGTCGGTGGCGTCGGTCGCCGAGGCGTCGGTCGCGGTCGCCGGAGCGGTGCCGGCGTCGGCCGTGGCCGCAGCGTCGCCGGCCTGAGCCGCGCCCGTGTCCGCTTCGGCATCAGCGTCCGCCTCCGCTTTCTCCAGGGCCGCGGCCATCTGGTCCATCATGCGCGCGGTCAGCAGTCCCTGCGTCACCGTCAGCGGGATCACCAGCACCAGGCGGATGATGGCGTAACTGCGCAGCAGCTTCACGCCGCCGGCGCGGCGCCGCACGGTGGCGATGCCTCCCGTGACCAGCATCGCCGCAAGCGCCAGGCCGAGGAGCGAGTCGACGACCGTGAACGTCGTCAGCTCGGGAGGCATGGTGACGCCCGGCGGCATCCCCGGCGACGACAGGGACGACAGGAACGTGGAGCTTGCCAGCCCCCACAGCGACAGCATCGCGCCGATGGCGCCGAACGCGATGGCAATGGAGCCGATCACCATGGGCCACTGCGAAGGCGGTGCGTGGTGCGTTCCGGACGGCGTCGGTGCCTGCGGCGGGAAGGCGGAGTTGCTCATGCGGGCAGAGTAGCCCGTGGCCCGGTCACCTGCGGGGGTAGGGTGGCAGGGCCGGGACCCCGGGGCTGGTAATGCGCAGCATGAGCACGTGGGGGCGGTCACTCCAGAGGGGGTCCCGCACGGGCACCTCCGCCGCGCGCGCCGAGCGCCATTGCGCACGTGTGCGGGTGTCGTCGCCGGTTGCCACGGGATCGGCCGCCACCGCGTCGCGCAGGTCGATCCGCGCCCGGCCGAGGATCGTGATGTCGGTGTCCATGCCGGTCGGCACGATGAACGAGGTGCCTGCGAGCGTCGAGGCCTCGCCCTCGCGGATGTCCACGGCGCTTGCCGTCGCCGCCAGCCCGCCGGGACCTTCGATGGACACCTCCGCATCCGGGCGGTCCTCGAGCGTGCGTGCGGGCGACTCGAGTCGCAGCCCCCGCCACCGCGCCGAGACCAGCGTCACCCGCAACGGCGCGTCGGGTGCCTGCCGTCGCCACTCGTCCACCCACGCCGCCATCCGCCGCTCGCGAAGGGGCCAGCCGGCGAGGTAACCGTCCGCCAGTTCCGCGCTCGGGTTGCGCGCAAACTCCTCGTAGAGCGCGCGGTCGACGCGCGCATCGATGGCCGCCACCGTGGTGCGCGCCTTGGCGCGCTCGGCACCGCCGAGGAGCCGCCACGCCGCTCCCGAGGGCCGCATCGCATCGGCCCGGCGCTCCAGCGCATGCAGGTCCCCGCGGTCGGCCGCCGCGATTGCGCCGACCGTGAACGAGTCCACGAGCCTCGGGCCGAGCGCCGCGCGCATGGCGTCGGCACGGGCGCGCGTGCGGTCGTCGCATGGCGCAAGGCGCGTTGCCGCGAGCGCTGCCGCTCCGGGCTCGCCCGCGGCGAGCGCTGCCTCGACCCTCGAGACGCTCGCCTCCCAGGCATCGAGCGCCGCGATGCGCCGGTCGATCGCCGCGCGTGCGGCCGCGATCCGTCCCGCGAGCGCGGCATCGGCAGGGCGCGCGAGGTCCGGGTCGCGGTCGAGCGACTCGAGCGCAGCGCGCGCCTCCCGCGCCGACGGAGCCAGTGCCGCTCGGCCTTCGGCGTCCCGGAGCCGTTCCTGCGCGAGCACCGCAGACCGCGCCGTTGCGGCGCGCGCCTTCACCGCGCCGAGCCGCTCGCCCTCGCCGCTCCGCGCCGGCCTGGGGAGCACGGCATCGAGCACGGCAAGGAGCTGCCGGGGGTCGCTCCCCGCCTCGGCAAGCGCCGCCTCCGTCCGCGCCAGCGACTCGAGGTTGCGCGCAGTGTCCTCAGCGAACGCCGCACGGCGCGCCGCGATCGCCGCGCGGAGCTCCGCGGCCGCCATGGGCGCATCGGTCTCGAGCAACGGGCCCGCGCGCACACGGCGGGCGTCGATGGCATCAAGCTCCGCCACGCGGGACGCGTAGTCCACCTCCGCAAGCATTGCCTTCACCGCCTCGATGCGGTCGCGGCGCGCCGCCACGGCGCGCTCGAGTTCGGACACCGCGCCCGAAAGCTCGGCGCGCAGCGAGGCAAGGTCCTGCCGGCGCACGATGCGCGACCACGCATGGAGGGCCCACGCACCGTCGAGCATGGGCCGTGCTTCGGCTGCAGCGGCGCGAAGCGCACCCGCCGCCGGGTCGATCGCTCCCGCATCGACGAACGCCCGGAACTCGAGGAGCCTCGCCCGCGCGCCCTCGGCCGCGGCGTTGTCACGCAGCGCGCCCGCCGCGACGGCCAGCGCAACGAGCAGCGGGAGCGCCAGGGCTGCCGCCTTCGTCACCATCGACCGCACCTGGGCGTGCTGCACGCGCCGGGCCCTCGTCAGAGGTTGCCGCGGCGTTCCTGCTCGAGCTCGAGGCTCTCGAACAGCGCCTTGAAGTTGCCCTTGCCGAAGCTCTGGCTGCCGCGGCGGCAGATGATCTCGAAGAACAGGGTGGGGCGGTCCTGCAGCGGCTTGGTGAAGAGCTGCAGCAGGTAGCCCTCGTCATCGGCGTCGACGAGGATGCCGAGGTCCCGGATCCGCTGGTGGTCTTCCTTGACGGCCGAGTGCCCGTGCTGGCGCAGCATGCTGTCGACGCGCGCCCACACGCCCTCGTAGTACGTCTCGGGGATGTTCAGGAAGTCCACGCCGCGCCGGCGCAGCGCGGCCACGCTCGAGAGCTCGTCGTCGGTGCGCAGCGCCAGGTGCTGCACGCCCGGGGTCATGTCGTGCCACTCGAGGTACTCGAGGATCTGGCTCTTCTTCTTGCCCGCGGCCGGCTCGTTGATCGGGAACTTGATGAGCTGGTTGCCGCTGGCCATCACCTTGGACATGAGCGCCGAGTACTCGGTGGAGATGTCCTTGTCGTCGAAGTGCTTGAACATGGAGAAGCCCAGCACGTTCTCGTACCAGGACACCCAGTGGTTCATCTTGCCTTCCTCGACGTTGCCCACCGCGTGGTCGACGAACTTCAGCCCGCAGGGGTTCTGTCGGTTCTGCTCGTTGAGCGCGAGCGCGCCGATCGGGCGGAAGCCCGGCATGAACTTGCCGCCCTGCTTGACCTCGGGCAGCGCGTAGGACCCCGTGCGGCTGACGAAGGTGTGCACGGTGCGCCCGTAGGTGCGGATGCCGGCCATGGTGACGGACCCGCTCGCATCGCTGCGCGTGACGGGCTCGTAGGCGCTGGTGCCGCCGTTGCGCACCGCGGCCTTCCACGCCGACTCCGCGTCGAGCACGTTGAAGGAGATGTCCTTGATGCCGTCGCCGCAGCGGCGGATCTCGTCCGCCGCGGGGTGGTCCTTGCTGAGCGGAGTCTCGAGGATGAAGCGGATGTTGCCCTGCGTCAGCAGGTACTGCGCGGAGGTTCGGTTGCCGGTGGTCAGGTCATCGATCTGCTCCACCTGGAACCCGAACGCCGTGGCATAGAAGAACGCCGACTGCTTGGCGTTGCCCACCCAGAAGCGGACGTGGTCCACGTCGACCAGGGCGAGCGGGTCCGTGGTGTGCTGCGGGCGCGTGGACGGTGCGGTGGAGGCGGTCACGGTCGTCATCCGCCGGATGATATCCCGGCATGCCGGATACACTGCCACCCATGGAGCGCACCAAGCGCAACGCCCGCCTGGAGACCGTCGAGCCGATCGGCAAGCGGGTCCTCATCCGCAAGGACGAGGACAAGAAGATCACCAAGGTGGGCATCCACCTCCCCGACAAGATCGAGATACCCACGATCACCGGGCGAATCGTCGCGATTTCCGCGGAGGTCTCCCGCGACGACAACTACCCGATCGAGCAGTACGACCGCGTGCTCTTCAACCCGAAGCACGGGGTCCCGGTGGACTTCGAGGGCGACAACCGGCTCTTCGTGATCCCGGTCGAGGACATCGTGGCCGTCTTCCGCGCGGCCGGCGAGACCAAGGACTGACGGGTGGCGCACGCCGCCGGCGAGCCGAGGCCCGTGCACGAGGCGCCGCCCATCGAGTGGGTCGTCCGCGTCCCGGGATCAAAGAGCCTGACCAACCGCGCGCTGGTGCTGGCCGCCATGGCCGCCGGCGAATCCGCGCTGGAACTTGCGCTGCGATCGGACGACACCGATGCGCTGTGCCGTGCGCTTGCATCCCTCGGTGCCGGAATCGAGGAGGTCGCCGCGGGCCCGGAGCCCTCCGGATCCCACGGCGGCTTTCGCGTCCGGGGCGTCGGCGGTGCGTTCCCGCCCGGGCCGGACCTCACGGTGAACCTCGGCGACGGTGGCACTCCGACGCGATTCATGATGCCCGCCGCGGCCTTCGCCCCGCGGCGCGTCACCATCGACGGGAGCGCGCGAATGCGCGAACGTCCGGTGGCGGACGGCGTGGCGATGCTGCGGTCGCTCGGCGTCGACGCCGCGTGGGTCGGGAGCGAAGGGCAATTGCCCATCACCGTGGACGGGCACAAGGGACCGCCCCGCGGCGGCACGGTGCGCGTCGGGGAACTTGCAAGCAGCCAGTTCGTGAGTGCGCTGCTCCTCGTCGCCCCCTGGATGCGCGACGGGCTTGAGTTGCGTATCGACGCTCCGCCGGTCAGCCGGTCGTACATCGACCTGACCATCGAGGAACTCCGGCGCTGGGGCGCGGCGGTCGACGAGGATTGCTCCGGCACCGGTGCGCTGCGCGCCGTCCGCGTGGCGCCCGGTCCGCTTTCCGCGCGCGGAGTCGTGCTCGTCGAGCCGGACGCGTCGAGCGCGCTCTACTGGGCTGCGGCTGCGGCGATCGTCCCGGGCAGCGACGTCACGCTCCACGGCGTGTCGCCGCATTCGCGGCAGCCCGACGCCGCGGCGATCGCGCTGCTCGGCGCCCACGGCGCCGAGCGGGCCGGTGGCGATGGGGACGAGCGCATCGCGTGCCGCTGCGCACCGGGCGACCGATCGCCTCCGATCGACGGATTCAACGTCGACCTCGGGCATTGCCCGGATGGCGCGCTCATGCTGATCGCCGCGGCGGCCGTTGCGTCAGGGCCCTCGCGGTTCACCGGCCTGGGCACGCTTCGCGTCAAGGAAAGCGACCGGCTCGCCGCCATGGCCGAGGGGCTGCTCCGCGTGGGCGCGGGAGCGCGCGTCGGAGACTCGTGGATCGAGGTCGAGCCCATCCCCGCCGGGCACCGCGTGCAGGCCACCATCGATCCCCACGGCGACCACCGGATCGCGATGAGCTTCGCCGTGCTTGGCCTGCGCACCGGCGGCATCGCCATCGAGCGGCCGGAGTGCGTCGCGAAGAGCTACCCGGCGTTCTGGCGCGCGCTCGGGCGGTGCGAGGAGGGCGGGCAGTGAGCGCCGCTCGGGTGGCCGCTGCACGGCGCCTCGCGCTCGCATAGCCTCCGCGCAATGGGAGCGTTCTGGCATTTCGCCGCGCGTCTGCTGCGTCACAAGGCGCAGCTCGGTGCGGCCATGGCGTGCGCGGCCATCTCGGCCGGCGGCCTGGGCGCGGGGCTGGTTGCGCTCTCGCCGCTCCTCGAGTTCCTGCTGAAGAAGCAGTCCTCGCTCGCGGAATGGGTGGCGGCGAACGCGCCGTGGGTCCCGCCGGCGCTCACGGACCGGCTTCCCTCGGATCCCTTCGGCGGCGTGGTGGCGGTGTTCGTCGTGCTGCTCGCGATGACCGCGTTCGGGGCCACCGCCAACTTCCTGCACCAGTTCCTGTCGCTCACCCTCTGCACCCGCGTGGTGGCGGAGGTGCGCCACGACGTGTTCAAGCACTCCGTGAACCTGCCCCTGGGCACCGTGCTCGGGCGCGGGCCCGCGGAGTTCGTCAGCCGCACCATCCGCGACAGCGCCGAGCTGCAGCGCGGGCTGGTCGCGCTCACGGGCAAGACCGTGGCGCAGGCGACCAAGGGCGCAGCGGCCTTTGCCGCCGCCATCTGGTTCGACTGGCGGATCACGCTCATCGCGCTGGTGGCCGCGCCGCTCATCGCGCTGCCGCTGCGCAAGTTCGGCAAGCGCATCCGCCGCGGCGTGTACGGGGCGCTTCGTGCGCAGGAAGACCTGCTCCGCGTGGCAAACGAGAGCCTGCAGGGGCTGCGCGCGGTGAAGTCCGCCTCCGCCGAGGGCACGGCCATCCGCCGCTTCGACGAGGCCAGCCACGAGGTGCTGCGCCAGGAGCTGCGCGTCCGCTTCGCGCAGTCGGTGTCCAGCCCGCTGGTCGAGGCCATCGCCATCGGTGCGGTGAGCGTGCTGGCGCTGATCGCCGCTCGCCAGATCATCGACGGCAAGCTGCAGTTCGACACGTTCGTGCTGTCGCTGGGTGCGCTGGCCGCGGCGGGCGGATCGCTGAAGCCGGTGGCCGGCCTGGTCAACGAGATCCAGGCCGCGTCCGCGCCCGCGGAGCGGCTGGCAGAGCTCACGGCCATCGCGCGCGAGGATGCGGGCGACCGCAAGCGGCCCGCGCTGCCCCCGCATGGGGCCGGCGTGCGGTTCGAGTCGGTGTCGTTCCGCTACGACGGCGCCTCCGTCGACGCGCTGCGGGACGTCGACCTCGACATCCGCCACGGCGAGCGCGTGGCGTTCGTGGGGCCGAACGGCTGCGGCAAGACCACGCTGCTCTCGCTGCTTCCCCGGCTCTTCGTCCCGCAGCGCGGGCGCGTGCTGGTGGACGGGCATGACGTCGCCGCGCACTCGCTTCGCAGCCTGCGCACGCAGGTGGGCGTGGTCACGCAGGACGCGGTGCTCATCCGCGCCTCCATCGCCGACAACATCCGCTTCGGCCTCGAGGACGCGCCCATCGAGGCGGTCCGGGACGCGGCCCGGCGGGCGCACGCTGCCGGGTTCATCGAACGACTCCCCAAGGGCTACGAGACCCTCGTGGCGGAGGGCGGCACGTCGCTCTCGGGCGGCCAGCGGCAGCGGATCGCCATCGCCCGCGCGATCCTCCGCGACCCGCGCATCCTCATCATGGACGAGGCCACCAGCCAGGTGGATGCCGAGAGCGAGGAGCAGATCAACTCCGCCATCCGCGAGTTCGGTGCGGGCCGCACCACGCTGGTGATCGCGCACCGGCTGTCCACGGTCCTTGCCGCGGACCGGATCGTGGTGATGGACGGCGGCCATGTGGTCGCCACGGGGACGCACGAGGAGCTGATCGCGGACTGCGGCGTCTACGCGCGCATCGCGCGCACGCAGCTGGCAGGCACCTGACGGGCGCGCCGCGGCCGAGGGGCGCTCACTGCGGCGTGGCGCCGCCGGTTGCCGGAACCGACGACCCCGTGACAGGCTGCGGTGCGCCGCCGAGGGCAGGCATGGCCGCGCCCGCAGGCGGCGGCGCCGACGGCAGTGCGTCCGGTGCGGGGTCGGTGCCGGGAGCGGCCGCAGCGGATTCGGCGGCCGGGGCGTCCGCGACCGCCGGCACCACCGCCGCGGGCACCGGCGCCGCCGTGCGGCCCTCGAGCGCGATCCAGGCGAGGAGCACGCCGCCGAAGAGCGTCATGCAGCCGAGGATGGCCACGAAGAGCATCCAGTGCTGCAGCTGCATGTGCAGCTTCTGCATTCCCGCGTCGCGCTCGGTGGTGCGTTCGAGCAGGCCCTGCAGGGCCGCGGAGCTGCGGTCGTTGGTTGCCTGCAGGTGCACCACGGCGTCGGCCAGCGTGGTGACGCCGGTCGCCACGCGCATGGCGCTCTCGTGGTTCAGGTCAAGCTGCTGCTGCACCAGGCTCATCACGTCGCGCTGCTGCTCGACGCCCTGGGTGATTCGCGCAAGGGTCTTCTCCACCTGCTCGTCGCGCTGGCGCGTGATCATGAGCTGCTGCGCCACCAGGTCGGCCAGGCGCGTCTGCTGGCGCACCAGCTCCGGGAGCGTGCCCATCGTCTGCGGCAGCTGCGCCACCACGCGGGCAAGCTCCTGCTGGCGCTGGTCCTGCAGGTCGAGGAACGCGCGGAACTCGCGCGCCATGGTGACGATCTCCTGCGAATCCGCCGGGACCGGCATCGATGCTGCGTCCACGCGCTCGGCGCCTCCGCGGCGAACCGCCAGCGGGGCCTCGTCGCGGCCGACGAAGAGCGAACGCAGGGTGGCAAGGAAGCCGGGCATCGTGGCGGAAGGGTATCGGCTGGCACGCCTCGGCGAGGCGAACCGCTGCGGGCGGGCCGTAGCATCCGGCCGATGGTCGGTCCAGCCCGGTCAATCATCGCGAGCGTGGCGCTTGCGGCGGTCCTCGCCGCGGTGCTCGGCTGCGGCCGCACGGCGCGGACGTCGAAGCATGCGACCAACGCGGGCCCACGGATCGTGTCGCTGAGCCCGGCCATCACGCACACGCTCGAGGCGCTGGGGGCGGGGGGCAACGTGGTGGGGTGCACGCCATGGTGCGGGCTGGCGGGCGTGCCGACCGTCGGGTCCCTCGAGGACCGCAACGCGGAGGCCATCCTCGCGCTCCATCCGAACCTCCTCGTGCGCCAGGGTGATCAGCCCGATCCCGCGCTCGACCCGCCGCTCACCGCCGCCGGCGCCGCGATCCGCGGCTGGCGTCTCAATTCCGTGGCCGACGTGCTTCGCTGCGTGAACGGGCTGGGCGCCACCCTGCAGGCGCTCGGCGCACCCGCGGCGCGGCCGGCCGCCGACCGCATCGCCATGGCGCACTGGGATGCCGTCTCGGCGCAGGTGCAGACACGGGCGCCCGTGGTGTTCCTCTTCGGCACGGACCCGGCAGCCGCCTTCGGCGCCGGCACCTACCTCGACGAACTCTGGACGGCGATGGGCGGCGCCAATGCCGTCACGGCAGAGGGGTACCCGACGCTCGGCGCCGAGGACCTGCTCCGGATGCAGCCCGCCGCCGTCGTCGTGGTGACGGCCGCGCCCGTAGAGGCGCCGCTGCCTCCGTGGCTCGCCGGCATGCGCAGCGTGCACGTGCTGGTGGCGCCGGAACTTCTCGAGCCGAGCGCACGCATGCTGGTCGATGGCCCTGCCGCGCTCCGCAGGTTCGATGCCCTGGCATCGGCGGGGGCGTCCAAGTGACGACGGGGCGTGCCGCGCGTGGGCTGACGATCGCGCTCATCGCGCTCGCCGCCGCGGCCGCGGTGCGGCTGCTTGCCGTCCGGACGCTCGACGGCGCCGTGGAGCTTGGCTTCCCGGGCGGAGCCATCGGCGACATCCGGCTGTCGTGCGTGCTGGTGGCCGCGGCCGCGGGCGGCGTGCTCGGCGCCGCGGGATGGATCCTGCAGGCACTCCTTCGCAATCCGCTGGCGTCGCCGTTCGTGCTGGGCGTGACGGGCGGCGCGGGAACGGGCGTGGCCGTGGCAGCGGTGCTCGCGGCGCTTGCGGGCGCTGCGGCGCCGGGACCCGTCGCGATGGTGGTGCCGAGCGCGATCGGCGCCGTCGGCGCGCTGGCAGTGGTCGTGGCCCTCGGCCGCAGGAACGGGGCGATCGACCCGCTGGGCCTGGTGCTTGCGGGCGTGATCGTCGGCACCGTTGCGGCGGGCCTCACCACGGTGGCCGAGTCGCTGCTTCCGCCGGACCGGCGCGGGCTCCTCGCGGGCTGGCTCTTCGGCCGCATCCCGGAGGCGCCCGACCGCGCGCTTCTCGCAGCGTGCGCTGCCGCCGCACTCGCGCTGGCGGGTGCCGGGGCGGTGCTTGGGCGGCGGCTCGATGCCGCCACGCTTTCCGACGACGAGGCGCGCAGCGTGGGCATCAACCTCGGGCGCCTGCGCATGAGCCTCTTCCTGGCGTGCGGCGTGGCCACCGCCATCACCGTCGCGCTCTGCGGGCCCGTGGCCTTCATCGGCCTGGTGGCGCCGCACTGCGCGCGCGGGCTCGTCGGCGCGGGTTCGCGCGCGGGCGTTCCCGCGGCAGCCGCGTGCGGGGCCGCGCTCCTCGTGGCAGCCGACGCACTCCGGCAGTGGATCGACCTTGGCGCAGGCCGGCTTCCGCTCGGCGCGGTGACCGCGGTGCTCGGTGGCATCGCCTTCCTGGTGCTCCTGCGCCGCACGGCCGCGGGGTGGTTCGCATGAGCGCGCTTTGCTACGAATCACCCGCGCTGCGCGTGGGCGGGTTTGCGTTCGAGCCCGGCGAGGTGCGTCCGCACCCGGGGCGCGTGACGGTGCTGCTTGGGCCCAACGGCGGCGGCAAGACCACCGCCCTCCGCCTGGCCGCCGGTCTGGCCGTGCCCGGGTCGGGCAGGGTGGCGCTCGGCGGCGTGGCGGTCCACGCGATGCGCCCACCCGAGCGGGCCCGGGCGGTTGCGATGGTGGTGCAGCGGCCGCAGGTCAGCGCGCCCTTCACGGCACTCGAGGTGGTTGCGCTTGGCGCGGCGGCCGCCGGGGCAGGGCCATGCAGCGCCGGGGAGGCGTTGCGTGCCGTCGGGCTCTCCGGGCGCGCCGGCGTTCCCTTTGCGCAGATGAGCGGCGGCGAGCAGCAGCGGGTGGCCGTGGCCCGCGCCTTCCACCAGCATCGACCGGGTGGCGTGCTGCTGCTTGACGAGGCCTTCGCGGCGGTCGATCCTCCGGAGGCCGCGTCGATCGTGGCGGCGGTCCGCATCCGTGCGGCAGCGGGGGCCACGGTGCTCGTGGCGACCCACGACCTTGCGCTCGCCTCGGCCCTTGCCGACGACGCATGGTTCGTGGCGGGCGGACGGACCGCGGCATTCGGACCGGCCAAGGACCTGCTTGCGCCCGCGGTGCTCGGCGCGTTCCTCGGCGTGAAGGTGACCGCGGCCACCGGCGCCCGCGGGCCCGTGGCCGCCGCGGACCTTGCGGATAGACTTCAAGCGGAGTCACCGTGAAGCAGACCGAACTCATCATCATGATCTTGGTCCTCGCCATCAACGGCGGGATTGCGCTGTGGAAGAAGGCCAAGGAGCGCGAGGCCGCGCGTGCGGCGGCGAAGGCGAGCGCGGATGCAGCGCTGGCAACGGTCAAGGCCCCTGCGAAGGCCACGCGCGCCGCGGCCCCGGCCGCGCCAACTGCGCCACGCCGTGCGCAGGTGGGCGTTGCGAAGAAGCGCGTGGGGCAGCCCCCCGCAATGCGCGCGACCCCGTCGCCAGTGAAGCCGTCGCCAGCGACCCCGTCGCCGGCGAAGCCGCGTGTCCAGCCTGTGCCGCCCTCGCCGGCGAAGCCGTCGCCAGTGAAGCCGCGTCTCCAGCCTGCTCTCCTCCCGCCGGCGGCGGCGCCGGTTGCGGCAGCCGTTCCCGGCGCCCGGGGGGCGGTGGCGCTTGCCACGGGGCGCTTGGGCCTCCGCCAGGCCATCGCAGCGGCCGAGATCCTCGGACCCCCGCGCTCCCTGCGGGCCTACGGGGCCGCGCCCGGCGCCTGAGCGGGCGTTCGCGGCACGATGCCCGCACGATCGCAGCAGGATCGCCGGGGTAGGGGTATCATTCCGCCCCCATGATCGACATCCGCAAGCTCAAGGAACTGGTCCGCCTGATGACCGCCAGCGACCTGACGGAACTGGACCTCCGTGACAAGGACGAGCAGGTCACCATCCGCCGCGCAAGCCCGCAGGTGGCGCCCCAGGTGATCCACGCCCCGGCCGTCGTGCACCACGCCGCCCCGGCCGCAACCCCGGCCCCGGCGGCTCCTGCCGCAGCTGCCCCCGCGAAGCCCGCGGCGGACGAGGGCCTCGTGGCGATCGAGAGCCCGATGGTCGGCACCTTCTACGCAAGCCCCAGCCCAGACAAGCCGCCGTTCGTCGCCGTCGGGGCGCAGGTCGGCCCCAACAGCGTGGTCTGCCTGGTGGAGGCCATGAAGATCTTCAACGAGATCAAGGCAGAGCGCTCGGGCACCATCGTCAAGATGATGGTCCAGAGCGGCCAGGCCGTGGAGTTCGGCCAGCCGCTCTTCATGATCAAGCCAAGCTGACGCCCGCCCGCCGAGCACCCAAGGCCTCGACACCATGTTCAAGCGCGTCCTCATCGCCAACCGCGGGGAAATCGCCCTGCGCATCATCCGTGCCTGCCGTGAGCTGGGCGCCGAGACGGTGTGCGTCTACTCGTCGGCCGACCGCGGCGGCCCGTGGCTCGAGCAGGCCGATCAGGCCATCTGCATCGGCCCGGGCCCGTCCAAGGAGAGCTACCTCAAGATCGAGCGGATCATCGCCGCCGCCGAGGTGAGCCACGCCGACGCCATCCACCCGGGCTACGGGTTCCTCAGCGAGAACTCGCACTTCGCCGAGGTCTGCCGCGACTCGGGCTTCGAGTTCATCGGCCCAAGCCCCGAGGCCATGCACGCCCTCGGCGACAAGGTCAACTGCAAGAAGCTCGCCCGCAAGACCGGCACCCCCGTCTTCCCGGGCACCGAGGACGCGATCGAGGACATCGAGGAGGCCGTGAAGGTCGCCAGGGAGATCGGCTACCCCGTCATCGTGAAGGCCCGCGCCGGCGGCGGCGGGCGCGGCATGCGCATCGCCCGCACCGAGGGCGACCTGCGCGCCGGCATCGAGAGCGCCCGCCAGGAGGCCGCCGCGGCCTTCGGCGACGGCGGCGTGTACGTCGAGAAGTTCCTCGAGAACGCACGGCACTTCGAGGTGCAGACCATCGGCGACAGGCACGGCAACGCCGTGCACCTCTACGAGCGCGACTGCTCCAGCCAGCGCCGCCACCAGAAGCTGGTGGAGGAGGCCCCGGCCCCGGGCGTCGACCCGAAGAAGCGCGACAAGGTGTGCGAGAGCGCCGCGGCGCTCATCCGCGAGGCCAAGTACTCGGGCGCGGCCACGGTCGAGTTCCTGATGGACCGCCACCAGGACTTCTACATGCTGGAGGTCAACACGCGCGTGCAGGTGGAGCACCCGGTGACCGAGATGATCACCGGGGTCGACATCGTGAAGACCGGCATCCGCGTCGCCGCGGGAGAGAAGCTGCCGTTCGCGCAGAAGGACATCCGCATCAGCGGCCACGCCATCGAGGTGCGCATCAACGCCGAGGACCCGGACCGCAACTTCATGCCCCAGGCGGGCCTCATCGAGACCTACGCGGCCCCGGGCGGCCCCGGCGTGCGCCTCGACAGCCACGCGCGCGCTGGCTACCGCATCCCGCCGAACTACGACTCCATGATCGGCAAGCTGATCGTGCACGCGCCGGACCGCGACACCTGCATCGAGCGCCTCAAGGGCGCGCTGCGCGAGTTCCGCATCGGGCCCGTGAAGACCACCATCCCGCTGCACCTCAAGGTGCTCGACCATCCCGACTTCCGCAACGCCACCCACGACATCCACTACGTCGAGCGCTGGCTGAAGTCGCTGGCCCAGGGGTGAGCCGCCCAAGGCAGTCCTGCGGAAGGCAGTCCCGCGGAAGCCAGTCCTGCGGGAGTCAGTCCCGCTGAAGTCAATCCTGGTGTCCGCGCTTTGCGGGCATCAGGCTGGCGCCGATGACGGCGGCGGCGCCCAAGGCCATGATGCCGTAGCCG
>VGXR01000059.1 GCA_016873255.1 Planctomycetota bacterium
CGTCACCGGTGCCACCGCAGGCCCTCGCCCGCCGGCACGCCTACCCTTCCCGCTCCGCCGATGCCACCGATCCCGCGCCGTCCCGTCCCTCCGCCGAAGACCTGCGTCTCGTGCCACCGGCCGTTCTCGTGGCGGAAGAAGTGGGAGCGCGACTGGGAGGGCGTTCGCTACTGCTCCGACGCGTGCCGGCGGCGCGGGCCGCAGGAGGCCGTCGCCGGGACGCCGCCCCGCGGACGCCGCTGACCGATGCACCTCGTCTGGCTCAAGCGCGACCTTCGGCTCGATGACCACGGCCCGTTCGCCGAGGCAGGCAGGCTGTGCGCTGCGGGCGGGTCGGTGCTTGCCGTGTACGCCTACGAGCCAAGCGTCTGGAGCGCCCCCGACGCGGACGCGTCGCACCTGGCGTTCGTCGATGAGTCGCTCGACGAGCTTGAGCGCGCGCTCGACGCGATCGGCGGGAGGCTGGTCCGGCGCCTCGGCGAGGTCGTCGACGTGTTCGCGGAGCTGCACGCGGGTGAACCGATCGAGTCGGTGCTCGCCCATGCAGAGACCGGAAACGCCGTGACGTACGCGCGCGACCGCGCCGTGTCGAGGTGGTGCCGCGCGCGGGGCATTCCGCTGCGCGAGTGGGCGCAGAACGGGGTGATGCGCCCGAACCCCGGGCGCGATGGCTGGGCCCGCCGGTGGGAGGCCTTCATGCGGCAGGAGCGGCACCAGGCGCCGCGTGCGCTCGTCTCGCCGTGCGCGCGCACCGTGCCGGACGCCGAACGCGGCCTGTCGCAGGCACTCGGCCTCGGCGCGGACACGCGCGAGGCCCGGCGCCAGCGCGGCGGCTCGCCGAACGCGGCCGCCTGCCTCGATGACTTCCTGCGCGTGCGCGGCCGCGACTACCAGCGCACCATGGGCTCGCCGGTCCTCGCGTGGGACACCTGCTCGCGGCTCTCGCCGCACCTTGCCTGGGGAACCATCGGCGTCCGCCGCGCCTGGCAGGGCGCGCAGCGGAGGCTTCGCCAGCTCGACGCCGCGGAAATCCCGGCCGATGACCTGCGCGCGTGGCGCGGTTCCGTCCGGAGCTTCGCGTCGCGGCTCTCGTGGCACTGCCACTTCATGCAGAAGCTGGAGGACGAGCCCGCGATCGAGGTTCGCTGCATGCTGCCCTCTGCCGAGGGCCTGCGCAGCGGGCTTGACCCGGCGATCGCGGCGGCGAGGCTGGCGGCGTGGCAGGCGGGCCGCACGGGGTACCCGATGGTTGACGCCTGCATGCGCGCCCTGGTGGCGACGGGCTGGATCAACTTCCGGATGCGCGCCATGCTGGTGAGCTTCGCAAGCAACCACCTCTGGCTCGACTGGCGCGGCTTCGCGCCGTGGCTTGCGCGCCAGTTCCTGGACTACGAGCCCGGCATCCACTACCCGCAGGTGCAGATGCAGTCCGGGACCACCGGGATCAACACGCTTCGGATCTACTCGCCCCGCAAGCAGGTAGAGGACCACGACCCGGCCGGCACCTTCATCCGCGCGTGGGTCCCTGAGCTCGCCCGGGTCCCGGACGAGTTCATCGCCGAGCCCGCCGGCATGCCCGAACTGCTGCAGCAGATGGTCGGGTGCCGCGTCGGAAGTGAGCCCGGATGCGACTACCCCGAGCCGGTCGTGGAGCACGCAAGCGCCTACAAGCTTGCACGGGGCCGCCACTTCGCGCTGCGCGCCACCCCCGAAGCGCGCGCGGAGGCCCGTGCCGTGTACCTCAAGCACGGGAGCCGCAAGCGCTCCGCCGGACGCCGGGGATCGTGAGGCCCGCCTGCGGCGGGGGCACGCCCCTCACCCGCTCTCAAGCTCGCAACCGAGGCCAAGGACCTCGTGATGGGGCCGCCCTCAATGCGCCGGCATGGCGATCCAGACCGGCACGGACGACATCTCGCCTCAGCCATTGGCTCGGCGGATGTCCTCCTCCGCGCGGCGCGGGTTGCGCAGGTAGGCAGATAGGTAGTTCGCGCTCCGCGCTCGCTTCGCCGCCGAAGGCGCCTTGTGTCGTGGCTTGGTCATGGTGCCGTGCATTGTGCCCTCGAGTCCCGGACGGGTGCCTCAGGAAACCGTGCAGCGCACCAAGAGTCAAGGAACCGGCGGGTCAGCGGCTGCGCCTGCGCAGAACCTTCACGGACACGGCCGCGACCGCGACCGCCAAAGGCCCCGGTGCCGGGACCGGCGTCATCGAGAGGGTCCAGCTCATGCTGGCCGACTGAACACCCCGCCCGAGGTCGAGGATCGACTGGTAGCCCGCCCACTCAGGGAGGTATGACGGGAATCCGAAGGCGCTGATGAAGAGGTCGAGGCGGTAGGTCCCTGCGGACAGGCGGCCGGACAGCCCGTCGGTCGACGTGATGGTTCCGGAGACCGCGGTGAGCCGCGCCGGCGTGATCTCGAAGAACCCCGTCGACATGAACTGCGACAGGAACGGAATGGCGAAGCTGTTGTTGGTGATGGCGAAATCGGATTCACCGTCGATCGTCAGCAGCAGCCCTTCGGGACTGAAGGTCTCCGGGTTTCGGGTGTACGAGGAACTGTGGCCGTTGCCTCCCCTTGGGTGCTGCGCGCTGCCCGTCACGTGGATCGACGCGGCTTCGCCCGCCAGTGCCACGGCCACCGTCATGCCAGCGCGGCCGAAGCCGCCGGCTGTGGTGCCGCCGCCGGACCCTCCTTGTGAATTGATTGCCGAGAAGGACTCCTGGCTTGGCCCGGGGAAACCTCCGCCCCAGATGTGTCCGCTGAGCGAGAGGCCCGCGGCGGCGGCGTGCGCGATGAGCGCAGCGAGCGGGATCGCGATGGACGTGGGATTCATGCGGGGTGCCTCCCTGGAAACCCGAGGGGACAGCCGTCCCCTGCGGACGGCTGTGCCTGTTCATGCTGCCGCCCCGGGCTCGGAAGTCAAATCCCCGCAGCGCGGAATCCGGCGAACCCGAGCGAATGAGGATCAGCCGCGCTGGACCACCAAGCCCGACCTGCAGGTGGCGCCGGCGGGCACGCCGCGATGAGGAGGTAGAGGCAACTTTCTGCGCGGATCCGGGTGGATTCGGGGTTCGCTCGGGAGCCTGCCCGCCCGGGCTCGCCGCACCGGCGGCTCCGCGTGGTTCAGGCACCCGGGTCGCCCGCCGACGCGCTTAGACTCCGACCGATGTCCGGCGAGACCACCATCGCGCCCGGGCCTGGCAGGTCGTTGCCGCCCGGGATGCCGCACTTCCGCCGTGCGGGCGAGGCGGTCGGCCCGTACGTGCTGGTCGATCGCCTGGACAAAGGCTCGAACAACGCCTTCGGCGAGGTGTGGCGCGCGGAGCGCACGTCGCCGGCGCAGCAGGTGGCCATCAAGTTCATGCGCGCGGACCGCCTGCGGCCCGACCTCGTGGCGCGGTTCGCGTACGCGGAGTCGAAGGCGCTTGCCCGGCTGCGCCACCCGTTCGTGGCGCAGTTCATCGACCTGCAGTTCGACGGCGATGCGCCGTACCTCGTCATGGAGTTCGTGCCGGGCAATCCGCTGGCGGCGTACTGCGACGCCGCGAGGATGGGGCCCGAGGGGCGCCTGCGCCTGATGGAGAAGGTGTGCGAGGCCGTGCACGCCGTGCACTCGCAGAACATCATCCACCGCGACATCAAGCCGCAGAACATACTTGTGACGGACGGCCCGGACGGGGGCGATCCCGTGCCAAAGCTCATCGACTTCGGGCTGGCGCGGAGCGAGAATCCCGCGGCGCCGCTCTCGAGCATGGTGGTCTCGCAGGACGGATTCATGGGCACGCCGCTCTACGCGAGCCCCGAGCAGCACCAGGGGCTGCGCGCCGAGGAGATCGGGCGCGAGACCGACATCTACTCGTTGGGCGCCGTGCTGCAGGAGCTCCTCGTCGGGGAGGCGCCGCTGCAGCGCAGGCTCGACGATCCCTCGCTCAGCCCCGCCGAGCGCGAGCGGCTCCTGCGCGACGGGGAACGGCCGCCGATGGCCGCGGTATTGGCCGCCATGCCGCCGGACGCGCGCGAATCCGTGGCGGACTCGCGCGGCGGGTCGCCGCACTCGCTCGCTGCGTTCGCGGCGTCGCGCGCCGCGCACGTGGTGGGGAAGGCCCTTCGCCTCGAGCCGGCCTCGCGATTCTCCTCCGCGAAGGCGATGGCCGCGGACCTCCATGCGCTCCTCACCGACCGAGACTTCGCCGAGGCCGCCGCCGAGACGCGGATGGAGCGCTGGCGCCGGTCGCTGCGCCGCAACCGGCTGCAGTGGGCCGCGGGTGCCGCGGTATTCGTGGCGCTCTTCGCCGGCGGCGCGGCAGCCACCTGGCAATGGGCCGTCGCCGAGCGCGAACGAGATGCCGCCAACCGCGCGCTCGAGTTCTTCGGCGAGTTCCTCGGGCCGGCGCAGGAGAATGCGGAGGAGCCATCGGTCCTGCTCAACGACCTGATCCGGCACGCGCGGGCGCAGGTCAACGACCACTTCGGGTCGCGCGACGAGGCGGCGGCGCTGGTCTGCGTGCTGCTGGCCGAGTCGGCGGTCTCGCTCGGGGACTTCGATGCGGCCGACGAACTTGCCAGCGACGGCATCCGCCATTCCGGCGCTGCCGGACTCGAGAGCTACCGCGCCCGGTGCGAGCAGGTCCGCACCGAGGTCGGCTACCGCACCGGACGGGATGGCGAGACCATCGAGGACCTCCGGTCGAGGCTGAGATCGGTGGAGGAGAGCCTGGGGCCGGGCTCGGAGAATGCGATGAGCATGCGCAAGCAGCTGGCCAATACCCTGAAGTGGGGCGGTTCGCTTGACGACGCCGAGGAAGAGTATCGCCGCTGCATCGCCGACCGGACCGCGGTATCCGGGCACGACTCGCAGGAGGTGATCTCGCTCCGGCACGACCTCAACCTCGTTGCCCTGCACCGGGCACGGAAGGCCCGCGAGGGCGGTGGCGCCGAGCGTGCCGTCGAGATGCTCCGTGCGGCCTTGCCGGAGCGCGAGGCCATCTGCTCGGACGCCAGGCGCGTGCTCACTCCCGAACATTGGCTCACGCTCTCCTGCGAAGCGGAGCGGCTCGGCATGCTGGCGGAGGCCGGCCACGCGGCCGAGGCAGCCGCGTCGTATCCGGGACTGGTCGCCGCGCAGCGCCAGGCGCTCGGCCGCACGAACTGGAGGACCATCCAGACCCAGGCGCGCCATGGGAAGGCGCTCGCGCTCGCGGGCCGCAGCCAGGATGCGGTGGAGGTGCTCCGGGACGCGCTCGAGGCGTATCGCCTGGTCAAGCCGGCGGCGGACGAGACCTACAGGATCACGGACTTCCTCGTCGATCACCTTGTTTCACTGGGCCGGATCGACGACGCATGGGAGGTGCTGGAGCGAAGTTGCCGGGATGCCCCCACCGAGTGGCGCCAAAGGCGCCAAGAGGCCGTCTCCCGGTTCTGTGACAAGTATGGGGCCCGTCCGGGTGGTCTCCAGGGCCGCGACGAAGGTTGCTCGTGCACGCGCCGGGACTGAGCTGACCCGCCCGGTCCCCCGCATCTGGGCCGGGGGGCTACGGAGTCCTCGCGACGCGGAACCCGATGCTGCAGGCCGCGTAACCGGACGGCTTGCCGCCATCGAAGCGGAAGGACGGGCGCATGCTTCCGGGCCCGCGGCGGGCCGCGCCTCACTGCCCGAGACCCATCCACGCCAGCAGCGTGGTCATCGCGAGCATCGCAGCGGCCGTCATGCTGGCGCCCACCGTGCGCGGTAGGCGCCGTCACGGTCGTACCGCTCGGCCTGACCGCGCACGTCGAAGACGCGGTTGCGCGGGTCGTTGCCCACGCCGGCGACGTACTGCCAGTTTCCCCAGTTGGGACCGACGTCGAAGTCGATGAGCTGGCTCTCGAACCACGCGGCGCCCCAGCGCCAGTCGATGCCCGCGGTCCGCGCGAGCCAGCTGGCCACGTTCTGCCGGGCGCGGTTCGAGAGCTGCCCCGTCGCACGGAGCTCGCGCATGCTCGCGTCGACGAACGGCTCGCCCGTCGTGCCTTGGCACCACGCGATGAACGCGTCGTGGTCCTGCGCCCCGCACGGCGTGCGGCCGAGCACGCCGCTCGCCTTGAACGCCCGGCCCTGCCACCTGCGCACCCAGAAGTGGAAGTAGTCGCGCCAGAGCAGCTCGAAGAACAGCCAGTAGGTGCTGTCGTTGGCGGTGCGCTCGGACTCGTAGCGTCGGATCTCGGCAGCGACCTCGCGGGGCGAGAGGGTCCCGAGGGCAAGCCACGGCGAGAGCCGCGAAGAGAAGTCGGCACCGAGAAGGCCGTCGCGCGTCTCCTTGTAGCGCGAGACGCAATCGCCATGCCAGAACCACTGGCGGATGCGCGCCAGGCCCGCCGCGCGTGCGCCATCGGAGGCGAATGACGATCGCGGGTCGTGCGAGGCGGCAACGGCCCGGGCCTCGGCGAGGTCGGGAGCGGCAAGCGTCGCTTCGGAACGCGCCGCTGCGAGCGCCCGGGTCGCGTCGGACGCCTCGCGGATCGCGGGCACGGGAAGCGGAGCACGCACGCGGCAACCGCGCTCGACCAGCCGTCGGAAACTCGAGAAGACCTCGGGCAGCTCGGCGATGCCGAACGGCAGGTCGCTCGCGGCGATCATCGTCGTCTCGTCGTGCACGTGCAGCTTCGCGCCATGGCCGGCAAGCGCATGCGCGACCCCGGCGTTCTCGCGGAGCTCATCGAATGCCGGACACGGCGCCGTGTGCACCTCGCATGCGCCGAGCTCGGCGGCGAGGGAGGCGACGCACTCGACCGGGTCACCACGCAGGACGAAGAGCTCCGACCCGGCCGCGCGCCACTCGGCGCGAAGCCCCTCGACGGCCCGAAGCAGGTGCCCGAGGCGGCGGGGGCTCCATCGGGGCACGTGGGGCACCGCCCTCCGGACTGCATCGCGCGCAGCCGCTGGGGCGCCCCGAGCGGGCGCAAGCGTAAACGGGGCCGAGGGATCCATGGGCAGGACGACCGCGCCCACCAACCCTCCGCCCGCGCCCCCCGCAGCGCCCGATACGGCCGCGTTGTCGGCAAGGCGCAGGTCGGTCCGGTGCCAGGCGATGCAGGGACGAGCAGGACCTGTCGGCGAAGGAGGCACCATGGACGGGGACCGTAGGGGTTCCAAATTGGCCCAACGGGGCAATTTGCCACCGAAATCCCGACTTTCCCGGCCCCACGTGAATCCGCCCGGCAGTTATTCGGCTATTCCACCATGGAACGCAGTGCGTTCGCTCCCAGACCCGGCGTCCCGGCACGTCCCTCGGAGGGCCGTGCGGGGGCTCCGAAGGAGACTGACTCGTGACGCCACTTCTTGCAGACATGTCGACGACGATGCGCGCCCTCAACGCCGGGCTGACCATGGAGGGGGTGACGATGTACCTCTTCTGGCTGTCCACGGTGGCCATGGGCGCAGGTGCCCTGTACTTCTGGCTCCAGCGCAAGACCGTTCAGGTCCAGTACCAGACCGCGATGACCGTTGCCGGCATCATCTGCGCGGTCGCGTGCTTTCACTACTGGCGGATGAGCGGCATCTACCTCGAGGGCGTCGCCAGCCTGTTCAACGCAGACGGCACGCGCATCGAGGGCGCCAGCATCAAGCAGTTCCCGACGGCCTACCGCTACATCGACTGGCTGATCACGGTGCCGCTGCTCGTCATGGAGTTCCCGCTCCTCCTGAACCTTGGCAAGAAGGGCGCGGAGCTCTTCAAGGGCCTCGTGTTCTGGTCGCTGGTCATGCTCGTGACCGCGTGGGTGGCCGAGGAAAGCCCGACCGGCAGCCAGCAGTGGTGGACGTGGTACGTGGTCAGCTGCGGCTCGTGGCTCTACATCGTGTACATGCTGTTCACGAAGGTGACCGAGTCCATGGCGTCCGCTCCCGCGAGCATCCAGTCCAGCCTGAAGGCGATGCGCCTGTTCGTGACGGTCGGTTGGGTGATCTACCCCATCGGCTTCCTCATGGCGCTCAACGGCGGCAACGGCGAAAGCTGGCGCGAGGTCTGCTACAACGTGGCGGACGTCATCAACAAGGTCTTCTTCGGCCTGGTCTGCTACCAGGGCGTGAAGGGCCTCGGCGAGCGGCACGCCTGACCCATCGTCACTGACCCCTTGAATTCCGCCCCGCCCATCGCCGCCGAGCGCGACCACCCGTCACGGGTGGGAGCCTCGGCGGCGAAGGCGGGGCGCGTCGTTTCCGGCCCGCGGGCGCTGCCGTGGGCCATGCTGGTGGGCGCGGCATGGCTCGGCATCGTCGCGCCGTCGGTGACCGCGGCGGCCGCGCCGTGGCCGTTCGTGGCGGCGCTCCTCGCATTCGGCATGCCCCACGGGGCCGCGGACTGGGCGGTGGCCGCGCGGCTTGCGCCTCGCGGCGGCGTCGTGGGACGACTCGGGGGATTCGCGTGGTACCTCGCGCTGATGGCGGCAAGCCTCGCCGCGATCGCCTTGCAGCCAAGCCTGTCCGCACTGCTCTTCCTGGCGCTCACCGTGTTCCACTTCGGCATGGCGGACGCAACGGCCGTGCGCGCGGACGACGACGGGCCGGTCGCGCGCTGGGGGCTCGTGCTCGGTCGCGGCCTGCTGCTTCTCTCGACCGCCTTCGCAGTCCAACCCGCCGAGGCGTGGGCGCCCTTCGCGCGCATCGGTGCGGCGCTCTCACCGTGGGACGCCGGATGGCAGCCGGATCTGGCAACCCTGCAGCGGCTCGCCGTCCTCGGCGCCGTGACGGGCGGCCTGCTCGCCCTCCTGAGCGCCGCCGCGCGCGTGCGCGCCGGGCATGCACGGCAGGCCGTGCTTGACCTCGTCGAGCACGCGCTCGTCGCGACGGTCGCGGCATTCGCGGACCCGCTCTTCGCGGTGGGCTCGTTCTTCCTCTGCGTGCACGCGTTCCGGCACTCGCGCCGGCTGGCCTGCACGCACGTCATCATCGATCCGGCCGCCGGGAGCGCCGGAATCACCTCGCTGGGCGCTCGACTGCTCCGGGTGCATGTCCTCAGCCTTCCGCTGATGTGGCCGACGGCTGCCTGCCTGGCCGTGCTCTGCTGGCGGCTCGGCGGCTCCGATGCGCGCACCATCGCCGATGCGAGCATCGCCTTCTACATGGTGACGACGCTGCCGCACCACCTGCTCGGGCTCCGGCTGCCGCGCCCGGACATGCCGCCTGCGGCGGCGTGAGCGCCGGCATCCACGCGCCGCTCAGAACATCACCTGCAGCTGCGCGATGACGCTCGCGTTGTTGTCGGCCGCCATGATGCCGAGGCCGCCCGCGATGTTGCGGATGCCGTTCACGTTTCCGCCGCCGAATGGGACGACCACCTTCGACGTCAGTCGGACGCGATTGCCGTCGATGAACCAGTTGAATCCCGCCTGCGCGATCCACTCCACTGGCACGTCGCCCATCCAGCAGGCCTCGGCGAACGCCTCGACCTGCGGCAGGACGTAGGTGCTCGCCTGCACGTTGACCCCGTGGTACCAGCCGAGCTCGGGCCCGCCCACCGGGTCGCGCATGTACGCGTACTGCCCGATCAGCACGGTCGGGCCGAGGAGCACCCGCGCATCCGCGGTCACGCCCTGGGCGGACGGCGTTGCGAGCGAGGACGCCGGGGGCTGCGGGTTCTGCGCGCGGCCGTTGCTCATGCAGAGGCCGAGCCCGAGCACCAGCCCGGACGCATCGCTGGACGCGCCCGTCATGCCGGCGATCTGCTTCCAGTCGATGCCCCACTTCATCTCGGCGCGGCCCGCCACGGCAAACGAGAGGTTCTGGGCCGCGTTCCATCCCGGGAAGATCGTGTTGATCTGGTTGAAGGCCCCGGCTGCCGCGCGGAACCAGTCGCCCGTCCACCCGCCCACGACCCCCGGCTGCTTGCCCGCGCCGAAGCGGTAGTTGAAGATCGAGTAGTCGCCCACCGTCAGGCGCGACGATCCGATGTAGTCGCTCTCCAGGTCCCACGGCACGTTGAGGAGGCCGGCGCCGACGGCCCACCCCTCGCCGAGGTCCTTGCGGATGCGCGCGTACACCAGCCGGTACTGGCCGGGCACCACGATGAACCGGTTCGACTGCGCCGTGTACGCGACGACCGCGACGTAGGTGAGCGACGGGTCGACGAGGTTCCCCGCGAGCGAGACGAACACGGTCTTCGTCTCGAAGCCCCAGCGGGAATTGGTGCCGGTGGCGCCGCTCGTGTCGGTGCCGTACGCCGAAGCCGCCACGAAGCGCGTCTGCACCATGCCGTTCAGCTGGATGCTGGCGGTGCCGTCGTTGGCGCGGAGGAAGACGCCGGTGCCGTCGACGCTGGAGAGGCCAGCCGTCCAGTCCGCGGAGAGGAACGACGCCCGCGTCGCGCTGTCGGAGAGCGCGTCGCGCACGATGTCGCGCACCGACTGCGCGCGCGCCTCGTCGAGCCACCGATCACGCTCCTGCACGCGGATGGCCGCAAGCTCCGCGCGCATCGCGGCAAGCTCGCGCTGGACATCGAGCGGGGGCGGGTCGGGGACGGCGATCACGGGGCATGGAGGTTAATCACACCTCCGTTTCGCGAGGCGCTGGCGGGTTCTGGCGGCAGGAACGCGGGAACGCGCGCGGAAAGGCCCAATCCAGCAATTCGCGCTCTCTGCGGCTCTACGATGATCCTTCATGTTGCTATCGTGCTATCACTTTGCCATGGCACAGTTGATCGTCCGCAACGTCGAGGATGAGGTCCGCGACCGCCTCCGCGCCCTGGCGCGCCGCCACGGCCGGAGCATGGAGGAAGAGGTGCGCGAGATCCTCCGTGCGGCGGTGGCTCGAAGGCACGCTCCCGCAGCGCGCTTCGGCAGCCAGGCTTCGGCGCGCTTCCGCGGATGCGGGCTGAAGGCCGACATCGCGGAACCGCGCGGAACGCACGTCGAGCCCCCGAGCCTCGGGCGATGATCGTGCTTGACACCAACGTGCTGTCGGCCCTCATGCGCGAGCGGCCCGAGCGGGTGGTGGTCGAGTGGCTTGATCGCCAGCCGGCGGAGTCGCTGTGGACCACGGCGATCACGCTGTTCGAGGTGCGTCACGGGATCCGGTCGCTGCCCGCCGGCAAGCGACGTACCGCCCTGCAGCGTGGATTCGAGGCCATGGTGACGGGCGACCTCGACGGGCGCGTGCTCGAGTTCGATGATGCCGCCGCGACCGCTGCCGCGGAAATCGCCGCTCGCCACCGGTCGGACGGACGGCCGGTCGCCATGCGCGACGTGCAGATCGCGGGCATCGTCGCCGCGCGCCGCGGCACCCTTGCCACGCGAAACCGGAGGCACTTCGCCAATACGGGCGTCGAACTCGTCGATCCGTGGGATGACGCCTAGGACATCCTGCGCCTAGGACATCCGGCGCCGCGCATCGCCCGCCGCTTGCTCCGCGAGCACGAACGCGCCACAGACGCCGGCATCGTCACCGAGCTCCGGGGGCACCACGAACCCATCGATGCCCGGGTCCCGGAGCGCAGGAGACGCCACGTAGCCCGCGAGCGCCTCGCGCAGGTGCGCACGCACGCCCCGGAAGAACGCGGCCTCGCCGAGCCGGCCTGCCTTGCGGACGCTGCCGCCGACCACGATGCGCCGCGGCGAGAGCACGAGCGTGAGGGTCGCAAGCGCCTGGCCCATGGCCCGCATCGTGAGATCCCACGCGGGGTCGTCGGCAGCAAGCTCGTCGGCGGGCCGCCCTGCGCGGAGCGCGATCGCGGGGCCCGCGCACAGGCCCTCCCAGCAGCGGCCGTGGATGGCGCAGGCGCCCGGGAACACGTCGCCATCGATCGGCGGCATGGGGATGTGGCCCATCTCGGGGTGCACCAGCCCGTGCACCAGCTGGCCGCGCACCATCGCGCCGCCGCCGATCCCGGTGCCGACGGTCACGTAGACGAAGTCATCGATGCCGCGCGCCGCGCCCCAGCGCCATTCGCCGAGCGCCGCGCCGTTGACGTCGGTATCAAAGCCCACCGGGCGCCCGGGGAACGCGCGGCGGAACGCGCCCAGCACGTCGGTGCCGCGCCAGCCCGGCTTTGGCGTGGTGGTGATGAACCCGTGCGTCGGGGATCGCTCGTCGAGGTCCACCGGCCCGAACAACGCGACACCGATCGCCGCAAGCGCACCGTGCGAGGACTCCTGCGCGCGGAGCCACTCGACCACCTGCGCAAGCACTCGCGATGGATCCCTCCCCGTGGCGAACTGCGTGCGTGCCAGGATGCCCGCGCCCGGCCCGCGGCCGACCGCGCACGCGAACTTAGTTCCGCCTGCCTCGACGGCGCCGAAGATGGGGGTGGGTGGAGGCATGCGACGAGGTGGGAAGATATGCGAGAGAACCCCATGTTTCTCTGCAGAAATCGACGCGCTCGGATCACCTGAAATCGTCACCAATCCGGGCAAATGCTCCCTGCACTTGCCGGGGTCTGCGCTAACTTCCCCCCGCGCTGGTTCGACAAAGTTCCCGAGGGCGGCGGACACAGTGTCAGCCGAGAGGGGCCGGAGTGTGGAAAGCGCCGAGGAGACGAGGAAATGATCCAGGGAATCTTGCTTGCGTTCGCGACCGTTGGGCTTGCTGTCGGTCCGGTGATGGCTCAGGACGGTCGCATCGGGGTGAAGGGCATCAGCGATGTTCCGGTCGCGCTCGGCGGCATCGCCTCCGGAGGCGGGCAGGACGGAACGCCACCGCCCGGGGATCCGACCGTCGATACCACCTGTGACTTCGTCGGCCTCGCGAACAATTCCCAGGTCAACGACGCCTATGCCGGCGGCACCAGTTCCACCGGGGTGACCCGCACGAACCTCGGCATCCGTTTCACCGACGCGACCGTGCTGACATCCTGGAACGGGTGCTGCTCGCCGAACAGCAACATCGCCTATTCCACAACCGGCAGCATCCTGCTGCGGACCACGTCCGCGACCCCGAACTGGGCTGGGGTTACTTTCTCGAGTTCAAATGCCGTCGCGCTGACCGTTGCGGGCTACACCACCGCCGACGGCACCGGTTCACCGGTCGGCACCGTGACCATCCCGCCGAACACCAACGGCTACTTCAGCCAGTGGACGTCCCGCCAAGCGATCTTCACGCAGGCCGTTCGCTCCATCCGCATCTCCGGAAGCGCCAACAAGTGGGGCATCGACACCCTGCTCCCGGTGCTCGCGCCGCCGTTCATTTCCTCGATTAATCCCAACTCGGGCACCCAGTTTGGCGGAACCCAAGTCGTGCTCACGGGGATCGGACTCAATTCGGCCACGAGCGTGACAATCGGCGGCGTACCCGCGACGGGCCTGACCGTGCTGTCAACGACTCAGATCTCGGCGATCACCCCGTTCTCCTCGACAGCGGGCGCGAAGGACGTGCGGGTGGTGACCCCCGCCGGGGCGGCGACCGTCACCGGAGGATTCACCTACCTCGCGGCATCGCCCGCGCTCACCATCACGAGCAACGCGCAGTCCTGCACGCCGCTCAACACGACGGTCACCATGGACGTGACGCTGAGCGGCGTGGTTTCCAATGTGAACGCCGGCCAGATCGCACTCTCGTGGGATCCGTCCAAGTTGCAGCCCGCGGCGACCAACCCCATCGTTTCTGGCGACAGCCCCTTCACGGTCTTCTACAACATCAACTCCGGGGCGGGCACCGCGCTCATCCTCGTGTCGATCGCACCGGGCTCCTCAGGCGCCCCCGTGCAGTCCAAGGTCGTCGCGCGGCTTCGCTTCACCACCGTCGGAGTCGCCTGCAACGGTGCTGGCACCAGCGTCGGATTCCTGCCCAACGGCAACCTCCCGACCGAGTTCACCGATGGCACGGGCGGAGCGATCTTCCCGCAGCTGGTGCCCTCCACCACGTTCGTGGTCGACAACGGCGCGCCCGTCCTGACGGGCGTTCCCGCCAACGCGACACGCCAGGCCGATGCCGGCAGCGGCGGCTTCGCTGCGTGCCCGCTCACGCCTCCGACGGTGTCGGACGACTGCAGCCCCACCACGCTGACCTTCACGCGTTCCGACGGCCAGACGACGCTGGCTGCGCTCTACCCGGTCGGCACGACCACGGTGACCTGGCGTGCGCAGGATCCGTGCGGCAACGCCACCACCGCCACCACCACTGTCACGGTGCTTCCGCTCAACACGATGAACTTCACGGCATCGTGGGTCTCGCCGTTCGGCCCCGGCGGCGCCGGAGCCATCCGGCCGGTATCGCTCGTGATCGGCAGCCTCTCTCGCAGCGTCAACGCGAGCGTGGCCGGCAACGGGAATGCCTCGTTCTCGGTGACAAACCTGCCTGTGGGAACCTACACGTGTGCCACCGTCGAGGACGCGACCCGTTCGCTCCGGCGCCGCGTCACGGTGACGGATGGAGGAACCGCGTGGACTGCCGCAGGCGCGACGCTGGTGCTCGGCGACGTCATCAACGACGAGGTGATCGACGTGCTCGACTGGGGCGCGTACGTGGCCAACAACCCGAATGCCGACCTCAACTCGGACGGCTCGGTCAATGCGACGGACGGCAACATCATCCTCGCGAACTTCGGGCTCCGCGGTGACACGCCGTGCGGCAGCGGGTTCGCCGAGCCGCCCCAGCCGATCGTGTCCATCACGGTCGAGGCGCTGCTCGAGATGGGGCTCGGCGAGCTCGCAGTGGCGGACATCAACGGTGACGGTGTCCTCGACGAGACCGACATCAAGCTGTACGACGGCGGCAAGGGCCACTGAAGCAGCCGCAAATCGCACTGAACGCGGTCGCCCCGGGCACCCGCCCGGGGCGACCGGTTTTTGCGGAATCCTCACCGCCGTGGAAACCCTCCCGGGCCGGGGCTACGATTGTCGCCCCCGACCGAACTTCCGGCGCGGCAA
>VGXR01000060.1 GCA_016873255.1 Planctomycetota bacterium
CGATGTTGCCAACGGGCAGGTTGGCCGTTGCGTCCGCGAAGATGCCCGTGCCGTCGTTCAGGTAGAGCCGCGGCTGCCCGCTCCCGAACCTCGTGGCCCCGTTGTTGCAGAAAGCCAGGTCAAGGTCACCGTCGTTGTCCACGTCGCCGAAATGCGCGCGTGCGCTCGACATGGTGAAGGTCGGCAGGCGCGTCGTGGTCTGGTCGCTGAACACGCCCGCGCCGTTATTGATGAGGAGCTGCGGCCGCTTGTTGAAGTCGTTGGCGAGAATCAGGTCCCAGTCGCCGTCACGGTCGACGTCGCCCGCCTCCACGCCGCGGTACCAGCCGGTGATGCCGGCTGCGCGGGTGGCCGTCTCGTCTGCGAACACGCCGAGGCCGTTGTTGACGTAGACCCGAACCGGAAGCGCCGTGCCCTGAGTGGAGTACCCCTGCCCGTTGGCCCACACGATGTCGAGATCGGTGTCGCCATCGATGTCGACGACGGTGCACTGGTTGGTGTAGTCGAACTGCACCGGGAAGCGCGTGGAGGTCTGCTGCACGTACTGCTGCGCGGCCGCGGGCAGGCAGGGAATGACGGCGAGGGCCACGACGGCCAGGCCGCGGAGCGCGGAGGTCTGGGGGAGGGGCATGGGGTTGGGTGGAACATAGCCCGCGTTCGGGCCCGCCCCAAGGGAAAGACGCAAACTTGCTCTCGGACCGGGAGTTTCAGCGCGCCACGGCACCGGTGCGAGCACCGCTAAGCAAGCAGATTTGCGGCCACCCGACCCAGCAATCGACACGTCGGCCCTTGACTCCGGCCAACTCAGACATAAAATATTGGCCATTTGGAAGAAACTGGCATTGAGATGCGCTGTCGCACGAAGGCCGCGTGGCGTAACACCTCGTACTGGAGACAACAGCGATGGCCTTGTGTCGCGATGTACTTCCCTTGATCGCGTTGTCAGGGCGTGGAATTACCGCGGCGCAGTACTGAAGTGCTCGGCCTCGTCAGTCGATAACGGTTGATGCCTAAACTCTTGACCACCTTTGCTCCTACCAAGGCAAATCGCACTGCTCGACCGAACATGGTGGTACGGCTATCGAATTCTGATCGCCGTGCTCCTGCTGGGCGTAGCCAACTTCTGGGGATTTAGTTCCCCGAACGGGTTCACGAAGTGCGCGTCAATCGTGTCTGTTCAGGAGCTTCCGAAAGCTGATTGGGGCGAAGCGAGCTACTACATCGATGTTCGTGAAGTTGTAGGTTCTATTCCGGCGCCAACATCCGATGTGCCAGACCGGACGTTTGTTGATCCAGATCTGCGAGTCCAGTATGTCTTCGGTGAAGGTAAGGGGGACTGCGCTCAGCGATCGCGCGCATTGGCGAGGGAACTCCAAGGTCGAAGCATCCCGTACCGCATGGTCTGGATCATGCATGGCTCAGAGACTCGGGCAGGCAACGGTCACACCGTCGTTGAGTGCGCGATCCAACTGAGCGACTACAAAGGGGCAGCGATTGTTGATCTCCTTGAAGGGGGTGTTCCGTTCGGGCCTCGGGGCCCGATCAAGCTCGAGGACCTACTCGCTCACAAGCCCTTTCCGGGAGACCTTATCCGGCCCCTTACCAGCTGGGCGAATCAAGACTCGCCGTACTACGGCCAGTTTCTCGAAGACTCTGCCATCGGCATCTCGACGAGCGATGAGGTGAATCGTTACTCCGACGCCATGGCCGCGTGGTACGTCGATACGGGCTACCCGCGGTTCGAAAAGCTGTTCTACATCCTGGGCGCGATGGTCTTTGGCAAGTACCCAAACGTCTACATGACGCCCACAGAAGTTGCCAGGTTTGATCCCTGGTTCCGGTTTGAAATCTTCCTTGCGCGGACGCTCGTCTGGACGATCCGAGTTCTGCTAGTCATGGGAGCGGCTCACCTGCTCGTGATTCTCTGGAACTGGTCGAAGCGCCCGCCGACGCCAGTTCGGGCCTGAACCGAACACATTGGTCTACTTCAATGGTCGTGTACCTATGGGGTAAGGTGGGGCAATGACTCGCGTTCAACGGGTACTGCTGGCGAGCGCTCTGGCCCTCGCACCCTCTGCCGCCCTCGCCCAGGACAACGCCGCCCCGCTCTGGCGCGCGGCATTCGACGCGGCGGGCATCAACACGCCGGACGGCTCCATCTTCGGCACCGACGACATGGCCTGGGCCGATGGCGTCTCGTTCCCGCTCACCGACGGTGACCGCGCGCGCATGGCCGACCTGATGGACCGCACGGCCGCCGTGCGCCAGCAGTTCGAGGCCGCGGCGCGGGTACGCAAGTGCGACTGGGACTTCGACCGCTCGAAGGGGTTCGAGCTGCTGCTTCCGCATCTCTCCGGCATGCGCAGTGCGGGGCGCCTCCTGCGCATGCAGGCGATGTGGGAGCTCGACGAGGGCCGCACCGAGGCCGCCATATCGACGCTCGGGGCGCTGGGAAACGTGGGCGTCCAGGCGGGCCAGGACGACATCGCCATCAGCTCGCTGGTGGGTGCCGCGGTGAACGGGCTCTTCGTGGACTCCGCGAACATGGCGATCGACCAGGGTGCCGTCGATGCGAAGATCGCGAAATCTATGATCGAGGCCATGCCGGGGCTTCGGTCGCCGGACCCGTTTGCGTTCGGGCAGGCGGTTGCCGGCGAGGGCGCGATGCTGAAGTCGTGGATCGGCGGCGTGAAGGACGACGCTGCGCTGCAGAAGTTCCTCGGCGAGGCCGCGAACACCGGCGTGGCACCCACCATCACCCTCGACCAAGCCAAGCGCGAGGCCGCCGCGATGGCACCGATCTACGAGCGCGCCGCGCGCGCGTTCGCAAACCCTGACCCGAACGCGGCACGCGAGGAGCTGCGCCGCATCGAGCGCAGCGCCGAGGGCGGCCGGTTCGGCGAACTGGCCAAGCTGCTGATGCCCGCCTTCGGCACCATGTACGAATCCAAGCTGCGCGCGCAGCAGGACCTCGCGGTGCTCTTTGCCAAGCTGCAGGCGATTGCCGAGGAGAAGGAGAAGCCCGCGGACCTGAAGAACGCGGCGCTCCCGCTTGCGCGCGCGAGCGCCGCGGTGCGGTCGCTGCCCGCGGACATCCAGGACGGCGTGGAGCTGCTGCGCGTGGCGCCCGATGCGCTGGATGCATCGCAGCGCACGCGCGTGCTGGAGGCACTCGACCGCTCGCGCCCGCGGCTGATGGCGGCGCTCGCGGAGGCCGCTGCGTGCAAGCGCTGCGACTTCGCGGTGCTGCGGCTTCCCGAGCCGGGCCTCGACGCCACGCTCCTCGGCGGCATCCGGGGCGCGGTGCGGGCGACGCTCGCGGATGCGCTGCGGAGGGCGCGCGATGCGCGTCGCGCCGACGATGCCGCGGCCGCCGTGGCCACGGCGCTCCGCGCCGGCGCGCTGCTTGCGCAGGACCCATCCACCATGCGCGCTGCCGTGGGCCACGCCATCTGGCGCGATGCCGCGGCGGCGCTTGCCGACACCGCGCGCATCGGCCCGCTCGGAAAGGACGCGGTGACGCAGCTGGAGATTGCCGCGGCCAGCATGCCGGGCGGCGATCCGTTCGGTTTCCGCAAGGCGGTCGAGGCCGATGCCACGCGCCTTGCCGGGCAGGAACGCTGGGCCAAGTCGCGCTTCCCGGAGGCGCTCGAGATGCGCGCGCAGGTGCAGAAGCAGCGCGGCGCATCTGCGGTGTTCGCGGCCGTGGCGTTCGAGTCGCTGCGGCGCGGCGATGCGGTGCCGGGCACCGACGCTGCGGTGCTGGTGCGCGTAAGCGACATCGTGCCGCCGGACGCCGTGCAGCGCATGGAGGGCGCCATTGCTGCGTGGACCGCGCGCGAGGCGCAGATGAAGGCCGCCGAGGTCGCCGATTTCGCCGTTCCGTGGGACCTGCCGCTCGAGGAGCAGCGAGCGCGCGTGCGCAAGATCGACCCCGTGCGCGGCGTGCAGTTCGTCGATGCGGGCCAGATGGCGAGCACCGCGGCGGCGGACTACGCCGCGGCGTTCGATGCGATCAAGGCGGCGGGGAAGCCGGTCACCGAATGAAGCGCAGCCGACCGAAGTCGATGCCGCCGTTCTTCAACCCAAGCGGCGCCGGGAAGTACACGGCCCACGCCTTGCCCACGATCATCGATTCCGGCACCACCCCCGGCTGCGAATCGCCGTAGGTGCGCAGCGTCAGCGCGTGCGCGCGGCCCCAGAGGCGCGAGTCGCGGCTCGATGCCGAGTTGTCGCCGAGCATCACGTACTCGGCCTTGCCCAGGCGCGCCGGGTGCTCGTAGTCGGTCGTGAACGCCGGGCCGCTCAGGTAGTCGCCGTTGATGGGCTGCTGGTTGTTGGCGTCGTGCAGCTGCGGGCGGTAGTAGAGGTCGCGGTCGAGTCGTACGCGGTGCAGCGTGAAGGGCGCGGCGGACTGGAACCTCCACGCGAGCTTCGGCGGCGTGGGCATGCGCGTGTCGGTGTGCCGGCGCGCGTACTGCTCGACGGTGCGGCCGAACATGCTGCTCATGATGCGGTCATCGAGCGACTTGTATTCGTAGGGCAGCTGCAGCACGAGCGCCCCGTCCACGAACACCCAGAGCTGCTGGTCGACGTGCCAGCACTCGAACGCAAGCGTGCCGTCGCCGCGCGGGGCGAACGTGCCGCTTGCGCTTCCGAGCTGCTCGCCGCCCTCGAGCGCGCGGCGCGCCACGGTCACCTCGCCGGTGCCGCGCACGGTGAACTCCATCACCGAGTTGCGTGCGGTCAGCTCGAATATGGTGGCGAAGCCCGCGAGGTCTGCGCACTCCACGCTCGCCGAGAGCCGCAGGTCGCTGACGGGGAAGCAGGTGTCCTGGCGCCAGCCGAGGTCGCTGATGCCGCGTGGCGTGCGGCGCATGGCGTCGTAGACCATGCGGATCGAGTTGTAGGCGCTCCAGTCATCGAGCGGGATTCCCTGCGTGTCCCACGCCAGCTCCGTGGCGCCGGTGCCCGCGAACTTCCACGCGCGGCTCGGCGCGAGCGTCCAGCCGGTGCTGCCGCCAGCCGGCTTCCATGGCGCGCCGGACCAGCCGGAATCCAAGCCCGAGGCCACCGCGTACGGCCGCAGAGCCTTGTCGAGCGCGTCGACCGGCACCACGGGCTGGAAGTCGCTGTCGTAGACGGGCTGCCACACCGCGCGCTGGATGTACTCGGGCTTGCGCTGGATGCGCAGTTCCGCGGCGCGTGCGTCGGCCGGGCCGGTGAACGCGTCGCCGTCGAGCAGCACGAAGGCCTCGTCGGGCATCCCCACCATGCGCTTGATGTAGTTCTGCGCCTCGCCCGCGGGGTCGACGGGCATCTTGAAGACCACCACGTCCCAGCGCTTCGGCCGCGTGAACGCGAAGAGCGGCTTCAGCACCAGCACGCGGTCGCCGGCGCGCGACTGCTGCACCACGTCGAGGGCCGAGCGCTGCTCCACGGGGATGCGCGTGGACACCATCGGGTCGACGAGCGGCACGGTGGACGGCGCGGACACGTTGCGCGGGTCGCGCATGGTCACCATCAGCCGCGCCATCTGCGAATCGGCCGGGTACTCGAACCCCGTCACCGGGCTCTGCACGCGCACGTGCTCGCCCATCAGCGTGGGTCCCATGGAGCCGGTCGGGATGACGAACCCCTCCAGCACGAACCCGCGGAACGCCATCGCCAGCGTGAAGGCGATGGTCAGCGACATCAGCGTGCCGACGACGTCCGTGTCCTGCTTCTCTCGCTTGGTGGCGGTGGCCATTGGGAAGGATCGTACGAGGCCGGAAAATCAGCCGGGTGAACCGGGCTGGCCTTCCGCGCCGCCGCCCTTGCCGCGGCGCCTGCGCCGGCGCTTGCGCTTCGCCTGGCCACCGGATGCATCCGGCTGCGCGCCAGCCTCGGGGACGCCGGGACCGGCGCCGGCCGCGCCACCGGTGGGCGTACCGTCGGTCTTCGGCCGCTGCGACTTCTCGCGGAAGGCCTGCTGCTGCGCGTCCTTGGCGGGCCGTCGGTCGGCCGCGCGTCCGGGTGCGCCGGCGCGCTGGGCAACGTCCTCGCGACGCATGCCGCGGAAGGGGTCGCCGCCCGGGCCCGCGGAAGGGGCGCTTCCGGGCGCGGGGCAGGCGTCCACGGGCAGCAGTTCCTCCACGGGCACCGCGATGTCGCGGCCGTCGTGGTCGAGGCGCACCAGCACCAGCTGCACCAGGATCTTGGAGTCGATCACCGTGCCGGGACCCTCGGCCGTGCCGACGCGGCTCTTGTTCTTCGGCAGGTTCTTCGAGAGCTCCGCGTAGGTCTGGTCCTCGTAGCGCAGGCAGCACATCAGGCGCCCGCAGCGGCCGCTGATCTTGAGCGGGTCGAGCGATGCCTTCTGCACCTTGGCGCTCTTCATGCTGACCGGCTTCAGCACCTTCAGGAAGTTCTTGCAGCAGCAGTGCTGGCCGCACTTCTCGTAGTCGGCGGTGAGGCGCGCCTCGTCGCGGGCGCCGATCTGGTGCATCTCCACGCGCGCGCCGAAGCGGCGGGCGAGCGCGGGAACCAGCTCGCGGAAGTCCACGCGTTCCTCGCTCAGGTAGTGCACGGTGACGTGCTCGCCGCCGAGGACGGGCTCGACCTCCACGATCTTCATCGTGAAGCCCATGGATGCGGCCTCGCGGCGCACGCCGTCGAGCTCGGCGCGCGCGAAGCGGTCGCGCAGCGCGCTCCAGGCGTTCATGTCCTCGACCGAGGCCACGCGCAGCACCCGGCCGCTGGTGTGGAACGGGTAGTCCTTGCCCCCGGAGTTCTCGACGTACTCGAGCATCTCGCGCCGGCTCACGCTCTTGGAGCACCCGCTGTTGGGGCAGGTGGTGGTGAGCATCTCGGCAAGCTCGGTGCCGCGGTGGGTGCGGACCACGATCTTGCTGCCGCAGCCTGGCTTGGCGTCGCCGTCGTAGGGGTACTCGCCCACCAGGCGCAGCGACCCGAACTTCACCACGATCGAGCTCGGCGGCTTCAGGCGCGCGTAGGCCTCGGCATCCGTGAGCGCATCGCGGTGGGCAGGGTCGGCGTCGCGCTCGAAGATGGGGAGGGGAAAGATCGACATGCGAAAATGTGTCCGGGGTGAACCCGCACCTCTTTATCCGGTCAGTGCCGCGCGAACCGGACGACGGCGAGCGCGGCAGGCAAGGTCCGCGACAAAGGAGTGCGGGGTTACCCCGAACACAATCTACGCGTACGCGCGCACGCCCTCGCACGTGCACACGAGATTTCGGTCGCCGTAGGGGTTATCCACGCGGCCCACGGACGGCCAGTACTTCCACACGCGCAGCCAGGGCGCGGGGTACGCGGCCTCCTCGCGGGTGTACGGGCGGTCCCACGAGCTCGCGGTCACCACGTCCGCGGTGTGCGGCGCGTGCTTGAGCGGGTTGTTGTCCTTCGGCCAGGCGCCGGACTCGACCTTGCGGATCTCCTCGCGGATGGCGATCAGCGCGTCGCACAGCCGGTCGCACTCGGCCTTGCTCTCGCTCTCCGTCGGCTCGAGCATCAGCGACCCGGGCAGCGGCCAGCTCATGGTCGGCGCATGGAAGCCGAAGTCCATCAGCCGCTTCGCCACGTCATCCGGCTTGATGCCCGCGCTCGCGTCGAACGGCCGCAAGTCGATGATGAACTCGTGCGCGCACCGGCCGTTCGCGTTCGTGAACACCACGCTGTAGTGCCCCTCGAGCCGCTTGGCCATGTAGTTGGCGTTCAGGATCGCCACCTCGGTGGCGCGGCGCAGGCCCTCGGCGCCCATCATGGCGATGTACATCCAGCTGATCGGCAGGATGCTCGAGCTGCCGTACGGCGCCGCGCTGATCGGCCCGATCGCGTGCTTGCCCGCGCTGCCGGGGCGCACCACCGGGTGCCCGGGCAGGAAGTCCGCCAGCCGCTCGACCACGCCGATCGGGCCCATGCCCGGGCCGCCGCCGCCGTGCGGGATGCAGAAGGTCTTGTGCAGGTTCAGGTGGCAGACGTCCGCGCCGATGTCGCCCGGCCGCGTCAGCCCGACCTGCGCGTTCATGTTGGCACCGTCCATGTACACCAACCCGCCGTTGGCATGCACGATGTCGCAGAGCTCGCGGATGCGGTCCTCGAACACGCCGTGCGTGCTGGGATAGGTGACCATGCACGCCGCCAGGCTCGCCGCGTGCAGTTCCGCCTTCTTCCTGAGGTCCGCGAGGTCCACGTTGCCCTCGGCATCGCTGTCGACCGGCACCACCTGCATGCCGGCGATCACCGCGCTCGCCGGATTGGTGCCGTGCGCGCTGTCCGGGATCAGGCAGACGGTGCGGTTGCGGTCGCCGCGGTGGTGGTGGTACGCGCGGATCACCATCAGGCCCGCGTACTCGCCCTGCGAGCCGGCGTTCGGCTGCAGGCTGACGGCCGCGAAGCCCGTCACCTCGCAGAGCCACTGCTCGAGCGTGCGGAACAGCTCGGCGTAGCCCTTCCACTGGTCGGCGGGCGCGAACGGGTGGATCTTGCCGAAGCCCGGCCACGTGACCGGGATCATCTCGCTGGTGGCGTTCAGCTTCATCGTGCATGACCCGAGCGGGATCATGCTGTGCACCAAGCTGAGGTCCTTGCCCTGCAGGCGCCACAGGTAGCGGAGCATCTCGTGCTCGCCGTGGTAGCTCGCGAACGTCGGCTGCTGCATGAACGCGCCCGTGCGCGCGAAGGAGCCGAGGTTGGCGACCGGCGCGGTTCGCGCCAGTTCGGCGACCTTCGGCGCGGGCTTGCCGGTGCCCGCGGCGAACGCCTCGATCAGGTCCTGCAGGTCGGAGGGCGACACGGTCTCGTCGAGCGCCACGCCCACGCTGCCGTCGCCGAACGCACGCAGGTTGATCCGCTTGGCCGCCGCGGCGGCCATCACGCCCTGCTGCGTGGCGCCGCCGCCGAGCCTCACGCGCAGCGTGTCGAACCACGCGTGCGTGCCGCAGTCGTGGCCGAGTGCCTTCAGCCCCGCCGCAAGCGTGTTGGCGGCGCGATGCACGCGCGACGCGATCGCCTTCAGGCCCTCGGGCCCGTGCCACGCGCCGTACATGCCCGCGATCACCGCAAGCAGCACCTGCGCGGTGCAGATGTTGCTGGTGGCGCGCTCGCGCTTGATGTGCTGCTCGCGCGTCTGGATGGCCATGCGCAGCGCGGGGTTGCCCGCCGAGTCGCGGCTCATGCCGATCAGCCGGCCCGGCATCTTGCGCACATGCTCGGTCTTGGTCGCGAAGAACGCCGCGTGCGGGCCGCCGAAGCCCATCGGAACGCCGAAGCGCTGCGCACTGCCGAGCACCACGTCCGCGCCCCACGAGGCCGGCGGCTCAAGCAGCGTGAGCGCGAGCAGGTCGGTCGCGGCCACGAGCATCGATCCCGCGCCATGCAGCGCATCGGCGAACGCGCGGAAGTCATGCACGCGCCCGCTGGTGCATGGGTACTGCAACAGCGCGCCGCAGAACGAGCCGTCCTTCACGGCCGCCGGGTCGGGCTTGCCGATCACCACGTCGATGCCGAGGCCCGACGCGCGCGTCTCGACCACCGCGATGGTCTGCGGGTGGCAGTCCTCGGCAACGAAGAAGCGCTTCTTCTGCTGGCCGCTGGCGGAGAAGCACAGGCTCATCGCCTCGGCCGCCGCGGTGCCCTCGTCGAGGAGCGACGCGTTGGCCACCTCCATGCCCGTCAGCTCGCAGACCATGGTCTGCCAGTTGAGGATCGCCTCCAGGCGGCCCTGCGAGATCTCCGCCTGGTACGGCGTGTACGCCGTGTACCAACCGGGGTTCTCGAGCACGTTGCGCAGGATCACGGGGGGCGTGATCGTGTCGTGGTAGCCCATCCCGATGTAGCTGCGCCACACCTGGTTCATGTCCGCGAGGCGCTTGAGCGCACCCAGCGTCTCGGCCTCGCCGCGCACGGGGAACGCCTGCGCGTTGGTCGGGTCGGCGATCTCCAGCCCGCGGCCCATGCGGATGCCCGCCGGGATGGCGGACGCGATCAGCTCGTCCATCGTGCCGCAACCGAGCGCCGCCAGCATGGCGCGCTCGTCGGCGGGCGACGGCCCGAGGTGGCGCCGCGCGAAGGTATCGAGCGGGTCGAGCGGCCCGGGCTGGGCGGACGCGGGCGAGGTGGCCTTCGAGGAGGTCGGCGTGGTGGTCATGGCTCGGTTTCCGATCAGCTCGGCGCCGTGCGGCACCGCTTTGCTGAAGGGAAAAGTATAGGAGCCACCCCCTCCCGCCCGACCCGCTCAATTGCTGCGGGGCATGGGCGAAACCGGGGGATTCGGGGAGACCGGGCAAACCGGGGCAGGTGCGATGGGAAGCGGGCCGGAGGCGTAGTTTCGGAACATGGGGCCTAGAATCACCCATCGCGAGGAAGCATGAGCTTCATCGCCATGGGCGATGATTCCGCCCGTCAGCACATTCCGCCATCCCGCCAGGAGCCCGACGGCACGGTGCCGTCCGGGAGCCCCCTGCCCGCCCATCGGCGCGCCGGGGCGCCACGCACGCCGTCCAACGGCACGCTTCAAGGAGACCGATTGAGCCCAAACCCGCGCACGAGCCTGTTCATGAACCTCCGCGAGCACCTCAAGGCAGCCAGCCTGCAGTTCTTCGAGCGCCCGCAGGAGCGGCAGCTGCTTCTCATGATGCGGACGGAGTCCATGACCTTCGTGCAGGTGGTGACGGTTCGCCCGGACGGCGTAGGCATCCGCGTGGAGACGAAGCTGCCGCTCGTGGTGCCGGTGCACCGGCGCCTGGCCGCGGCCGAGCTGGTGGCACGCCTCAACCGAGTGACCGAGCGCGGCCACTACGACCTGGACATCGACACGGGCGACATCGTGTTCCGCATCGACGCGCATGCGCTCGGGAGCGTGCTGTTCCCGGGACTGCTGGTGAAGCTCCTCTCCATGACGCTGCAGCCGGTGGTGCGCGACTGGCCGGTGCTCGAGGGCGTGCTGCTGCACGACAAGGACAGCCGCGAGGCGATCAAGGCCAATGCCGAGCGCATCGCGCGGCTCCACGAGGAGCAGCAGCGCGCCGAGGGCACCAAGGAGCGGCCGCGCAAGCCGCGCAAGCCCGACGAGAAGCGCCGCAAGGCCCGCGAGAGCCTCCAGAAGTTCCTCGAGCAGTTCGAGGGCGGTTCCGACGCGTCGCCGAAGCCGGACGGCGATCGCCCGGACACCGGCACGCCCCCGGCCGCGGGCCCCGAGGACACCGGGCAGCCGCCCGAGCCCGCGAACTAGAATCACGCGCGTGGCCACCAAGCGAAAGACACCGAAAGGCGAGCGCGGTCGCGCGGACAACGTCGAGATGATGGAGCGCGTGCGCCAGATCATCGATCTGGCGTCCGGGCACCAGCAGCCGACGCGCGAGGAACTCGCCGCGGAATTCAAGATCACCACGCGTGCGCTCGCCAACGTGATCTCGTACATGAAGGCGATCGGCGTGGAGATCTCCTCGCAGCCGCGCCCGCGCGACGGCAAGAAGGGCTACGTGGTGAACGCGGCCAACTTCCTGCGCCAGGACATGTCCGTGGCCGAGGCGGTCGCATCGGTGCTCCTCACGCAGTCGGCGCTCGGCACGCCGCTGGCCGCCGACCGCGACAGCGCGGCAAGCGGCGTCCACCGCATCGCATCCAGCCTGGGCAAGGGCGTCCGCCAGAAGCTGGAGCAGCTCGAGGGGCGCTTCGCCGTTCGCCTGCTGCGCGCCGCCAAGCCGCCGCACCCGAACACGTTCCGCGTGGTCCTCGACTGCCTGCTCGAGAACCGCGTGATGACCATGGAGTACGAGTCGCCGTACGCCGCGAAGAAGGGGCCGGCCGCCGCCGATGCGGCGATGGGTGCCGCCACCGCCGCCGCGGCGGCCGCGGGCGCGGGGCCCAAGGCGCGCAAGATCGAGACCGTGCTGGTGGAGCCCTACGGCGTGTTCTTCGCCAAGCGCAGCTGGTACCTGGTGGGCCGCAAGCGGCCAGCCGGTGCCATGCGCCTCTACAAGCTCGCGCGCATCAAGCGGCTCGAGGCCACAAGCCAGCACTTCGAGATGCCGCGCGGCTGGACCATCGATCGCCACCTCGAGAACGCGTGGGAGATCATCACGAAGGACGCGAACGCACCCACGGTGAAGGTGGTGGTGGACCTGAGCAAGGACGTCGCGGGCAACATGCTCGAGACGGAGTGGCACCCCACGCAGCAGGTCACGATGCGCCCCGACGGATCGGCGCGCTTCACGGCGCGCGTGGCCGGCTTCGAGGAGATCGTGTGGTGGATCCTCTCGATCGGCAGCAATGCGCGCGTGGTGGAACCGAAGGAGCTGCGCGACCGCGTCCACGACGAGATCCGCCGCATGCACCGCATGGTGGAGCAGGACGGATGATCGCGCCGTGAGCCCGGGCGACCCGATCGACTTCGACTTCTCGAACCAGCCGCCGCGGCACGAGCCGCCGGCGAGCGCGGACGGCGCTGAAGCGCCGGTGGACGCAGGCGAGCCGCCGGGTGCGCCGCCGGTGGCATCACCGGGCGCATCGCCGGGCACTCCGACGGGTCCATCGCCGGGCGCGCCGGTGAGCACTCCGACGAACACGGCTGCCGAACTCGCACCGCCAGTCCCGCCCGTGCCCCCGTTGCCCCCCATTCCGCACCGGCCCGCGGGTGGCGTGGCCGTGTCGGCGGCCGGCGCACCGGCCGGCGCACCCATCACGGACTTCCGAACGCAGTCGTATCCGTTCGCGACCACCTCGCGCTTCCAGCAAGGTGGTTTCAGCGATCCGCAGGTGACACGGCGCGCATCGCACGGCCGGCGGATGACCTGGGGCATCCTGGCAGCGCTCGGCGCGGTGCTCTTCGCGGCCAGCGTGGTGGTGCTGATGCGGGTGATCGACCGCTCGATGCACGGCTGACGCGCAGGCGAACATCGACGCGAATGCACGCCGCCGCAGACGCGCGTGACTGCGGAGTTGCCTCACCAACACAAACATTCGGGTTGAACTTTGGCCGAAATCCGGCGGCGGTTCCGCGGGCATCCCTACCTTCGCACGCGCAAGGAACACCGCGGCCACGCGCCGCACGGAGGCCCCGATGTCCGCCCAGCCCGAGCCCGCCATCACACGCACATCCGCACGCGTGCCGGGCGATCCCTCGCGCCTGCTCGAGGTGGCAGCGCTCCGCCAGTTCATGGGCGCGCCCACGGTCACGGCCGTGCTCGAGGACGCCGCCGACCGCGCCGTCAGCGCCGGCCGCATCCTGGAAGACACGCTCATCACCGGCCCCGAGGACTCGGGCAAGCAGGTGGTGGCACGGGCGCTCGCGCGCGATGCCGCGCAGCGCGCCGTGGAAGTGGACGCCGCGTGGATCCGGAACGCCCGCCACATGGCCCGCATCCTGCGCGCGCTCGAGGACCGCGACGCGCTCCTCCTGCGCCGCGCGGACGAGCTGCGCCCGGCCACGCTGCGCATGCTGGCGTCCCTCATGGGCATGCGCACGCTCCCGCGCGATGCGGACCGCGGCCAGCCGATGGCCGACTGCACCGTGATCGCGACCGCTGTCGCCCTGCCGCGGCGCGCCTTCGTGCTTCGGCGCATGTGCTCGCTGCACGTGGAGCTGCCGCCCGCAGGCCCCGACGCCCGCGCCGCGGCCGCCTTCCGCGCGGCGCAGGCCCTCGGCATGCCAGGAACGCCGGAGCTGCGGGCGCGCCTCGAGGCCCGCGCCGCCGACGGGGCCGGAAACCTCGAATCACCCATGAATCCTGCGGCAATCGCGCGAATCGCGGCGGCGAGGGGTTGACCGCACCTCTCTTTAGGAGTGGAGGCATGGAAGGCGGCCCATCACTGCGGTTTCCGATCGAGCTCAGCACGGCGCTCCCTCACATCCGGGAGCCTGCCTTCCGGCGACACGGCTTCGTGGTCTCTCGCCGGATCACCCGTCGTGCCATGCGGCGCGTTGACCTCACCAGCGACGCGCTTCGGAATGTCATCGCAAACCTCGAGGCAACGGACTATCAGGACCGACTCATGACGGACCCATGTCGGACCCATGTCGGACCCATGACGGACCACTACTGCACCGATCGAGAAGTGTGGGTGTTCCGACAAATCGTCGGCGGCCAGCGGATGTAGGTGAAAGTGGCTTTCCGACGGGTGCCCGAAGGCCCCGAGTCTGCGCTGATGGTGTGGTCGTTTCACCCGCCGCGCTTTCCGCTGGAAGCAGGCTGACGATG
>VGXR01000061.1 GCA_016873255.1 Planctomycetota bacterium
AACTGCACCTTCAGCGGGTTCGCCTCGGGCGGCGGAGGGGTCATCGCCAAGAGCCGGGGAATTGCGCGGTACGACTTTTCCGAGGCAATGAGCTTCTCCATCACCTACGGCCTTGCGTCGGCACTGCGCGATGGCAACACGGTTGGGTGGACGGTGGTCGACCTGGCCTCCGACGACTTCGTCTTCGGCCTCAGCTTCGAGGGCACTGCCGCGACCACCGTCGGGGGAGTCGGGACCAGTGCCAACGGATCGTTCTCGGGCACGTTGCAGGCAGGCAGCTACCTCCTGGCGGCGGCGGCCGACTGCGCTGCCGCGGGGGGTTCGTTCTTCTACACCGCTGCCTTTGCGCCGGTCCCCGCCCCGGGCGCGGTGGCCCTGCTGGGCGCGGTGGGACTGCTCGGCTCGCGCCGGCGCCGCTGACCCTCGCTTCGCGCATCCCCGCCGGCCTGAGCCGGCGACCACACTCCTCGCCGTGTCGCCTCCGGGCGGCGCGGCGAGGTTCTTCGTGAAACACAACCGCCCCCCGCGATGGCGGGGGGCGGTTTCGAAGTGGACCGTACTGGACTTGAACCAGTGACCCCCTCCGTGTCATGGAGGTGCGCTAGCCAACTGCGCCAACGGTCCGAGGGGAAAGAGTGTAGCCCCCTGCCCGTTTGGGAGCAAGACAGGCCCGAGGCGGCCTGCGAACCGGGGTTTCACGCAAGCCACACGCGAACTTGAATGCCGCCCCATGCGGGTGGCCGATGATCCCATCGGGTGGCACCGGCTGCCTCCCGGGAGCATCACGGATGAGCGACGGTTCTGCATCGAAGCGTTTCGACCTGTTCTCGCCCGGCGTGGGCATGCTTGCGCTGGGCGCGGGGCTCATCTCGATGTCGCTCATCGAGGGCGCACGGATGCTCTCCGAGCGCCCGGCATCGGTGGCAACGGATGCCGCGCCCTCCTCGGAACGCACCGCGTTCACGCCGTCGACCCCGTCGCTGGGCGCACTGATGCCTGCCGATGCCGCCGAGTGCGACCCGCTCGACGCGCAGGACGCCGTGGGCGTCGGCCGCGGCGCTCCGCAGGCCGCGGGAGGCGGGCCGCGCGGCGCCCTCATCGGGATCACCGCGGCACCGATGCCGAACGGGCTGGCGATCTTCCGGATGTACGCAAGCGGCGCGGTCGAGGCGATGATCACCACCGAGGACAACCGCTGGGGCGCATGGGTGCCCGTGGCGCCCGGACTCTCCACCGACATGCGCCGCCCCGCCGCAGGCGACGGCAGCGGCAACCCGGACACCGAGAACAGCCCGTGACCCGCGCGGCCCCTGCGCCGCGGCCCGGCCAGGTGCAGCCAGATGCAGCCAGGTGCAGCTAGGTACAGCCAGGTGCAGCTAGGTACAGCCAGGTGCAGCCAGGCGTGGTCAGCCTCCGAACGCCGACACGCAGCGCCGCAGTCGCGCGAGCGTGCTCTCCTTGCCCAGGATCGCCAGCGTGTCGAAGATGGGCGGGCTGACCGTCCCGCCGCTCACGCCGACGCGCAGCGGCTGCGCCACCTTGCCGAGGTTGCCCTCTGCGTGGGCCTGCGCGTAGGCACCGATGGCGGCCTCGAGCGCAGGGGCGCTCCAATCGCCCTGCGCCTCGAGCAGCGGCAGCAGCGCCTTCAGGTGCCCAAGCCCGCTTGGCTCCGGCCCGAGCAGCGCCTTCTCGACGCTCTTGGTGCGCTCCCAGGCAAGTTCCGCGTCGGCCATCGTGAGGAACCGGTTGGAGCGGAACATCTCGTCGAGCGTCTTGGAGCGCTCGTGGCTTGCGCCGGCGAGCTGCTCGAACTGCGCCGGCGTCAGCCGGGCCATGAACGCCGGGTGGAACCCGGTGCCGTGCGCGCGGGCGCGGCGCACGAACTCCTCGCGCGGCATGCCGGTGATGGCGTCGCAGTTGAAGCTCAGGAGCTTGGCGCGGTCGAACTTGGCGGGCGTCTTCACCACGCGCTTCAGGTCGAAACGCTCCTTCATGAACTGCATGTCGAACTTCTCGATGTCGTTGCCCGGGCTCCATCCGTTGAGCGCCAGGAAGTTGCAGATGACCTCGGGCAGGTAGCCGCTGCGGCGGAAGTCGTCGACATTGATCTCGGGAAGGCTGATGCCGAGGGCATCCGCCAGCGCATTGGCCTCCTCGAAGTCGAGCTGCGCGTTCTTGTCGCCGAGCCACGCGTCCCACCGCGCCTGCGGCACCGTGCCCGCGGGCGGCGCCGTGAGCTTGCGGTCGGTGACGGTCTTGCGGAGCAGCTTGTCCTTGTCGCGCTTGGACATCTTGCTGCCGTCGGGATTGGTGATGATCGAGAAGTGCCCGTAGGTCGGCCGGCGGCAGCCGAGGGCGTCCTGCAGCAGCATGTGCTTGGCGGTGTTGTTGAAGTGCTCCTGCGCGCGCAGGACGTGCGTGACGCCCATGAGCTCGTCGTCCACCACCACCGCGAAGTGGTAGGTGGGGAAGCCGTCGGCCTTGCGAAGCACGAAGTCGTCCACCTCGCCGGCAGGAAGCGTGGCCTCGCCGAGGATCTCGTCCTTGATGGTGATGGGCTGCGGCGGGCACTTGAGGCGGATCACGGCGGGCTCGCCGGCCGCGAGGCGGCGCTCGACCTCCGCCTTGGGAAGGGCCATCTGGGAGCTGCCGTCGTAGCGGTACGCGCGGCCGGCGGCCTTGGCCTCCGCGCGGCGCGACTCCAGCTCCGCCGCGGTGTCGAACGCGTAATAGGCCTTGCCCTCGTCGACGAGCTGCCGGAGGATGCGGCCGTAGAGGTCGAGGCGCTCGCTCTGGAAGTACGGCCCGTTGCTGCCGCCGCCGCAGCCGGCGTGCTCGGGGCCCTCGTCCCAGTCGATCCCCAGCCACGCCAGGTCCTTCAGGAACCCGACGCTTGCCGCGCCGCTCGAGCGCTTCTGGTCGGTGTCCTCGATGCGCAGCAGGAACCTGCCGCCGCGGCCCCTGGCGAACGCCCAGCAGAAGAGCGCGGTGCGGGCGCCGCCGACGTGCAGGTGGCCGGACGGGGACGGGGCGAAGCGTGTGACGGGCGCGGTCATGGGGGGCCGCGAAGGGTACCCTGCCCCCATGGCCACGGTGGTCGGACTGCTCTCCGACAGCCATTCCCGCTGGGAGCGCACGAAGCGCGCGCTCGAGGCGCTGCGCGCAGCCGGCGCCACCGTGTTCGTGCACTGCGGCGACGTGGAGGACGAGCTGGTGATCGACCAGCTGGCCGGGCTCGACAGCCACCTCGTGTGGGGCAACTGCGACTGGAACAGCCAGACGCTCGGACGCTACGCGCGCGACGTGGGCGTGACGGTGCACGGCGACGCCGGCGAGGTGACCGTCGACGGCAGGCGCATCGTGTTCACGCACGGCCACGAGATCGCGGCGATGCGCGCGGCGGTCTCGGACGGCGCGGACTACCTGGTGCACGGGCACACGCACGAGCTGCGCGACGAGCGCGTGGGCACCACGCGCGTCCTGAACCCGGGCGCGCTGCACCGCGCGCCGCGCTTCACCGTGGCGGCGCTCACGCCCGCGACCGACCAGCTCACGGTGATCGAGGTGCCCGCATGACCGACCGCACGACCGCGCTCGTCTTCCTCGCGAACCTCGCGAGCAGCTGGTTCCTCGCCGGCCTCATCTGGACCATCCAGGTGGTGCACTACCCGCTCTTCGCGCGCGTTGGCCGCGAGGGCTTCACCGCCTACGAGTCCGCGCACACGCGGCTGATCACGCTGGTGGTCGGGCCCGCCATGCTCTGCGAGGCGGCGGCCGCGGCGCTCCTCGTGGTGCACCGCCCCCGGTTCGTGCCCGCATGGTCCGCGTGGACGCTCCTGGCGCTGCTTGCCGCGGTCTGGGCGTCCACCTGGGCGCTGCAGGTGCCCATGCACGCGGTGCTCGGCCGGGGGTTCGACGACGCGGCGCACGAGCGGCTGGTGACCACCAACTGGATCCGCACCCTGGCATGGAGCGCGCGGGCCGCGATCCTCGCGTGGCTGGCATTCGGCGCCTTGACGGCGGCGAAGGAGGCCGCCTCCGCATGAACATGTTCCCCGGCGTCGTCCATGAGGCGCTGCGGCGCACGACCGTGAACGCGAAGCTCGCGCGGCGCCGGCTCAGGCGCCCGACGAACCTGCACGTGGCACCCGGCACCATCGTCGTGGCGCCCGACGCGCTGCCGCCCGAGGTGACGGTGGTCGCCTTCGGCCCGGACCGCATCACGGAGAGCGACGTCAAGTCGGTCACGGAGATCGATGCGCTCATCGCCGACGCGCCCGTGGCGTGGGTGAACGTCGACGGCCTCGGCGACGCCGCGCTCCTCAAGGCGATCGGCGACCGCTTCGGAATCCACCCGCTCGCCATGGAGGACGCCACCGACCTCTCGCAGCGCGCGAAGGTGGACACGTACCCCTCGGGCACGTTCGTGGTGCTGCCGATGCCGCACGGCGACAAGGGGCAGTTCTGGACCGAGCAACTTGCACTCTGGATCACGGACCGCTTCGTCGTCACCTTCCAGAGCGTGCCCGGGGACTGCCTCGGGCAGCTGCGCTCGCGCATGCGGAACCCGGCCAGCCGGCTGCGCACGCGCGGCGCCGACTACCTGGCGTACGCCATCGCCGACGCCGTCATCGACGCCTACTTCCCGATCGTCGACGCCGTCGGCGGCCTGGTGGAGGACCTCGAGGAGGAGGTCTTCCGGCGCCCCACGGGCCGGCAGCTCTCGCAGATCAGGCGTGCGCGCGCGGAACTCATCCGCATGCGCCGGGCGCTCCTCCCGATCCGCGACACGGCATCCAACCTCATCGCGCTCGACACGGTGTTCCACCCCGAGACGCGGCCCTACCTGCGCGACCTCGCCGACCACGTGGCACGGGCCCTCGACCAGATCGAGACCGACCGCTACATGGCGAACGACCTGCTCGAGATCTACATGACGAGCGTCAACCTGAAGCTCGGCGAGACCTCGAAGGTGCTGACGATCATCGCCACCATCTTCCTGCCGCTCAGCTTCCTCACCGGGCTGTGGGGCATGAACTTCGAGTGGCTGCCGCTCAAGGACCAGGAGCGCGGCTTCTGGTTCTCGATCGCGCTGATGGTGGCCACGGTGGCCGGCATGATGACCTACTTCTGGCGCAAGGGCTGGCTGCGCGACTCCACCAAGCAGTGAGCGCGCCCTGCCCGCCGTAACTGGCGGCAAAGCGGGGTTTTGGGCTGCAGGCGGCCCTTGATCGTGCCGATGGCGCCATCTACAGTTATTGACTTGGGCAGAGGAGGCCCTCCCGCGATGCACCCGCACACGACGAACACCCACGGCCTGCACATGACCCCCAACACGTCCACCTTCGAGAACCCGACGCGCGCGTCCGACTACTTCGGATGCATGACCTTCAGCGGCGACACCATGCTGAAGCGCCTGCCGAGCGACGTGTTCGCCAAGCTGCAGAAGACCATCATCGAGGGCACGCCGCTCGACCCGGCCATCGCCAACACCGTGGCGGTGGCCATGAAGGACTGGTCCATCGAGCACGGCGCCACGCACTACTGCCACTGGTTCCAGCCGCTCACCGGCATCACGGCGGAGAAGCACGACGCCTTCCTCAGCCCGATGACCGACGGCAGCGCCATCGAGAAGTTCTCCGGCAACCAGCTGATCATCGGCGAGCCTGACGCGTCGAGCTTCCCCTCGGGCGGCATCCGCGACACCTACGAGGCGCGCGGCTACACGGCGTGGGACTGCACCAGCCCGGCGTTCCTCCTGAAGAACCCCTCCGGCATCACCACCCTCTGCATCCCGACGGCGTTCGTCAGCTGGACGGGCGAGGCGCTCGACAAGAAGACGCCGCTCCTGCGCTCCATCCAGGCGCTCTCGAAGCAGGCGATGCGCATCCTGAGGCTGTTCGGCGCCGACAAGGGCGTGACCCACGTGGTGGGCACCCTCGGCTGCGAGCAGGAGTACTTCCTGGTGGAGCGCGAGCAGGCCGAGCTGCGGCTCGACCTGATGATGACCGGGCGCACCATGATCGGCGCCAACGCGCCCAAGGGCCACCAGCTCGACGACCACTACTTCGGCGCCGTCCCCGACCGCGTGCTCGCGTTCATGGCCGAGGTCGAGTCGCGCCTGTTCGAGCTCGGCGTGCCCGTCAAGACCCGCCACAACGAGGTGGCGCCCAGCCAGTACGAGCTGGCCCCGCTCTTCGAGAACGCCAACATCGCCGTCGACCACCAGATGATCACCATGCAGGTCCTGCGCATGGTGGCCCGCAAGCACGGCTTCGAGTGCCTGCTCCACGAGAAGCCCTTCGCCGGCATCAACGGCAGCGGCAAGCACAACAACTGGTCGATCGCCACCAGCACGGGCGTCAACCTCCTCGACCCGCGCGAGGAGACGCACACCAACATGCAGTTCCTGGTGTTCCTGGCCGCGGTGATCCGCGCCGTGGACCTGCATGCGGACATGCTGCGCGCCTCGATCGCCAGCGCCCCGAACGACCACCGCCTCGGCGCCAACGAGGCACCGCCGGCGATCATGAGCATCTTCCTCGGCGACATGCTCACCGACATCATCGACCAGGTCGAGAGCGGCAAGCCCAAGAAGACCAAGACCGGCGGCGCGCTCGACCTCGGCGCCACCACCCTGCCGCAGATCCCGCGCCACGCGAGCGACCGCAACCGCACGTCGCCCTTCGCGTTCACCGGCAACAAGTTCGAGTTCCGCGCCGTCGGCAGCACCGCCGCCGTGGCATGGCCGAACACCGTGCTCAACACGATCGTGGCCGAGAGCCTCGACTTCTTGGCGGGCGAGCTGGAGAGGAAGGCCGGCAGGAACCCCTCCGCAGCCAAGCTCGAGACCGCGGTGAAGGCCGTCCTGAAGGACGTGATCGCCAAGCACCGCCGCGTGTGCTTCGACGGCGACGGCTACTCCGAGGCCTGGCACAAGGAGGCCGAGAAGCGCGGCCTGCCCAACATGCGCAGCACCGCGGACGCCCTGGGCGCGTTCAGGACCAAGAAGGCGCGGGACGTGTTCTCGAGGTACCACGTCCTGAGCGCGCGCGAGCTGGAGGCGCGCTACGACGTGCTGGTGGAGAACTACTGCACGGTGCTGGGCATCGAGTGCCGCACGATGGTGCAGATGGTGCGCACCCAGGTGCTCCCCGCCGCGCTGCGCACCCAGGAGGAGCTGGCCACCACGGTCAGCGCCACGCTGGCCGCCGACGTCGACTGCACCGAGACGCAGAACGAGCTCCGCGCCTACGTGGGCATGGTGAACGAGCTGCGCAACGCGGTGACCGATCTCGAGAAGCTCTCGGCGAAGCACCACAAGGACGACGAGGCCGAGATGCGCTTCCTGCGCGACGGCGTGGTGCCGTGCATCGCGCGCGTCCGCGCCGCCTGCGACGCGCTCGAGAAGGTCACCCCCAGCGACAACTGGCCGGTGCCGACCTACGCCGAGATGCTCCTCATGAAGTGACCGGCGGGCCCCGCCCACCGACGACCAGCCCCTCCCCGCGGACGGTGCCCCGGCACCGTCCGCGCGCTTTCCGGACGCTTCCGGCGGCGCGCGGGCCCGCGTATCATCCGACCCTTCCCCCGGACCGAACCACGGAACGCAAGAACATGTCCACCGAGACCACCGTCGTCGTCGAGAACGCAGGCCCCGCCCGCAAGCGCCTCAAGATCACCATCCCCGCGGCGGTGGTGGATGCGCGCATTGCCGAGGCGTATGCCTCGGCCCGCGACGAGGTCCAGGTTCCCGGCTTCCGCCGAGGCACCGCGCCGGTGGCGCTGATCGAGAAGCGATTCGGCGGGGCGATCCTGGAGGAACTCCGCCGGCGCCTGCTGACGGACGCCTACTCCAAGGCCCTGCAGGAACACAAGCTCCAGCCGATCTCCGAGCCCGAGGTGGACGAGTCCGGTGCCGACCTCGAGGTGAAGCGGGGCAAGGCCATCGCCGTCACCATGGACCTCGAGGTGCTGCCCGACATCGCCATGCCCAAGCTCGAGGACGTCGAGGTCTCGCGCCCCGTCGCCGAGATCGAGGAGAAGTTCGTCGAAGAGGAGCTCCGCCGCCTCGGCTACCGCTTCGGCACGCCGTCGCGGATCGACGGACCGTTCGAGAACCTCGACCGCATGGTCGGCAAGGCCACCGTGCGCGTGAAGGGCGCCAAGCAGGACCCCTACTTCGAGACCGAGGAGTGCCTGGTCGTGGTGCCCGACGCGGAGGACAACGGCAAGGGGCAGGTGCTCGGGCTGCTCTTCGACGACCTCGGCGCCAAGCTCGCCGGCCGCAAGGTGGGCGACGCCATCGTCCTGAAGACCTCCGGCCCCGAGGCGCACGAGCGCGAGGAGCTGCGCAACGCCGAGATCACCGTGGAATTCACGCCCGGGCAGGCCGAGCGCATCGCACCGAGCACACCCGAGGCGATCGCCGAGCAGATGGGCCTCGGCAGCGTCGACAACCTGCGCTCGCAGGTGAGGCTGTCGCTCGAGTCGCGCCGCGACCAGGAGCAGCGCACCGCCATGCGCGAGCAGGCCGCGGAGTGGCTCGTCGAGAAGGTCTCCTTCGAGCTTCCCGAGAAGATGTCCGGCTCGCAGGTGGCGCGCAACCTCGAGATGGCCCGCATGCGCCTCATGCAGCAGGGCCTGGAGGCCGCGGAGGTGGAGATGCGCCTCGCGGAGGTCCGCGCCGCCAGCGAGGAGGACACCCGCAAGCGACTGCGCGCGTTCTTCATCCTCGCCCGCCTCGCCCAGGACATGGGCGTCGAGGTCTCCGACGCCGAGGTGAACGCCTCGATCGTGCAGATGGCCCGCGGCCGCGGCGCCCGCCCGGACGAGGTCCGCGCCGAGCTGCAGCAGTCCGGCAAGCTCAACGAGATGGCGCTTGCCATCCGCGAGTCCAAGGTCCTCGACCGCGTGCTCGCCAAGGCCAAGGTCACCGACATGGCCGCCGACGAGTGGAACAAGAAGGTCGCCGACAAGCAGAAGGCCCTCGCGGAACGCACCGCTCCCAAGAAGAAGGGCTGACGCACGGTGGAGGAACTCGGCACCGACGCCCGCTTCTGGATCGGCATCGGCGTGCTGTTCGTGCTGGTGGTCGGCGGCGGCGTCGCCGTGATGTGGGCACGCCGCAACGCGAAGGCCCATGGCGGGGACGCGACGTCGGCGTTCACCTTGGCGGACCTGCGCCGGCTTCACGAGCGCGGCGAGATCACGCAGCGCGAGTTCGAGACGGCACGGGACGCGATCATCCAGCGGACGCGCCAGTCCGCGAACCGCGAGCGCGAGCGCCGCGGCGGAACGGACTGGGGCGGCGGGGACTCCGGACGCCGATAAGGTCCTGCAGGCCCGCAATCGCCGCGGTGCCGCTTGATGGGGGGCGAAACGTGCGGCATGGTGACGGTGTTAGTGCAGGTCGCGGGCCGGACGCCCGATAGACTCCGTGCGCCCCACTCACGAACGCGCACCGCAACGCCGAGCAGTCCAGAGGATCCATGCAGCAACCGCCCGACCGTCGACCCAGCCGCCCCGAGCCCGCGGGAACCGGCGGCGGCACGTCCGGGGGCGGAGGCGGTGACGGCGGCTTCCGCGGGCGCAAGATCACGACGTGCAGCTTCTGCGGCAAGACCAGCCGCGAGGTCGGCCCCATGGTCGAGGGCCCCAACGACGTCTACATCTGCACCAACTGCACCGAGCTCTGCCAGAACATCTTCAAGCAGGAGAAGCGGCGCGTGTCGGGCAGCCGGCCGCAGCTCGGGCAGATCCCCTCGCCGCGGCAGATGAAGGAGTTCCTCGACCAGTACGCGATCGGCCAGGAGGCGGCCAAGCGCGCCCTGTCGGTGGCCGTGCACAACCACTACAAGCGGCTGTCGCAGCTCGAGAACGAGCAGGCGCCGGTCGAGCTCGACAAGTCCAACGTCCTGATGATCGGCGCCACCGGCACGGGCAAGACCCTGCTGGCGAAGACGCTCGCGCGCATCCTCAACGTGCCGTTCGCCATCGGCGACGCCACCACGCTCACCGAGGCGGGCTACGTCGGCGAGGACGTGGAGAACCTGCTCCTCAAGCTGCTGCAGGCCGCCGACTTCGACCTCGAGAGCGCGCAGCGCGGCATCATCTACATCGACGAGATCGACAAGATCGGGAAGACCAACCACAACGTCTCGATCACGCGCGACGTCAGCGGCGAGGGCGTGCAGCAGAGCCTGCTCAAGATGCTCGAGGGCACCACCGCCAACGTGCCGCCGCAGGGCGGCCGCAAGCACCCGGAGCAGCAGTACATCCAGATGGACACGACGAACATCCTGTTCGTCTGCGGCGGCAGCTTCGAGGGGATCGAGGACATCGTCAAGAAGCGCGTGGGCCGCAAGCGCATCGGCTTCTCGGCCGAGGCCCAGGGCAACGGGGACAAGGTGGCCGAGCGCGCCGAGCTGATCGCGCAGGTGACGCCGGACGACGTGCTCGAGTTCGGCATGATCCCCGAGCTCGTCGGCCGCCTGCCGATGCTCTGCCCGCTGCACCCGCTCTCCCGCGAGGCGATGGTGCAGATCCTCACGGAGCCGCGCAACGCGCTCATCAAGCAGTACCAGTACCTGTTCAGCCTCGAGGGCGCGCGCCTGGAATTCTCGCGCGATGCGCTCGAGCTGATCGCCGAGCGCGCGCTCGCGCGCAACACCGGCGCCCGCGCGCTGCGCGCCGTGGTGGACGAGGTGATGGTCGACCTGATGTACCACCTTCCCGAGATGGACAACGGCAGCGCCGTCTACCTGATCGACAAGGCGGCCATCGAGTCGGGCGCCCCGCTCCACCAGATCAGGCGCCGTGAACGCGAGAGCGCCTGACGGGGAGCGCCTCGCGCGCTTCGTCGAGTCTTGGTGGGCTGGCTTCCGCCCGTCGAGCGGGCATCCCATGAGCTGGGCGGGGTTCTACGTGGACATGCCGGGCAAGCCCGACGGCGAGCGCCTCGAGCTGGGGCCGCGGCTTCCGAAGCCCGCGTGCAGCCCGATCGGGATGCACGGCGCCTGCGGGCAGTCGCTGTCGGCGGCGCAGTCGCTGGTGGTGGTTGACGTGGCGGACCTCGGCGCGGGCTACGTGGCGTGCGACCCCCGGGACCGGAGCGAGCTGGTGGTGCCCTGCCTCCGCGAGGACGGATCCGCGTGGGGCGTGTTCGACGTGGACAGCCATTCGGTGGCGGCGTTCTCCCCCGAGGACGCGCTGGCCTGCGAGCGGGCCTTGGTGGCGGCGGGGCTCAGCGCCCCGCACACGAGGCCGCCACGGATGTCCAGATAATCGCAGCGGGACGCACCGTCATCTTGCGTCCACCGCCTCGTTTCCCTACACTCACCGATCTTCCCCCGCGCATCCGCGCGACGGAACCCAAAGGAACACACCATGCCCCGCGTCTGCCACTTCACCGGCGCCAAGACCTCCTCCGGCAACACCCTCAAGATCCGCGGCAAGGCGAAGTACCTCGGCGGCGTCGGCCTCAAGACCACCTCGGTCAAGAAGCGCACCTTCAAGCCGAACCTGCAGACCGTGGACACCGTGGAGGGCGGCACGCGCAAGCGCGTGAAGGCCTCCGTGCGCGCCATCCGCGCCGGACTGGTCACCAAGCCGATGAAGCGCAAGTACACCTACACGCGCGAGCAGCGCGAGGGCCGCGCCGCGAAGTGACGGCAGCGTCCGCGCGGGCCGGGCCGCCTCAGCGGTCCCAGCCGATGGCGTCCAGGATGGCCAGGTCGAGCGAATTGAAGTAGTACGGGTGCCTCGTCACGCCAAGGCCGATCGCCGGGTCCATCAGGCCCAGGGACGACGGCTGCTCGCGCAGGTGGCTCGACTGGTACGGGTCGCCGTCCGACATCGGGTACTCCGCGGTGCCGATCTCGACGTGGTGCGCATCGTCGGGCTTGTTCCCCGAGACCAGCCGCGGGCGGGCCGTGAACTCGGCGATCGAGTCCGGGTTGTAGTCGGCGGCGCCGTCGGTGGTCTGGAACCGGAAGAGGTCCATGGACGTCATGTCACCGGAGATGAAGTCCGACGCCGACACGAAGCCCATCGCATGCCCCACCTCGTGCACCAGCACGTCGCGGAAGCTGAATCCGTTGACGCCGTCGGCGGGATAGAAGTCGAAGGGGAACACGGTGCTGAAGGTGATCGACGCGTCCGAGCCCGAGGAGTCGGCCACGGTGGACTTCACGTTGGCGCGCGGGAACACCACGCGGTTCTCGTTGGTCACCGCGGCGGAGGCGCCGTCGTAACGGACTTTCATGGTGCTGCCGGTGGGCAGGCGCGGCTGGACGGTGTCGCTGGCATCGCGGCCATTGACCAGCCCGGTGCGGGCGGTGGTGAACGGCACGGCCAGGAGCGACGAACCGGCCGAACCGAGCACGCCCGGGGCCAGCGACTGGAAGGAGATCGAGATGCGGAGCGTGACGGGGTCCGACCAGAGCGACTCCACGTACTGCTCCACGGCCTCGATGGCAGGGAGCGCCGAAGGCGGGACGGTTCCGCCGACCGTGAAGATCACGTTGAAGCCGTTCAGCGACTGCGTGGCATCGATCTCCAGGCCGCCCTCCTCCATGAGGGACTCGTGCGCGTCGATGGATGCCTGGAGCCCGGCGACGCCCATCGCCGACGGGTCACCGCCGCAGATCGGCCTCCAGTACTCGAAGACCGGGACCATGAGCTTCTCGCCGTCGTAGGTCTCCAGCTGCTCCTGCCTCAGGTCGCGCACGATCACGGGCGGCAGCACGCCGCGGCGGCCGCCGTCCGTGGCAGGCTTCACGGGCTCGTCGACGGTCCCGCTGGCCGAGTCGGCGGCAAGCAGGCCCCCGACCGCCAGCACCGCGGCGGCGCTTGCGAGCATCCGCGCGACGGGCAGGCGCCGGCGCGTGGGCACAACAAGGGACGGGGTTGTGGGGTTGTGCACGGGTCTCCTCCGAGAACGCATTTCCAAGAGCATCGACCCGAGGCAACTTCGGTAATCAGGGGGAAATACCCCGTATCGTTGACATCCCCCGGGGACCGCCTATCATCCCCACTCCTCGCAGCGGGACCCCCGGCTCGAACGCGCCACCACTGGATCCACGGATCCCGGCACCGAGCAACCCCCCCATCCCGCAGGCAAGGCCCTGTCGCGCGCCACCGATGGCTCGTGCCGGGACAAATGGTGGACGGCCCAAGGCAGTTCCGAGCTCGTTCAAGGGCGGTACCCGGACCAGGACGCTTTTTTCGCGTCCCGGCCCTCACGGTCCGCACCCGGGATGCGTCTTGCGGGTGGGCCGTCCAGGGTGATCGATCCGGCCTCCGAGGCCGGGGCAGGTGCAGGCAAGGTGCAGGCAAGGCGCAGGCAAGGCGCAGGCAAGGCGCAGGCAAGGCGCAGGAAGCGCCGGAAGGAC
>VGXR01000062.1 GCA_016873255.1 Planctomycetota bacterium
CCGGTGCTCCCGAAGCCGCCGGTCCCGCGCGCGGTGCCGTCGAGCTCGTCCACCTCGCGCACCGTGGCGCGCGCCACCGGCGCGATCACCATCTGCGCGATCCGCATGCCGTGCTCCACGGTGAACGCCGCGCGGCCGAGGTTGATCAGGGGGACCATCATCTCGCCGCGGTAGTCGCTGTCGACCGTGCCCGGCGCGTTCGGCATGGAGATGCCGTGCCTGGTGGCCAGGCCGCTGCGCGGGCGCACCGAGCCCTCGTATCCGTGCGGGATGGCCATGGCGAACCCGCACGGCACCATCGCGATGTCGCCGGGCGCGAGCGTCAGCGGCGCTTCGAGGCACGCGTGGAGGTCGAGGCCCGCCGCGTGGCTGGTCTGGTACGCGGGGACCTGCGCGCCGGGGCGGAGGCGGCGGAAGCGGAGCTCGACGTCGTGCGCGTGCATGCCGCGGAGGGTAGCGCGGCAACGGCGGCGAGCACCTCGTCGGCGTGCCCGTCCGGCTTCACCTTGTCGAAGCGCGCGGCGACCTTCCCGTCCGGGCCGATCACGTACGTGGTGCGGGCAACGCCCATGTACTTCTTCCCGTACATCGACTTCTCCTGCCACGTGCCGAACGCGGCGCAGAGGCGCGGCGCCTTGCCGGCCCCCGGCTCGTCGGCAAGCAGCGGGAACGGCAGCCGGAACTTGCGCGCGAACCGCGCGTGGCTCTCCGCGCCGTCCGGGCTCACGCCCAGCACCGTCACGCCCGCCTTGCGGAAGCGGGCCCAGCCGTCGCGGAACGCGCATGCCTCCACCGTGCAGCCCGGCGTGTCGTCCTTGGGATAGAAGTAGAGCACGAACGCGCTTCCCTTCAGCGACTTCAGGGAGTGCACGGTGCCCGACTGGTCGGGCGCGGAGAACGCGGGTGCCTTGCGGCCGGGTTCGATGAGCGGCATGAGATTGGTCCCGTTCCTCCCGGACCACCTTCGAAAATGGTCCGGGAGGAACGGGACCAATCTACCGATCGCCGCGGCGGAACGCGAGGTTCGGGCGCCGGTGCGGGCGCGCCTCGAGCTCGGGCGTGCGCCAGCAGGCGACCCAGCGGTCCGGGCGAACCTCGACGAGCACGTGCTCGTCGCGGCCCGCGGCGAGCGCGGGGCGCGCGCCCTGCGGCATGTCCGGCCACCACGGCACCGCCCCCGGGAGGCGCCGGAACTCCGCGGGTTCGTCGGTCACGTCGCGGATGGTCACCAGGCGGTGCTTCGCCTCGCGGAGCATCGGGATGGAGCGGAACAGCCCGCGCGTGTACGGGTGCAGCGGCTCGTCGAACAGCTCGAAGACGTTCGCCACCTCCACCACGCGGCCCGCGTACATCACGCACACCACGTCGGCGTTCTCGGCCACCACGCCCAGGTTGTGCGTGATGAGCATGATGCCCATGTCGCGGTCGCGCTGCAGCTCGCGCAGCAGCTCGAGGATCTGCGCCTGGATGGTGACGTCGAGCGCGGTGGTCGGCTCGTCGGCAAGCAGCACCTTCGGCCGGCACGCGAGCGCCATCGCGATCATCACGCGCTGGCGCATGCCGCCGGAGAACTGGTGCGGGTACATGCCGAGCCGCTCCTCGGGCTTCCTGATGCCCACGTCGCGCATCGCCTGCACCGCGATGCCGCGCGCCTCCTCCGGCCCCACCCGCTGGTGCAGCAGGATCGCCTCGAGCAGCTGGTCGCCGATCGTGTAGACGGGGTTCAGGCTCGTCATCGGCTCCTGGAAGATCATCGCGATCTTGCCGCCGCGGATGGAGAGCATGTCGCGCTCCTCGAGCGTGCAGATGTCGCGGCCCTCGAACAGGATGCTGCCGCGGTCGAAGCGGCCCGGCGGGCGCGCGATGAGCTGCATGGTGCTCATCGCCGTCACGCTCTTGCCGCACCCCGACTCGCCCACCACCGCGAGCGTCTGCTGCGGGTAGAGCGCCATGCTGGCGCCGTTCACCGCCTGCACGCGCGGCCCGCCCGCGGAATTGTCGAAGCTCACCGCGAGGTCGGTCACCTCGAGGACGGGCCTCGAGAGCCGGTCGGTGCCTGGTTCGGCGAGCGTCGCGCCGGGCTGTCGCTGGGTCATCAGTGGGCCGCCTTCCGGAGCTTGGGGTCGATGGCGTCGCGCATGGCCTCGCCGAGGAGGTTGTAGCTGAGCACGCTGAGGAAGATCGCCGCGCCCGGGAACACCGCGAGCCACCACACGAACGTGCCCGTGGCCGCGGTGGCGCTCGAGAGCAGCTTGCCCCAGCTCGCCTGGCCGTCGGGCCCGAGGCCGAGGTAGCTGAGCGTGGCCTCCACGGTGATGGCCGCGGCCACGGCGAAGCTCGCGTCCACCAGCACCGGCGTGATGCCGTTGGGGAGCATGTGCCGGAAGAGGATCTTCGACACCGGCAGCCCGTTGGCGCGCGCCGCCTGCACGAAGTCCTGCCCGCGCAGCTTGAGGAACTCGGCCCGCGTGAACCGCGCCGCGCCGGTCCAGCTGAAGCAGCCGATGATGGCCATCATCACGTAGGTGTTGCGCGGCAGCACGCCCGCGGCCACGATCAGCAGGAACAGCACGGGCACCGCCATGAAGATCTCGACGATCCGGAACAGGAACAGGTCGACCTTCCCGCCGAAGTAGCCCATCAGCGCGCCCATGGTGATGCCGATGGCCACCGAGATGCCCGTGGACACGATGCCGATCGAGATCGAGAGCCGGCACGCCCACAGCATCTGCGACAGCACGTCGCCCCCGAGCGCATCCGAGCCCAGGAGCAGCCGGCGCGCGCCGAAGGCGGTGTCCGCGTAGGCCGAGAGCGACGGCACGTCCGCGACCCGCGTGCCCGGCGCCTGCGCCACCATGTCGCTGCGCGTGTACTGCGGCGACCAGGGCACCGGTGCCCACACCACCTCGCGGATGGCGCCCGAGCGCTCGTCCTCCAGGTACCGCTCGAAGTTCACCAGCGCGGTGCGGCCCGCGAACGAGCATGCCAGGAACGCGAGCGCCGCGGTCAGCCCCGCGGCGCCGAGACGCACGCGCCGGCACTCGACCGAGGGCACCCACGCCGCCACCGCGGCGAAGACGAGCGCCACGGCGGCCACCGCCGACGGGATGCCCCACGGGGCGCGGATCGAGTCCTTCACCCACGCCGCCCGGTCGGCATCGTCGGCCCAGGCCACCACCGCCGCCGACAGCACCACCGTGGCCGCGGCCTGCAGCCCGCACGCCACGAGCACGCCCAGGCGCTGCGACCGCTTCAGCCGACGCGGACCGAGGAAGACCCACGGAGTGCCGAGGACCGCGCCCGCAAGGAGCAGCCAGTCCGCGGGGGCCAGGTGCTCGAGCAGCGGCCACTCCCGGCCGCGGTCGGTCACCAGCGTCACCGGGTGCGCGTTGGCGATGAGCGGCGCGAACACCGCGAAGAACGCGATCACGGCGATCCACGAGAGCCCGAACACCGCGCCCGGGCGCGCCAGCACGCGGGCCCACGCGTCCTCCCAGAAGCCCTTGGCCTGCACGGCGCCCACGCCGCGCATCGCGTCGACGCCGGAGATCGCCTGCGGGGCATGGCCGATGGGTGCGTCAGGCACGGTTGAAGCTCACTCGCGGGTCGGCCGCGGCGTAGAGGATGTCGGCGAGGAGCAGCGCCAGCAGGTTGACGCACGCCACCATGAAGGTGTTGGCCAGGATGATCTCGCGGTCGCGCAGGTCGATCGCCTCGAGGATGAGGCTTCCCATGCCCGGCACCGTGAAGATGCGCTCGATGACCACGCTGCCGGCGAGCATCGCCGGGAAGACCCCCACGAACATCGTGATGAGCGGCAGCAGGCTGTTGCGGAAGACGTGGCGCATCACCACGTCCTTGCGCGGCACGCCCTTGGCCTTGGCGGTGCGCACGTAGTCGGCGCTGAAGTTGTCGAGCATCGACGCGCGCGTCTGCTTGCTGAGCACCGCGAACGACGCGTACACCAGGCAGAGCACCGGCAGCGCCACGTGCCAGGCCGTGTCGAGCAGGTAGCCGCGGTGCCAGAGCCCCGCGGCGTCGGTGTGCGGGAGGAAGGTCATCGACGCCGCCGCGCTGTCGTGGAGCCCGCTCACCGGGAACCAGCCGAGGTACTGGCGGTTGGCCAGGAAGCCGATCGCGAACACCCCGGCCAGCACCGTGGGCACCGAGTAGAGCCCGAGGAACAGGAACCCCGACCCAACGTCGAGCCAGCCGCCGCGGCGGACGCTGGCGAGGATGCCCGTCGGCACCGCGACCAGGTACGAGATGGGGAACGCGATCAGGTTGATGAGGAGCGTGACCGGCAGCGCCGCGGCGATCAGGTCCGCCACGGGCCGGTTCTTGCTGAAGGCGACGCCGAGGTCGGGCGTGTCGAGGCTGACGAGGCCGGGGAGCAGCGGGATGCCGCTCTTCGGGTACGGGCCGGCGCGGAACGCGGCGAGGGCGCGCTCGCGTGCAGCGGATGCGCGGAACCACTTTGCGCGCATGGCCGCCGCCGCGGCGGCGAGCTTCGCGTACCCGGGCGAGTCCGGCGGGAACTCGACGCCCCGGAAGTCCTCCGTGCGCGCCGAGCCCTTCGAGTCGAGCCGCCCGGCCATCGACGGGCCCTGCTGCTTCGCCCACTCGGCCAGGGCGTCGCGGAACTGCCGCACGCTGCCGATGTAGTCGCGGCGCGCGCCCTCGGCCTCGCGCTGCAGCTTCTTGAACTCGGGCACCAGCTGCTCGCCCGCGGGCGGTGCGTACGGCGCGGCCGCGACCTCGGCCGTCGGCGCGGGGAATGCCTCGGCCAGCGGCGGATCGTCGATCGCGCGCGGCGGAGCCACGCGCTCGCCCGACGGGGTGCGCAGGTCGCGCTCGCCGAACTTGACGGGCGAGATGCGTCCGAGCCAGCGCGCATACTGCACGATGACCGGGTCGTTCAGCCCATACCGGTCCTCGAAGTAGGCCTGCATCTGCGCCACCTTGCTGGTGTCGCTCAGCTGGCCGGCGGACCCCGCAAGCCCCGCCCCGATGCCGCCGGGCGCGAGCGCCAGCAGCATGAAGACCATCAGCGTGATCCCGAGCACCGTCGGGACCATGAAGGCGAGTCTTCGGAGGAGGTAGGAGATCATCGGCGCCGAGGGACGCTTCGGTCAGTTGCCCGACGCGGGCTGGGCGACGAGGCAGAACTCCTCCGGCTGGAGGCCGGAGCGGTAGGTGTGCACGTTGCCGAACTCGCGCTTCACGAAGCGCAGCCACGGGGCGACGCGGACGAACGTGTACGGCTGGTCCTCCGCGACGACGGCCTCGAACTGGCGCCACACCGTCATGCGGGCGGGCGTGTCCATGGTGCGGCGGCCCTTCTCGATGAGCGCGTCGCACTCGGCGTTCCGCCACTGGACGAAGTTGTCGCCGCCCTCCTTGATGCTCTCGGAGTGCCAGATCTGGCGCGGGTCGCTCTCGGGCGCGCTCGAGCCCCAACCGAGCGTGATGGCGTCGAAGTCGCGCAGCTTCAGGATCTCCTGGTACCGGCTCCAGTCGAGGGGCCGGGTGTTCACCGCGATGCCGGCCTTGTTGTAGCTGTCCTTCACGAATCGCGCGATGCGCTCGGAGATCTCGCCGCCGGTGGCGTACGTGTATTCGAACTCGAACCGGTCGCCGTTGGCGTCCTCCAGCACGCCGTCGCCGTTGCGGTCCTCCCAGCCGGCCTCCTTCAGGAGCGCCATGCCCTTGGCCGGGTCGAACGGCAGCGGCTTCACGGCCGGGTCGCTCGCCGGGCTCTCGGGGTTGAGCGGGCCCTTCGACACGACGCCGATGCCGTCCCAGATGTCGCGGATCATTCGCTCCCGGTCGAGAAGGTGCGTCATCGCGCGCCGGACGCGCTTGTCGTGGAACGGCGTGAGCTTTCCGTTGCGCGGGCCGCACTGCCACGCGATGAACGAGTTGAGGCCGCGCATGTTCGTCCAGCGCAGCATGTGGGTCGTGTTGCCGAAGTCGGGGTCCTCGCGGGCCACGCGGTTGAACTGCGGCGCCGACGGCGTCATCATCGAGCCCTCGCCGTTGCGGTAGGCCACCAGCCGCGCCATCTCGTCCTTGACCACGCGGTACCGCAGCCGATCGATCGGCGGCTTCTCGCCCCAGTACTGCTCGTTCCGCTCGAGCTCGATGTCTTGGCCGGTGGTCCACTGGCTGTCCAGGTCGTCGGGGCCCGACGGCAGGCGCGCCATGCGGTACTGGCCGCTCCCCATCAGCAGGCCGGTCGACTGGTTCAGCTGCGAGGGCTCGAAGCGAGAGTAGTAGTGCTTCGGCAGGATCGGGTTCAGGAACGCTGTGTTCAGGTTGGAGTAGAGCGGCTCGCCGAAGACGAACTCGACGGTGCGATCGTCGATCACCTTCACGTCCTTGAGGTTGTCGAGGATGCTTCGCGAGCGCTCGGCCTCGATGAGCGGGTTGGCGATGAAGTCGCGGTAGGTCCAGCGCACGTCCTCGGCGGTGACGGGCTTCCCGTCGCTGAAGCAGGCGCGCGGGTGGATGTGCGCCCGGATCCACAGGCCGGCGGGGTCGACCTGCCAGGCGTCGGCGAGCGATCCCTCCAGCCGAAGGGTCGTGGGATTGAAGGTGCCCAGGCTCTCAGAGACGCGCGCGAGCACGAAGGTGTAGAGCACGTCACCAGCGATGTAGGGCGTGAACTTCTGCGACTGCGAGTCGAAGAGCTCGGTGAAGATGCCGCCCTCCCTGAACCCCGGGACCTTGGTCGGGTCGCTCACCATCGAGGGCACCGGCCAGCGCTCGACCGTGACGCCCGGGCGCGCCCAGGAGTCGTCGGCTGCCGCGGGCGCGCCGCCCGCCTGCGGCGCCACCGCCACGCCCTGCTCGACCTTCCGCGAGAGCTGCGCCAGCTGCTGCTCGATCGCGTCGAGCTTGGACTGCGCGTCCGCCTGCGCCAGCTCCATCCGCGTCTTCTGCACCATGGAAAGCCACACGCTGCCGAGCGTGGCGAGGAGCACGACGAGGAACACGAAGTCCTTCAGGCCGAATCGATTCTGCATGGGTTGCCTCGGGCTCGGAAGCGTAGCGCAACGCACGTCGCCACGGCCGCGCGCGAGCGCGGCGCGCGCGTTATCGACTCACGCGCGCCGTGACCGGCCGATCGCGGGGTCGAGGCCCGCGACGAGCGAGTCGGCGACGAAGTTGAGCGCCACCAGCGTGACCGCGATCATCGCGCACGGCGCGGCCAGCAGCCACCACCGGCTGTTCACGAGGTTCACCTCGGGGAGCCCGCTGCTCGCCAGGTTTCCCCAGCTCGGGAGCGGTTCGCGCACGCCGATCCCCAGGAAGCTCAGGAAGCTCTCGCTGAGGATGGCCGCCGGCACCGCGAGCGTCGCGTACGCGGCCACGGTGCCCGCGAGGTTGGGAAGCACGTGCACGCGGAACTGCCGCACGGGCGACATGCCCACCGCGCGCGCGGCCTCCATGTAGCCCTGCCCCCGGATGCTCAGCACCTGCCCGCGGACCACGCGCGACATGGTCTGCCACCCCGTGCCGCCGATCGCCAGGAGCAGCACCACGAACTCCACCGCGGCGACCGCCGAGCCCGGCAGCGTTCCCGCCGAGCGGCCGAGGAATCCGTCCACCGCCACCGCAAGCAGCACCACCAGGAGCATCGAGGGCAGGCTGAACAGGATGTCGACGGAGCGCATCATCAGCGAGTCGACACGGCCCCCGGCGAAGCCCGCCACCGCGCCCCAGGCCGTCCCGATGACGAGCGCCACGGCCGCGGAGAACACCCCGACGGCCAGGCTGACCACGCCCCCCGCGAGCACGCGCGCGAGCATGTCGCGCCCCAGCGCATCGGTGCCGAGGATGCGGCCCGGCACGTAGTCGCCCGCGGCGCGCGCCGCCTCCAGCCGCGCGGCGTCGTCCGCCTCGAGCGCACGCCACGCGGGCGGAAGCCGGCTCAGCTGCAGGTTGCTCGCGGCGTAGCGAGGCTCGCTCACCGTCGCCGTGCGGACGCTGCCGAAGCTCCATGGCGCCGACAGCACGCACAGCGACGCCACCGCCGCCAGGATCACCCAGCCGACCGTGGTCCATCGATGGTGCGATGTGCGCACGCACGGAGTCTACGGATGCCGCAGGGAGCGGCGCCCGCTCAGGCGTCGGCCCGCGGCTTGGCCGCCGGCTGGCCGCGCGGGCGATCGCCCTCGGCGCCCGGCTCGCGCGGACGCCCCCGGCCACCGGGACCGCCTTCGCCGAACATCCCGCGCTCCTGGATGGGCTGGCCCTTGCGGACCGCCTCGATCCGCTCCGCGACCCGCGCATCGGTGTCGCGCTGCTCCTTGACCAGCTCGTCGCGCATCGACTTGACCTGCTCGTCGAGCGCCACCAGCTCCTGCGCGCGCGCGCGCAGGTCGACGTCCACCTGGGTGCGCACCTTCGCGGCGATCTGCGCATCGAGCGCTGCGGCCTTGGCGGCGTTGCCCGCCTCCGTGGCCGCGCGGAAGTCCTCGCCGAGCTTGCGCAGCTCCAGCTGCAGCCGCACGTCCTCCACGCGGATGGCGTAGAGCGCGGGATTGCGGTCCTTCAGGATGGCCAGCGCCACCAGCCGGCGCGCGTTCTGGCGCATCGCCTGGCTCATCTCCTCGGGTGCAGCGCTGCGGACCTTCTCGAGCTGCGCTGCCAGCTCCGGGGACACGTCGCGCGCCACGGCGAGGACGCGCTCGACCATCTCCGGCGACATCGGACCGTCGGGACGCCAGCGCGGCGAATCACCCCGGCGCGGGCCCTGCTCGGGCGCCGCGGCGGGCGGTTCGGCGGGTGACGACGCCACGGGCGCGCCGGGCGCGGCCGGTGCCGGTGGGGAGGCGGGCTGCTGTGCGAACGCCATCGAGGCGGCCACGGCGGCAAGCGCCGCGCAGAGCGCGCGAGGATTGGAGCGGCTCACCGCCCGTCCCCCGCCGCGAGGAGTTCCTCGAGTTCGACGGTCACGTCGTCGACCGAGCGCCCGCGCGTCAGCGCGATGGCGCTGGCATCGAAGCCCGATCCGCCGTCGGTGGCGCGCAGGGCCGCCTCGCGGTCGATGAGCGCCACGAGCAGCGCCTCCGATCCGCCCATCGGCGCGATCTCGGCCGGTGCGCGTGCCGCGCGCAGGTCCACGCCGGCCGGTGACGGAGGCCGCGAGAGGAGCACGACGGACACCGAGGCCACCAGGGCCACGGCCGCAGCGGCCGCCAGCCCCCAGCGGCGAACGCCGCCCACGAAGCCCACCGGCTGCGGCGCCGCGAGCATGGGTGCGCTCGCGGCGAACACGCGGCCCGCGAGACCGGGGCGCTCGTGCCCGAACAGGTCCGCCGACCGGTCGAGGCGGCGTGAGATGTCCCGCAGCTCGGCCTCGTCGGGCATCCCGTGGAGATGGTGGTCGTCGCCGCTCATCGCTTGAACCTCCTGCCGAACGCCCGGCCCCGGCCCCGCATTGCGCGGAAGCTGCGGTCGCCAGACGGATAACCATGCAAGACACGCCCCGTGGCACTGAGTCTGGCCGCTGCCGGCGTCATGACCCGCCCCTCCCGCCGCCCGTGTCGGGGCGGACCCCGGCCTCGAGGATGGCCTTCAGCTTGGCAAGCGCGCGGTGGTGGCGCGCCAGGAGCGTCCCGAGCGGCTCGCCGAGGTGGTCGGACATCTGCTTGAAGCTCATCCCCGCCACGTGCCGGAGGTCGATGACCTCGCGGTCGCTCTCGGAAAGCTTGGCCACGGCGGCCCGGAGCGCCGCGATTTCCTCGCCGTCGGCGCGGCCCCCGGCCGGGTCCGGGGCCGCCCCCGCGAGCGCCTCGAGCACCTCGCCTTCGCCGGCGGGCTTGGCATGCCTGCGCCGGCGCCGAGCGTTGTCGCGCAGGCGGTTCATGGCGATCCGGAACAGCCAGCTCTCGAACCGCCCGGCGTCGACGTAGTCACCGAGCTTCTGCGCCAGCGTGCAGAAGGTCGACTGCGCGATCTCCTCGGCAAGCTCCGGGTCCGCGCCCTGCGAGCGGAGCAGCCCGTACACGCGCCCCGAGTACGCCTCGACCAGCGAGCGCCACGCCACCTCGTCGCCGCGCGCGGCGCGTGCGAGGACCTCGGCGGACACCCGTCCGTCGTCATTCATGCCGCGGGCCGAACGCCCGGCGTCCCCTCCGCTTGCATCGGTCACGCGGGGATGTCCCCGAACTCGACCTCGGCCTCGGCACCGGCACGCGCGCCGTACTCCACGCCGCGGCCCCCGGCCTCGCGGGAGAGGTTGCGGAACGCGGTCGACCGGCTGTCCCAGAGCAGCTCCACCGTGCCCGTCGGGCCGTTGCGCTGCTTGGCGACGATCACCTCCGCGACGTTCGCGCGGTTGGGGTTCGCCTCCTCCCAGTTGGGATCCTGCCTGTGGTAGTAGGCCTCGCGGTGGAGCATCATCACCACGTCGGCGTCCTGCTCGATGGAGCCCGACTCGCGGAGGTCGCTCATGCGCGGGCGGTGGCCCTCGCGGCCCTCGGCCTGGCGGTTGAGCTGGCTGAGGCAGACAACCGGCACGTCGAGCTCGCGGGCCATGGCCTTCACGCCGCGGGAGATCTCGCTGACCTCGACCTGGCGGCTCTCCACGCGCGTGCCCGAGCTCATGAGCTGCAGGTAGTCGATCACGATCGCGTCGATCCCGAACTTCTCCTTCATGCGCCGCGCCTTGGAGCGCATCTGCAGGAGCGTCAGGCCGGGCGTGTCGTCGATGTAGATCGGCGCGTTGGAGAGCGAACCGCACACGGCGAGGATGCGCTTCCATTCCTCGCGCGACAGCATGTTCTTGCGGAGCTTCTGCCCGTCCACGCCGCTGCGCGCGCACAGGATGCGCTGCACCAGCTGCTGGCGGCCCATCTCCAGGCTGAAGAACGCCACGCCCTTGGACGCGGCCGCCATGTTCTCGGTGATGTTGAGCGCGAACGCGGTCTTGCCCATCGAGGGGCGCGCGGCCAGGATCACCATCTCGCCGCGCTGCAGGCCGCTCAGCATCTCGTCGAGCTCGTCGAAGCCCGTCGGCACGCCCGTCACGTGCTTGCCCTCGTTCTGCTCGAGCGCGCGGATGGTGTCGTCGAGCAGCTCGCGCAGCGTGGATGCCGCTCGCGCCTCGCGGCGCTGCGCGATGGCGAAGATGCGCGCCTCGGCCTCGCCGAGCGTGAGCACCGGGTCCTGCCGCGACTGGTGCGCGTCGACGAGGATCTCGCCGGCCGCGCGGATCAGCTCCCGCAGGGTGGCCTTCTCGCGGACGAGCCGCGCGAACTCCGGCGCGTTGGCCGCGCTGGCAACGCCCTCGGCGAGGTCCATGAGGTACGCCGACCCGCCCACGTCCTCGAGCACGCCGTGGTCCTTGAGCCGCTGCACCAGCGACACGATCTCGAGCGTGGCGGTGGCGTCGTAGAGCGCCACCATGTGCTGGAAGATCGTGCCGTGCCCGGCCTTCGCGAAGTCATCGGGCTGGCTGACGATGCCGATCACGTCGGCGATCACCTTCGGGTCGACGAGCATCGCGCCGAGCAGGCTCATCTCGGCCTCGGGCGCCGCCGGGGGCAGCGCCGAGAAGAGCCGCGCCACCTCGGCCGGGTCGGCCACCGTCCTGCGCACCGCGTCGCGGCGGCGCGAGGAACGCTCGCCGGCCTGGGCGGCATCGCCGCGGCCTTCGGGCACACGCTTCTCGTCCATCGGGTCTCCTTCGCCGGGGCGGCGCCCGGGGGGCGCGCCGGGTGTCACTCGTCGGAGTCGGCGCCGCTGAGGGCGGGCACTGCACTTCCGGTGTCGACGCACTGCTTCATGAGCCGGCCGACGCGGAAGCGGGCGGTGCGCTTGGCAGGCACCGTGACGCGCTCGAGGGTCTTGGGGTTCTGGGCGGTGCGCTCCGCGCGCTCGCGGACGTCGAAGACGCCGAAGTCACGGAACTCCAGGCGGTTGCCGCGCCCGAGCTCGTTGATGATCTCGTCCAGGAAGCCCTGCACGACCCGGCGCACGTCCTGCCGCTTGAGCCCCGTCTGGTCCGCCAGGCGCTCGACCAGTTCCTTCTTGGTGACCGTGGACACGCGTGCCTCCTGTCTCGTCTTCGCTGCTTCCTGAACCCGCCAGCGGCGGCCACGGGGAAAGGTGCCCAGCCGTGAGGCTGCAGTATGAGAACCACCCGGGGGCGAGTCAAGGAGGAACGCGCAAGTGTTCCGCACCAAAGGGCTTGTGCCACGGCAATTGACAGGCTGTCCCCTCCTCCGGTGGCCGGGCCGATTCTCCGGAGAACCCGCAGGGCGCCAGGGCCCGCCGCAGGGCCTCCCGGACCGCGGGCTCACCCGACAGGAACTCGATCCCCGCCCGCACCACCAGCCACTCGACGCCGGCGGGCGCCTGAACCACGTGCCGGAGCTTGGCCCAGTCCTTGCCCGTGCAGAGCACGGCGGCATCGTGCCGGCGAGCCTCGCCCGCGATGCGGTCCGCGTCGGCGCGGGTGAATGCGTGGTGATCGGGGAAGCGGAGGTCGGCGCGAACGCGGCCGCCGCGTGCCTCGACCTCGGCCACGAACGGCGCGGGGTTGCCGAGCGCGGTGGCGCACACGAACCGCGCGCCCGACACCGACTCGAGCGGCATGTCGCGGCCGCCTGCACCGAAGCGCTCGATGCGCGTCCACGCATGCCGCGTCCACGCCGCGGGCGGTGCGCCGTGCAGCGACTCGATGCGCGCCGCCAGCGCCGCATCCTCGCGCGCGGCGCGCGTCACCACGACCAGCCCGGCGCGGCGCAGCGCCGATGCGGGTTCGCGCAGCCATCCCGCGGGAAGCAGCGCGCCGTCGATCGCCGGGCGCGTGGCGTCCACCAGCACGATGTCGAGCGCGCGCGCCACGCGCCGGTGCTGGAAGCCGTCGTCGAGCACGATGCAGTCGATGTCGGTCCGGTCGCGCCGCAGCGCGGCCACCGACGCCACTCGGTCGGCGCCGACGGCGAGCGGCACGCCAGGGATGGTCTCGCGGTACTCGTCCGCTTCGTCCGAGACCCCGCCCTTCGACGCGTACCCGCGCATGGCGATGGCAGGATGGCGGCCGAGTTGCGTCAGTGCACCGCAGGTCCATCGCACGAACGGCGTCTTGCCCGTCCCGCCCGCCGACACGTTGCCCACGCTCACGACCGGCACACCGAACTGCACCGGCGACCGCAGCCCCCACATCGCGCCGTTGGCGCGGACGCCGAGGCCGTAGAGGAACGCCGCGGCGTGGGCCAGCGGCGACCATCGCGGGTGCAGGGGGCCCGCGTCGCTCACGCGGACCG
>VGXR01000063.1 GCA_016873255.1 Planctomycetota bacterium
CACGAAGTCCTGGCTCAGGTAGCGGCGGCGCCCGATGTAGAGGGCGAGCATCGCGTTCACCATCACCTGTCCGACGAACGCCTTGGTGCTGGCCACGCCGATCTCGGGACCCACGCGCAGGTAGATGCCCGCGTCCGTCTCGCGCGCGATGGAGCTGCCCACCACGTTGATGACGCCGAGCGCCATGGCGCCGCGCGCCTTGGCTTCCTGCAGCGCGGCCAGCGTGTCGGCGGTCTCGCCGGACTGGCTCACCGCCACCACGACGCTGCCTTCGCTGACGATGGGATTGCGGTAGCGGAACTCGCTCGCGAAGTCCCAGTCGGCGGGGATCTTGGCCCACTCCTCCATGAGGTAGCTGCCGATCATGCCCGCGTGCAGCGCGGTGCCCTGGCCGATGAGCGTGATGCGCCGGCTGGACGCCAGCGCGCGCGCGTGGTCGCCGATGCCGCCGAGCACGATCTGCCCGGCGCGGTGGTCGACGCGGCCCTGGAGCGTGCGCGTGAGCGCCGCGGGCTGCTCGAAGATCTCCTTGAGCATGAAGTGCTCGAAGCCGCCGAGCTCGATCTCGGAGAGGTCCACCTCGAGCGCGCGGATCGTGGCGTCGATCTCCACGTCGTCCACGGTGCTCGTGCGCAGCGAGTCGCGCGTCAGCTTGGCGACCGTGTAGTCCTCCAGCGTGAACGCCTGGTTGGTGTGCGCCACGATCGCGCTCTGGTCGCTGGCCACGACGTACTCGCCGTTGCCGACGCCCACCATGAGCGGGCTGCCCTTGCGGGCCACCACCAGCACGCCGGGCTCCTTCTCGCAGATGCAGCAGATGGCGTACGCGCCGGTCACCTCGCGCAGCGCCGCCTGGACGGCCTTCTCCAGGTCGCCCTGGTAGAGCTCGCCGATCAGGTGCACCAGCACCTCGGTGTCGGTCTCGCCCTTGAAGACATGGCCCCTCTCGGAGAGGTAGGTCTTGATGGACGCGTAGTTCTCGATGATGCCGTTGTGCACCAGCGCGATGCCGTGGCCCTTGACCGGGTCGTCGCAGTGCGGGTGGGCGTTGACCTCGGTGACGCCGCCGTGGGTGGCCCAGCGGGTGTGGGCGATGCCGATGCTGCCGTCGAAGCCGCGACGGGTCTCGACCTGTTCCTCGAGCACGCGCACGCGACCCACGCTCTTCGCCAGATGGATCTTTCCGTCGGCCTGCGCCACGGCCACGCCGGCGGAGTCGTAGCCGCGGTACTCGAGGCGCTTGAGGCCCTCGAGGAGCAGCGTGGCGGCAGGTTTCTTACCGATATAGGCGACGATTCCGCACATGAGGTGATGGACCGGGGGTTGCTGTCGGTGGCAAGGAGGGCCGTATCATCGACCCTGCAGGTTCATTGTCGGCCAGATCTCTGTCTGGCCTCGGTCGGAACTCCGCGAAAGATGACAACCGTTTTGTCACCGTACCATCCGGAAACCCTTGGCTGACAACGCCTTTCAACCGCATCAAGCGCCGCCGGACCCATCCGAACCCAAGACGGTGTTCCGGGCATGGGTGCGTCAGGTGCGCAAGGGGATCAGCCAGCGCGATCTTGACGACATCTCGCGGGGAATGGAGGGGCAAGCATGGGACATCCTGAGTAATAACACACGTTCGGACGTTGTTCCGTCGATCATGGCCTATGTTCCGATCCGCGGCGAAATTGACCCGATCTTCGTGGCATCCCGGGCCGTTGCTGCGGGCTGGCGCCTGTGCGTTGGCCGCGGAACAAGCACCATGTCCACGCTGCAGTGCGTTTCGGTGGACCCGTCCTTCATCGCCGCCGGCGCCTGGCACCGCGATGGTTGCGAACCAGACGCCTGGGGCATGCCCGTGCCCCGCGACCACGTGCCGGTCCGCGCCGCAGGACTGGCCGCGGTCCTGGTGCCGGGCCTCGCCTTCGACGCCCACGGCAACCGCCTCGGTCGGGGGGCAGGCGTGTACGACCGCTTCCTGGCGACGCTCCCGCCCTCGGTGCTCCGGGTCGGGCTGTGCCCGGAGGCCCTGGTGGCTCCCGCGCTCCCGACGGAGCCGCACGACGTGCCGATGCACTTCGTGGTCACCGAGCGCCGGGTGATCGCGGGCGCACCGGTCGCGCGCTGAGCGATCGCCGGATTCCGCTCTCATCGGTTGCGGTGGTTTGTGGCACAATGCCGATGTTCCGGGAAGCGCGGCATTGGACGCCGCGCCAGTCGCACCGCCTGCACACGAGGTCAGGATGACCCTTCCGAGCCAGTCGCCCCGCTCCAGTTCGCCTCTTTCCTCCGGTGCGCGCAATGCCAAGGGCATGCGATCGCTGTTCGTCGCCGTGGCGGCGCTCGGGCTCGGCGGCGCGGCCGCCGGCTGGTTCCTGACCCACAGGAGCGAGAGCCCCGAGCCGCTGGCAGGCAGCACGAACACCGCGGACACCATCGCTGATCCGCTGAACGCGTCTGCCGCGGGCACCACTGCCGCGGGCAACGTCGCCGATGAATCGGTCGGCATGCTTCCCGCCGGCGTGCCCGGCTCGACGCTCGCCGCGGGCAACGCGGCCGGCACGAACGACGCCGCGGCCATCGCCGCAGGCACCGGCACCGCCACCGCACAGCCCGTGCCTCCGCTTGGTACCGCGACCACCGCAAGCACGGTGGCCGCGACGGGCGCGCTTGCCGCAGGCAGCACCGCCGGCATCGCAGGCACGCCGGGCACCGCGCCCACGACGCCGGCCGCGGGCATCGGCGATCCCGCGCAACGGCTGCAGCAGGCGGTCGCCATGGTCGACGGCGACCCGGTGCGCGCGCGGGCAGAGCTCACGCGGCTCCTCGATTCCGGCGCGCTCGGCGCCGCCGAGCGCATGCGGGCCTACGGCGCCATCAACGCGATCGCGGGCAAGGTGCTCTTCTCCCCGAGGATCGTTCCCGGCGACATCGTGGGCCAGAGCTACATGGTCAAGAAGGGCGACAGCCTCGAGCGCATCGCGCGCCGCGAGAAGCTCGGCGTCGACTGGCGCTTCATCCAGCGCATCAACGGGCTTGCCACGCCCACGGCCATCCGGCCCGACCAGCGCCTCAAGCTTGCCTACGGACCGTTCGACGCCGAGGTCATCAAGGCCGAGTTCCGCTTCAACGTCTACGCCGGCACCGGCAGCGACCGCGTGATGGTGGCCAGCCTCCCATGCGGCCTCGGCGAGAACGACGGCACGCCCACGGGCACGTTCCGCGTGCGCAAGGGCTCGAAGCTCGTGGACCCCGCCTGGGTCAACCCGCGCACGGGCGAGAAGTTCGCCTCCAACGACCCCAAGAACCCGATCGGCGAGCGCTGGATCGGCCTGGAGGGCACCACGCCCGACACCGCGAAGTTCACCGGCTACGGCATCCACGGCACCGTCGATCCGCAGTCGATCGGCAAGCAGACGTCGATGGGCTGCGTGCGCCTGACCGACTCCGAGGTGCAGGTGGTCTACGAGCTGATCGGCGAGCAGAGCACCGTCGTCATCAAGTGACGCCGTGGCAACGCACGCCGAAGGCAACGGGCACGCGCGGCCGACGCCAAGCGACATGGTCTCCGCCCTCGGGCTGCTGCGGCACCCCGAGGGCGGCTTCTTTCGCGAGACGTTTCGCGCGCCCGACGCGCCGCGGGGCGCGAGCACGAGCATCCTGTTCCTGCTGCCTGCGGGCGAGCGGAGCCGCTGGCACCGCGTCGACGCGGACGAGCACTGGCTGTTCCACGATGGCGAGGCGATGGAGCTGCTGCTCGCGGACCCCGCCACCGGCACACGCGAGCGCATCGTGCTCGGGCGGGATATTGCGGCGGGCGAGCGATACCAGGCCGTGGTTCCGCGCGGCTGGTGGCAGGCGGCGCGCCCGCTCGGCGCATGGACGCTGGTCGGCTGCGTGGTCGCGCCCGCGTTCGAGTTCGCTCACTTCGAGATGGCACCCGACGGCTGGGAACCAGGCGGGGCCTGAGCGGGCGCGGGGGCCGTCGTCGCCACCACGAGCCACGCGCCGTCCGCCAGCCGCACCGCGCACGGGTCGACGCCGGGCATGCGCACCGGCGTGGCCGCAGGGGCCCACTGCGTGCCGTCCACGCTGATGACGGGCCACGGCCCGGGGCCGCTGCCGAAGAACAGGAGCTGCGCGCCGTCCGCGGGCAGGTTGCCGAACCAGCGGTTGCGCACCGAGGGCAGCGGCAGGTCGGCCACGCGCGTGAACGTCAGGCCATCGGTGCTCGTCGCGTGGTAGCCGTTGCCGCCCGGCTGCGGCTCGCCGCGGCGCCGGCGCCCCAGGAACTCCTCGGGCGTGCCGTTGTCGGGCACCACCAGGTGGAAGACGCCCGCGTGCAGGCCTGCGGCGCAATCGATCACGACCCGCCCCGGCACCGTGAAGCGCACGCCGGGCTCGTAGGCGTAGTGCGTGCCGTCCGTGGAAACGGCCGAGTACACGCCCGTCGGCCCCGGCGCGGCATCGGTGCCGGTGTGCGTGATGAAGTAGAGCCGCACGCGCCCATCCGGCAGCGCGACCAGCGCGGGAGCGAAGGGCGGCGCGGCGTCCTTCGCGGGCGGCGCGGCCACCTGCAGCGCCCCCGGGCCGGCGCACGCGAGCACGATGAACGAGATTGCGGCGGTCTGCATGGCGCGATCGCTCCTTCCCGGCACCCTACCCGCGCCGTCGCGCTTACGCTGCAACGATGCACAATACGACAGGAACGCGTGGCCGGTCGCTTCGCACGCCCGCAGCGGCGCTCGCCTCCCTCGGCCTCGGTGGATCCATGATCGCGCTGACCGATCAGCCGGCGCCACAGCCGCCGGTGATGCTCGACCAGGGCTGGAGCCCCGCGGACCGCGCGGCGTACCACCGCACCTCGCAGGGCTCGGCGGTCATGCCGTACGGCCTGTTCCTGGCGCTCGAGCAGGCGGACAGCACGGAGCCGTTCCACGCGGACGCCCAGTCGGACCGCTTCGGCCTGATCACCGAGCCCGCCGACCCGGCGACGAACCCCGACGGCCTGCCGATCGGCGTGGTCAAGACGTCGGTGCCCGCCGGCCGCTGGAAGGGCGACTGGGTCGGCCTGACCTGCGCTGCGTGCCACTCGTCGGAGCTCAGCTACAAGGGACAGAAGATACGAATCGAGGGCGGCTCGAACCACGCGTTCGACTTCGCGGGCTACATCGGGGCACTGGACCTCGCGCTGGCCGCCACGATGCGCGATGCGGCCAAGTTCGAACGCACCGCGGCGCGCCTGAACGCGACCGGCGCCGATGCTCGCACAGCGCTGCGCGCACAGCTCGACGAGGCCGCCGGGGTCGTCCACACCTACATCTCGCGCGACGCCGCCATGGCCACCCCGAGCGGACCCGGCCGCATGGACGCGCTGACGCTGATCCACACGCGCGTGCTGGCGGGTGCGACGGGCCTGCCGGAGAACTGGGAAGCCGCGCTGGCGCCCGCGAAGCCGCCGTTCCTGTGGAACGCACCGCAGTCGGCGTGGGTCCAGTGGTCCGGCGTCGCGAGCGATCCGTTCTTCCGCAATGCCACTGAGTCGATGGGCGTCTTCATCCGCCTGGACCTGCGTTCGCCCACGCCGGAACAGGGGCTGTTCGAGTCCACGGTCGATGTCCGTGGCCAGATGAAGATCGAGGAGCTGCTGCGCCGCCTGGCGCCGCCGCAATGGCCCGAGCAGGTCTTCGGCCCGATCGACCGCGCGAAGGCGGACCGGGGCCGCGGGCTGTTCGTCGAGAACTGCTCCGCCTGCCACAGCACCTACCCGCACCGCTGGAGCGTGCCCAAGGTGGACGGCAAGCGCTTCATCGAGAACGCGCTGGTACCCGAGGTCTATGTCGGCACCGACCCCCAGCAGTTCAAGACGCCGGGCTTCAACCGGCAGCCTGAGTACCTGACCGGCGTGCTCGCGTCCCGCGTGGCGCCGCCTTTCAAGGACGGTGCGCTGGCGCCATCGATCCCGATCCTCGCGGCCGCCCGCGGGGGCACAATCGACCGCGCCGCGAAGGCCGCGGCGCTGACGCCCGCCGAGCTCGTCGACGCACACGGCTACCGCTTCGACTGGGAGACGCCGCCCACGCAGGCCTCGTACAAGGCCGGCCCGCGCGACGGCGTGTGGGCCACCGCGCCGTTCCTGCACAACGGGTCGGTTCCCAGCCTCTACGACCTGCTGGTGCCCGCCAAGGAACGCCCGAGGAAGTTCCTGGTCGGCCGCGACTTCGACCCCGTGAAGGTCGGCGTCGACACCAGCGGGAAGTCGGGTGCGTTCGAGTTCGACACCACGCACGTCGGCAACTCGAACGCGGGCCACTCGTTCGAGAACGGCCCGCGCGGCGGCGGCGTGATCGGCCGGCTGCTCACGGACGACGAGCGCTGGGCGATCATCGAATACCTCAAGTCCATCCCGACCGCCCCCGGCCAGGTCACCCCCTACGGCGGCCCGAAGGACGCGTTCGAGGCGTGGAGCGACGTGGGGTTCTTCAACAACGCCCAGCCCACGAACTACCCGGTGCCCGCGCCGCCGATGGCGATGGGCCAGGAGCGCGTCCTGCCCGGCGAGGACGAACTGATCCAGCGCTTCGTCGACCAGACGATGGCGCGCATGCGCACGCAGTACCCCGAGGGCTCGGAGGTCCGGCGCGACGCGCACCCGAAGACCCACGGCATGGTGAAGGCGCGCTTCGAGGTTGCCGGTGGCCTGCCCGACGCGCTGCGGCACGGCATCTTCGCGCAGCAGAAGGCCTACGACGCGCTGGTCCGCTTCTCGGCCAGCGGCACCGAGATATCGGCCGACACCGTGCAGCAGGCGCACGGCATGGCGATCAAGGTGCTCGGCGTCGAGGGCCCGAAGGCGCTGGCCGAGGAGCGCAACGCGACCACGCAGGACTTCGTGATGATCAACTACCCGACGTTCCTCTCGAGGACCGTCGCCGACTACGAGGCGTTCCACTCCGCGCGCGTGGCCGGGCTGGCGCAGACCGAGGTGTTCCTGCAGATGAACCCGCCCGTCCTGCGCGCGATCGAGGGCCTGAACGGGTCGCCGATGTGGAACCCGCTGCAGTCGAGGTACTGGAGCCAGACGCCGTACCGGCTGGGCGGCGGCGCGATGAAGTTCAGCGCGCGTCCCGCCGTCCCGCCGGTGAAGCCCGCGAGCGTCGAGAAGGGCCCGGACTGGCTGCGCGAAGCGATGGTGAGGCAGGTCGGTGCCGAGGAGGTCGTCTTCGATTTCCTGGTGCAGCTGCAGACGGACCCGGTGAAGACCCCCATCGAGGACGCACTCACCGAGTGGAACGAGTCCGACGCGCCGTTCGTGAAGGTGGCGACGCTGCGGATCCCGAGGCAGGACCTGGCGTCCGGCGAGGACCGCAAGGTCGCCGAGAACCTGTCGTTCACGCCGTGGCACGCGCTCGAGGAACAGCGGCCGCTCGGCGGCATCAACCGCGCCCGCAAGGTGGCGTACGAGGCGATCTCCAAGTACCGGCACGAGCGCAACGGCGTGCCGCGGGTCGAGCCCTGAGCCGCGCTCACAACCGCCGGCGCGCAAGGTCAAGGAGCGAGCCGCACAGCTCGGCGAGGCGCGACTGCGTGCCCTCGTCGGTCAGCGCGCCGTCCTTGAACGCGTCGCCCGTGGCGTAGACGAAGCGCGGGACGATCACGCAGCGGAAGTCGAGCATCAGGCTGTTGGCAAGCCCCATGTGGGCCATGTAGCTCACCATGCTGCCGGCGGCGCAGGCGATGCCCACGGTCTTGTCGTTCCACGCACGGCCGCCGAGCTCCATGCAGGCCTTGGCAACGGCGCTCACGTCGTAGTTGTAGATGCCCGTGGCGATCAGCGCCGCATCGCACGCGCCGAGCGCGCGCTGCAGTGCCTGCGCGCCCTCGTGGCCGTGCGCGCCGTGGCCGTCCATGTACGGGAGCTGCACGTCGCGGCAGTCGAACCATGCAACCTGCGCGCCGCGATGCGAAAGCGAGATGCGCGCCTGCTCGGCGAGGATGCGGCTGCGGCTGTGCGGGTGCAGGCTGGTCGAGAGGACGAGGACGCGCGGTTCGCGGCCCGGTTGTGCGGGGTCGGTGGTCATGGGGCCTCGTCCTCGCCGTGCGCATGGTCGCCTGCGGCGGCCAGCCCGCGCGCATGCGGGCTGTTCCATTCGGTGTGCGGCGCGGCCGCGAGGCGCACGGCGAGCTCGATGGCGGCCTTCATGCTGCCCTCGCTCGCCTTGCCCTGGCCCGCGATGTCGAACGCGGTGCCGTGGTCGGGGCTGGTGCGGACGATCGGCAGGCCGACGGTCACGTTCACGGCCTTGTCCCAGCCGAGGAGCTTCACCGGGATGAGCCCCTGGTCGTGGTACATGGCCACCACCAGGTCCCAGTCGCCCGCGGCGGCGCCGATGAACACCGTGTCGCCCGGGAACGGCCCGTGCGCGTCGATCCCGATGCGGCGCGCGGCGTCCACGGCCGGGCGGATGATGCGCGACTCCTCGTCGCCGAACATGCCGTGCTCGCCCGCGTGCGGGTTCAGCCCGCAGACGGCGATGCGCGGCTTGGCGATACCAAGCTGCCTGCAGAACTGGTGGCCGAGGTCGATCGGGTCGTACACCTTGCCGATGGTCAGCACGTTGCGTACGTCCATGAGCGGCAGGTGCGCGGTGGCCAGCGCCACGCGCAGGCGCGGCGAGCTGAACATCATGGCGTGCCGCTTGGCCTTGGTGCGGAACGCGAGGAGCTCGGTGTGCCCCGGCCACTTGAAGCCGCCGAGCGACCAGCTCTCCTTGCTGATGGGGCCGGTCACCACGGCATCGAGGCGGCGCGGGTCGCCGGCGGCGCGCAGGCAGTCGGTGATCGCGTCCTCGACGAAGGCCTTCGAGAGGATGCCGCCGAAGCGCGTCGGCCCGGCGCGCGTGACATCGAGCAGGCCCTCCGACGTGTAGTCGATGACGAGCGGGCCGAGCACCGAGCCCTCCGCGGCATGCGGGCTGGCCGCGTCCACGCGGAACCAGTCGAGCCCGACGCCGGCGCGGTCGGCCGCGGCCAGGAGCGTCTCGTTGCGGCCGTAGACCACGAACTTCGCGAGGCGGCGGATGGCCGGGTCGGCGAGCGCCTTCACCGTCACCTCGGGCCCGATCCCGAGGGGATCGCCCATGGTGATGCCGATGACGGGCTGCGCGGCCATGAGCGAATGCTAGTGCTTGCCGGCGGGGTCGATCAGCCAGAGCCAGTCGTCGAACAGGAACTCGCAGCGCGCGGCGAACAGCGCGATGCGGCCCATCACGGTGAGCCCGAAGCTTGCGCCGAAGGTGATCATCAGGTACCAGATGCCCACGCGCGCCGCGCCGCCGACGGGGCCCTTGTGCTCGAGCGAGAAGAAGAAGTAGGCGAGCACGCTCAACACGCCCACGAGCACCAGCACCGCGCAGAGCGTGCCACCGACGGTGGCGGCCGCGGTCGGGCCGGGCACCCAGAGCGGGTCGAACATGGTGGCCACCTGCGCCAGAAGGTCGCTCTCCACGTACTGCACGAACCGCCACCCCGAGAACACGCCCACCACGAAGGCGAGCGGGAACATGCCCACCCACGACAGCTTCGCCGACAGCCGGCACAGGAGCAGCATGCCGAGCAACAGCGGCACCAGCGCCCACCAGTCGGTCTCCGTGACCGTGAGCCCGGGCGACAGCCACTCCTTGGTGAGCCCCGGCGCGAGCTTGCCGAACACCTGGTCCACGAGCGACGACCACACCGCCGTCGACATCACGTAGCCGGCGCTGACGCCCACCACCACGCTCTCGGCGAGCTTGTAGACGGGATTGTCGCGCCACAGGAAGCTGAGCACGGCAAGCGTCATCAGCGCCGCGATCCACACGCCGACCGTGCGCGGCCAGCTGACGGTCACCTGCCGCTGCGCGGGGTCGGCGGCGACGGCCTCGGCCCACGCGGACGCCGGCACCTGCACGTGCATCGCGCCCTTCTGCTCCACGTAGACCATCCCGTACCCGTGCACCACCTGCGCGCTCGGGCCGCTGCCGACCTCGGTGCCGACCCACGCCCGCACCACGAGGAGCGCGGCGATCACCGCGAGCACCGCGATCCACAGCCGCTGCGCGCGCCGCGCCACGGCCGGGTCGACGGGGCTTCCCGCCTGGAACTGGCTCATGCGCGCGCCTCCCGGCCCCGCAGGCCCACGAACACCACGTTGCCGAGCACGATCAGCGCCACCATCAGCACGTGGCCGAAGAGCTGCGGCGCCATGCGGCGCTGCGCCTCCTGGAACTTGGCGGGAACCACGGCATTCGGGTCAGCCTTGCGCACGGCCTCGTTGACGAGGAACTCGTACTCCGCCGCGCCCTTGATGGCGCCGAGGATTCCGGCCATCTGGTTCGGGTAGTACGGGATCAGCTGCGGCGTCTGCACGCCGGTGCTGCCGGCCACGAACCTGAGCGGCCTGGGGCCGGTCAGCGTCGGCGACACCGAGTACTGCACCCACTCCTTGGCGCCGGCGTAGCCCGCGCTGACGGAGACGAGGAGGTCGAAGTCGGCGATGCCCTCGATCCCCTTCATCAAGGGGATGTCGCCGAGCGGCGTCTTGCGGACATCGGTCGCGTAGGCGAGCGCCACGCGCGAGTTCATCTGCTTCATCACGCCCTCGAAGCCCGCGCGGTAGCCGAGGTTCACCCACTGCTCGCCGTACTTCCAGTCGGGCCGGTCGCCGAGCACGTCCTGCATGGTGCCGTCGATCATCGGGCCGCCCGCGGGCCAGAGCGTCATCGCGCAGATGCGGTGGCCGCGCAGAACGCAGTGGCGCACGATCGCCGTGGCCATCGGCTGCAGCTCGCCCGCGCTGGCGGGGTCGAAGTCCATGCTGATGAGCACGCGCGCGCCGGGCGGCAGGCTGTCGACCGCGTCGAACGCGCCCTGCACGGCAGGCGTCGGGGCCTCGGGGAAGGTCTTTCCGGTGACGCCCACCCAGAGGATCGGCGCGGCCACGGCCACGAACATCGCCAGGAAGATCCAGCGCCGGTCCATCCGGTCGAGTCGCTCCAGGAACGATGGCTGGCCGCCGTGCGATGCCATCAGCCGTTCCCCCCGCCCGAGCCCGCGCCGAGGTAGCTGCGGTCGAGCCCGATCATGATCTTGATGCCGGTGGCCGCCACGCCGATGGCGATGCCGATGATCATGGCGCGCGTGCCGGCGGTGGTGAACACCGACATGATGACGGCGCTCAGGTTCTCGAGCCGCAGCCACGAGACCCACGGCATGTCCGCGGGGATCCAGCTCGTCACCACCACGCCCGCGTAGGTGCGGCCGAGGAGCACGATGAACGCGGTACCGAGGAGGAACATCGCCGCGGCGTTCTTGGCGCGGAATGCGCGGAACGCGGCGCTCGCCACGTAGAAGGCGAGCATCGCGAAGAGCGTGCCGGTGATCGGGCTCATCGCGTACTCGTAGAGCCACCAGAGCGCGCCGCCCTCGGCGTCGGTGGAGCCGCTCATGCGGTGGCCCGGGTAGGCGACCGACGGCGCGACGCCCACCTTCAGCAGGCCGACGCCGAGCGTCGCCAGGAAGGCCAGCAGCGTCACGGCCGAGTAGCCCCAGCCCGGCCCGCGCGCGCTGATGGCGAGCAGGTTCATCTTGAGGAGGCTGGCGCCGCCGAGCACGAACGCGATGGCCGCGGCGGCGTTGAACCACTCTGCCACGGTGGTCTCGGCCGATTCCATCGGCACGATGAACTTGCTCAGGACCATCGCGATGGCGGCGACGCTCGCGACGAGCACGGCGACGGAGCGGCTCACGCGCCACCTCCCATCGCGGCACGCACCGCGGACACGAAGCCGGCGAGCGCACCGCCGGGGCCCTGCAGCGCAACGACCGTCCCCAGGCCTGCGGCGGCCAGCCCGATCGCCCAGACGAGCGCCTTCACCACGTCCTGCCCGAGCAGCGTGCCCACCTGGTCAGGCTCGCCGGACAGGTAGGCGCTGGCCGCGAAGAACTCCTCGCCGATGAGCGTGTAGTCGCACGCGGCCACGAAGAACGGCAGCTGCGCGGTCTCGGCGGTGCCCGCGATCTGGATGGCACCGACGGCGTTGCCGTTCTCCGCGAGGATCAGGCTCTCCGCGAAGAAGCAGCCGAAGTAGAAGCACGCGGCGGGCTTCTTGCGCGCCATCATGCCGCTGGTGGCGGCGACGTAGGCGAACTGGTCGTCGGTGACGTAGTAGATGCGGT
>VGXR01000064.1 GCA_016873255.1 Planctomycetota bacterium
GATCGTGCCACGTTGCCGGGGAAGTAGGTGTTGTTGCCGGCGTTCACGGCCTGGTCGAAGTGGTTGCCGTCGTTGCCCACGGCCCGGCAGGAATTGGCGATCCAGGAGATGCCGTTGCCGTCCGCCAGCTGCAGCGTGGGCAGCACCAGGTCGAAGCGGTCGTCCATGCCGCCGCCCACCAGTCCGTTGGCCAGGATGGTGCGCGGGCTCTGCGTGTGCTTCCACGCGTTGGATGCGCCCGTCCAGTCGGCGGTGCCGAGCGGGTCGACGGCGGCGCCGTTGCCGGGCGCAACGTACGCCTGGAAACCGCTCTCGGCGTTGGTGTAGAAGTTCATGTCGCCCGCGTAGATGGCGCGGACGCCGGCACCGAGCGCATCCGCGTTGGCGCGGATGGCCTGCACGCCGGAGAGGCGCTCGGCGACGTTCGCGCTCCCCGTCGATGCCTTGAGGTGCGACCCGTACACGTAGAAGCGCGCCGCGGTCGATGAGTAGCCGGTCAGCTGGAAGAGCCAGCGGTCGGTGTTGCGGCCGCCGCCGGTGGCGATGTCCACATGACCGGACGGGATCTCCGAGAGGAGGTCGGTGCGGTAGAAGCAGGCCCGCGCGCCGCCGGAGCCGTTCTCCGTGCCCGAGGTGGTGTAGGTGGCCAGCGCGTAGGTGATGCCGGCCGGCGCCGCGCCGTTCACGGCGGTCTGGAGCGCGGCGAGCGACGACTGCGAAACCTCGTTGAACACGAAGACGCCCACTGCGGTCGCGAAGCCCTGCCGGTCGTCGGCATGCATCGCCGCCAGCACGGTGCGCACCGCCACCGGGTCTCCGTTCATCTGCACCACGTTGTAGGTGGCCACGCGCAGCTGCGCCGAGGCCGGGGCAACGCACGCAAACGCGGCCAGTGCCGCGGCGGCGAGCGCGCCGCGTCCGAGAACGAGTCTGGTGATGCCTCTCATGTGTTCAGACGATATCCCCGGGTGGGACGCACGCAACCGCCCATCCCGAGGGAAACGCGGAAGTACCCTTCCCGCCCCGCCCGTCCGTGGTCCCGGAACCACGTGGGCACTTCCTCGGAGACTCCGAACCATGCGCCTCGCCAACATCGCCGCCGCCCTGGCCGCCGTCCTGTCCCTCGCGCCCGCCGCGCTTGCCCAGAAGGTGGAGCCGGAGATCCTCACGCTGCCCAACGGCATGAAGTTCCTGCTCGTGGAGCGCCATGACCAGCCAAACACCATCGCCGCCGGATGGCTGGCGAAGGTGGGCTCGGTGAACGAGCGCCCCGGCATCACCGGCATCAGCCACTTCTTCGAGCACATGATGTTCAAGGGCACGGACACCATCGGCACCCGCGACCCGCAGCGCGACGCCGACTACCGCGCCCGCCAGAAGGCGCTGCGCGACAAGATCAACGAGCTCACCTGGGCCGCTCAGTACGACCGCTACTTCAAGGGCGACATCGCCGATGCCTGGGACCCGAAGAACGACACGCCGGAGCTGGCACGCCTGCGCGGCGAGCTCAAGCGCCTGATGGACGAGCAGCAGGGCAAGGCCGGCGAGGACCAGATCAAGGCGCTCGAGGCGGAGCTGGCGAAGAACGACGCGTCCACCCCCACCGGCCAGCAGCGCAAGGCCGACCTCGAGGCGCAGCTCAAGCGCCTGCGCGAGCAGCAGTCGACGCTTGCCACGATCGTGAAGGACGAGTTCGACAAGATCTACTCGGCGGCCGGCGGCACCGGCATGAACGCCTTCACCAGCTACGACCTGACCTTCTACTTCATCAACGTGCCGAGCAACAAGTTCGAGCTGTGGGCGTGGATGGAGTCGGACCGCCTCGACGGCAGCGTCTTCCGCGAGTTCTTCAGCGAGCGCGACGTGGTGCACGAGGAGCGCCGCCTGCGCACCGAGAGCACGCCGACTGGCACGTTCCAGGAGCAGTTCGAGAGCATGTTCTGGATGTCGAGCCCGTACTCCTGGCCGGTGATCGGCTGGACCAGCGACCTCAACAGCTACACGATGGACGAGGCGATGAAGTACTGGAACACGTACTACCGCCCCAACAACCTCGTGGGCATCGTGGTGGGCGACTTCGACCCCGCGCAGGCCAAGGCGACCATCCTCCGCTACTTCAGCCGCCTCCGGCCCGGCTCCTCTGCGCCGCCGCCGGTGGTGACGCTGGAGCAGGAGCAGAAGGCCGAGATGCGCATGATGGCCGAGGCCGACACGCAGCCGCAGGTGGAGATCCGCTACCACACCGTGCCGTTCCAGCACAAGGACTCGTACGCGCTCGACGTGATGAGCTCGGTGCTCAACGGACGCACCGGCCGCCTGTACAAGACCATGGTCGAGGGCAGCCAGGTGGCGAGCTCCGCCGCGGCGCGCCAGGACAGCCGCAAGTACGGCGGCGCGTTCAGCTTCGAGGCCGAGACCAAGGGCGATGCCACCCCGGCCCAGCTGGAGGAGGCGTGGTACGCCGAGCTCAAGAAGCTGCAGGACGAGCCCGTGGGCGCCGAGGAGCTGCAGAAGGTGAAGAACCAGGCGATGGCCGACAGCTACCGCCGCCTGCAGAACAACTTCTTCCTGATGATCCAGCTGGCCTACGCCGAGGCGCTCGGCGACTGGAGCGAGATCAACAAGGAGAGCGCAAAGATCCAGGCCGTGACCGCGGACGACGTGAAGCGCGTGGCGAACGCCTACTTCGGCAGGAACAACCGTTCCGTGGCCATCTACACGCGCAAGGCAGGCGCCGCCCCCGCGGCGGACGCCGACCTCGCCGCGCTGCCGGGCCCGATGCAGAACATGGCACGCCAGGCGGCCAAGAAGATCGCCGAGGAGAACGACTCGGTGAAGCTCAAGGAAGGCCTCGCGCAGCTCGAGCAGCAGGCCGCGCAGGTGCCGCCGCAGATGGCACCGGTCATCGAGTACCTGAAGAAGAAGATGCAGCAGCGGCTCTCCGAGCTCGAGAACGGCAAGTGAGCACCGCGAGCCACGAACACAGGAACCACGCCATGAAGCCCATCACGACCATCGCCGCACTGCCCGCCGCCGCAATCGCGCTCGCGCTCGCCGCGTGCGCCTCGCAGCCCGCCGCAACCAAGCCCGAGCCGGCGAAGGCCGCCGTGGCCGCACCGGCCTCCGTCGCCGGGACGGTGGATGCCGCCCCGAAGGCCGCCCCCGCAGCCCCGAAGTCCGGAACCGGCTGGACCGCCGACCGCAGCGCCACGCTGCCCAAGCGCCCCGAGGACCTGAAGTACGCGGCCCTCGACTTCACGCCCCCGAAGGCCAAGGACTTCCGCCGCACGCTTCCCGACGGCACGCCCGTCTACCTGGCGCCGAGCAAGGAGTTCCCGCTCGTCAGCCTCACGCTCACCTTCAAGGGCGGGCCGTACCTGGACCCGAAGGACGTGCCCGGCCTGACCGCCGCGATGGCGGCCTTGATGCGCACGGGCGGCACCATGGGCATCAAGCCCGCGGACCTCGACGAGAAGCTCGACTTCCTGGCCACCAACGCCGGTGTCTCGTCCGGCGGGACCGCGGTGTCGGCCACGATGAACACGCTCGCGTCCAACCTCGACGAGAGCATGAGGCTGTTCTTCGACATGCTCCGCAGCCCGGGCTTCGACCAGGCGCGCCTCGACATCCTGCGCGGGCAGGCGATGGAGGGCATGAAGCAGCGCAACGACGAGGCCGGCGCCATCCTCGGCCGCGAGTGGTCGTACCTGATCTACGGCGACGACCACTTCGAGAGCGCCCAGCCCACCAAGGACAGCTGGGACGCCGTCACGCAGGAGCGCCTGCGCGCGCAGCACGCCCGCATCATCCACCCCGGCAACGTGATCGTCTCGGTCACCGGCGACTTCGACCCGGATGACATGATGAAGCGCCTGGCGGCGGCGATGGACGGCTGGAAGCGCGGCGAGATGGCGCCCAACCCGCCCGTCCCGACGCATGCGCTCAAGCCGGGCGTCTACCACGTCGGCAAGGACATCCCGCAGGGCAAGGTGCGCATCGGCCGCCGCAGCATCCAGCGCGACGACCCCGACTACTACGCGGCCGAGGTGATGAACGACATCCTCGGCGGCGGCGGATTCACGAGCCGCCTGATGAAGAACATCCGCTCGAACGAGGGCCTCGCGTACAGCGTGGGCTCGCGCTTCTCCGCGGGCACCTACTACCCCGGCCAGTTCACGGGCGCGTTCGAGTCGAAGAACGCGACGGTGGCGCTCGCCATCAAGCTGATGCGCGACGAGTTCAAGCGCATGCAGGGCGAGCTGGTGACGGCCGAGGAGCTCGAGGTCGCCAAGAAGGGCTTCGTCGAGGCGTTCCCGGGCCAGTTCTCGAGCAAGGATGCCACGCTCGGGCTGTTCGTGGCCGACGAGTGGACCGGCCGCGACCCCGAGTTCTGGCAGCGCTACCGCGACAACATCCAGAAGGTTTCCGCGGCGGACGTGCAGCGCGTGGCGAAGAAATACCTCAACTTCGACGACATGGCCGTGATGGTGGTGGGCAAGTGGGACGAGATCGCCCCCGGCGACCAGAACGGCCGCGCCAAGATGGTCGAGTTCTTCGGCGGCAAGGCGATGGAGCTGCCGCTGCGCGACCCGATGACCATGAAGCCGATGGACACGCCGCAGTCGACGGACGCGAAATAGGTCCCGTTCCTCCCGGACCATTTTCCGCGCCCCGTGGCAACCGCCGCGGGGCGCGGTGCTTTCGGGCGGGGCGCGGTGCCTTCGGGCCGGGAGCGGTGCCTTCGGGCGGGGCGCGGGTGCGCCTATCCTTCCCGATCCGATGTCCTCCGCAGCGACTGCCGCCCCTGCCCCAGCCGCCCGCCTCCGGGCGCCGGCGGACCCTGCGCTCGCACAGATCGCGCGCAAGGTCGAGGCCGGCGAGCGCCTGACCGCAGCCGACGGTGCCGCGCTCTTCGCCACGCGCGACATCCACGCCGTGCTGCGGATGGCCGACCTGGTGCGCCGGCGCCTGCACGGCGACCAGGCGTTCTTCAACATCAACCGGCACCTGAACTACTCGAACGTCTGCGCGCTCAGCTGCAAGTTCTGCGCCTTCCACCGCAAGAAGGGCCAGGAGGGCGCGTACGAGCACTCGATGGACGACATCCGCGCCGAGGCGCGCAAGGCGCGCGACAGCGGCGCCACCGAGATGCACGTGGTGGGCGGCCTGCACCCGTGGCTTCCGTTCGGCCACTACACCGACATGCTGCGCGCCATCCGCGAGGAGGCGCCGCAGCTTCACATCAAGGCGTTCACGGCAGTGGAGATCGTGCACCTGCAGCGCATCTCCAAGCGCGGCGGTGACGGCTACGAGGGCGTCAAGGCCGTGCTCCGCGACCTCATGGAGGCCGGGCTCGGCAGCCTGCCCGGGGGCGGGGCCGAGGTGTTCGACGACCGCGTCCACGACGAGGCGTTCAAGGGCAAGATCCGCAGCGACCAGTGGCTCGACGTGCACCGCGCGGCGCACGAGCTGGGGCTCAACTCGAACGCCACCATGCTGTACGGCCACATCGAGGAGCGCAGCGAGCGGCTGCACCACATGGAACTGCTGCGCACGCAGCAGGACCACACGCTCGCCGCGTGGGCGCAGGCGCAGGGCATACCGGTGTCGCCGGACGGCGCCGTGGTGCTGACCGGCCCGGCCGCGCGCTACCCACACGAGCGCCTGCCGATGCCGGGCTCGCGGGGGCTGACGACCGGCTACTTCCAGACGATCATTCCCCTGCCCTTCTTCCCGAACGCCAGCGAGCTCGAGCACCTGCCGGGGCCGACGGGCCTCGAGAACCTGCGCACGCTCGCCGTGGCGCGGCTGATGCTCGACAACTTCCCCCACGTGAAGGCGTTCTGGATCATGCAGACGCTGCCGATGGCGCAGCTCGAGCTGCAGGCCGGTGCCGACGACATCGACGGCACGGTGGTCTGGTACGACATCACCAAGGCCGTCGGCGAGGGCAACCACCAGGAGACGAGCGTCGCCGACCTGAAGCGCGCCATCCGCGAGGCGGGGTTCGTGCCGGTCGAGCGCGACACGCTGTACAGGCGCGTGGAGCGCGATGGGGCGAGCTGGCGGGTGGGGTGACCCCAATAACCCGCAAATCCGTGCGCTTCCCGGTTCCCTTCGGGCCTGCCATGGCGTACCAGTTACCGTGACGACGACGATGCTCCGCACCGCCGCCCCGGGACTTCTCGCCCTGTGCCTGCCGGCCGTGGCCCATGCGGCTGCGCAGCCGGGCGATGTGCTGGGCTTCGGCAAGCAGGGCTACGCCACCGCCGACCTCAGGGGGCCGTGGGTGCGCGTCGCCTGCGGCGCGACCAGCAGCATGGCGATCGATGCCGCCGGCACGCTCCGCTGCTGGGGCTCGAACGCGCTGCAGCAGGCCGCGGTTCCGTCTGACCTCGGTGCCGTGGCCGACGCGCGTGCCGGGACGGGCCATGTCGCCGCGCTGCGCACGGACGGAGGCGTTCGCTGCTGGGGCACCAACACCGACGGCCAGTGCAACGTCCCCGCGGACCTGGGCACCGCGGCGGAAGTCGCATGCGGAGCCAACCATGTCCTCGCGCGCACCGTGGCCGGTGCGGTGCGCGGCTGGGGCCGCAACGTGCATGGGCAGGTGACCGTGCCCAACGACCTCGGCGCGGTGACGCAGCTTGCCGCGGGCTACGACCACTCGCTCGCGCTGCGCGCCGACGGAACGGTGCGCTGCTGGGGACTCAACACGGCCGCGCAGTGCAACGTGCCCGCAGGCATGGGTGCCGCGGCAACAGTCGCCGCGGGCGGGGACCACAGCGTGGCGGTGCTCGCCAACGGCACCGTCCGGTGCTGGGGGAAGAACACCGCGGGCCAGTGCAGCGTGCCGTCCGGCATGGGGCCGGCCACGCAGGCGACCGCCGGCGCCGAGCACACCGCGGTGCGGCTTGCCGATGGCACGGTCCGTGCGTGGGGCGCATCGCTGCAGGGCCAGCTTGCCGTGCCCGCGGGCCTGGCGAATGTTGCCGGCGTGCAGGCGGGCGCCAACCACACGGTCGCGCTCCTTGCCAACGGCACGGTGCGCGCGTGGGGCAACTCCGACGCCAGCCAGTGTGGCACGCCGTTCGGTGCCCCTGCCGCGGTGCGCGTGAGCGCGGGGCAGGACCACACCGTGAGCGTCGATGCCGCGGGCGCGTTGCGCTGCTGGGGCTCGAACCGCTTCGGCCAGTGCGACGTGCCGGCGGACCTCGGCGCGGTGACGCAGGCCTCCGCAGGCGCGCTGCACACGCTTGCGCTGCGCACCGACGGCCGCGTGCGCGCGTGGGGCTCGAATGCCAGCGGCCAGTCCTCCGTGCCGGCCGACCTTGCGGGCGTGGTGCAGGTCTCGGCAGGCGTCTCGCACTCGGCCGCGCGCACCGCGGCGGGCGCGGTGCGCTGCTGGGGGCTGAACAGCGTGGCCCAGTGCGACGTGCCGGCGACGCTCGGGCCCGCAAGCGACGTCTCCGCAGGCTGGTACCACACCGTGGCACTGCGCACCGACGGCCAGTTCCGTTCCTGGGGCTCCAACACCTACGGCCAGGGCACGGCACCGGTCGGCCTCGGCACCATCGCGTCGATCGTGGCGGGCGGTTCGCACACCATCGCGCTGCTTGCCGACGGCGGCGTCCGCTGCTGGGGGCTGAACACCGACGGCCAGTGCAACGTTCCCGCAAGCATGGGACCGGCCGTGCGCGTGGCCGGCAGCATCGCGCACACCGTGGCCCTGCTCGCCGACGGCTCGGTGCGCGCCTGGGGCCTCAACGACTTCGGGCAGTGCGCCATCCCCGCCGGCAGCGGGCCCGCGAGCGACATCGCCGCGGGCGCCGCGTTCACGGCCGTGGTGCTCGTCGGCGCGGCCGCACCCTGCCCCGCCGACCTGAACGCCGACCGCACGGTGAACGGATTCGACCTCGGGCTGCTGCTCGGCGCCTGGGGCACGGACGGCCAGCCCGTGGGCGCCGACATCAACGGCGACGGCATCGTGAACGGCTTCGACCTCGGGCTGCTGCTCGGCGCCTGGGGCGCGTGCCCCTGACCGCTAGCGCCCGCGCAGCGCCCAGCCGAGCTCGGGCATCCTGAGGAGCCGCGCTGCGGCGACGAACGTCACCGTGCCGACGCCCGCGAAGACCAGCGACGCGCCCACGCTCCAGAGCCAGGTGTCCTCGCCGCGGAAGGCGATCGTCACCGGCCACGTGACCGCGGCCATCGCCGCGCTGGCGGCCACGGTGCGCGCAAACGCCGCACGCGTCTCGCGGTCGACGATGGGAACGTCGGTGCCGGCGAGGGCGCCCATGCGCCGGTGCATCAGGCGGGTCATGATGGCGATCTGGATCACCGCGCACACCGCGGTCGAGAGCGCGAGGCCGCCGACGCGGAGCGGCGTCCAGATGAGCGTGAGGTTCAGCGCAAGGTTGAGGAGCACCATCCATGCACTGACCTTCACGGGGGTGACGGTGTCCCCGAGCGCGTAGAAGGCGCGGGTGGCGAGCTGCTGCATCGAGTACGCCCAGATGGCGGGTGCGTACATGGCCAGCACGAAGCCGACCTCGCGCACCGCCTCGCGGTCGAACCGCCCGCCCTGGAAGATGGCCGCGGCCAGCGGCTCGCGCACGAGCACCAGCCCGATGCTCGCGGGGAAACCGACGAAGAAGCTCAGTCGCAGCCCGTGCCGCAGCGTGTCCACGAACCGCGCGGGGTCGTTCGACTCGCGCGCAAGCGCCGGGAAGATGGCCGTTGCGATGGCCACCCCGAACACGCCCAGCGGGAACTCGTAGAGCCGCTGGCCGTAGCTCAGGTAGGTCATGCTGCCCTCGGCGAGCGGGTATTCGATGCCGAGGATCGTCGGGCCCACCATCGACCGCCAGCTGGCCACCAGGCCGTCGATGAACGTGTTCACCTGGAAGATGCCCAGGCCCAGGAGCATCGGCAGCGCCTTCAGCACCACCTCGCGCACGTGCCTTCCGTTGCCCTTGACGCGCAGGTGCGCGCGGACGCGGTGCGCGCGCAGCGCCCAGAGGTTCCACGCGAGCTGCAGGAGCCCGGCAGCGATCACGCTCCACGCGACCCACTCGATCGCCGCTCGCTCGGGCAGCGCATCGGCGAGGCCGAGGCGCGGCCACCACGCGCTGCCCTTCAGCGCCGCCGCCATGATGCAGAGGTTCAGGATGATGGGGCTTGCCGCGCTCGGGCCGAAGCGGCCGTGCGTCTGCAGCATGGCGCCGAGGAAGGCCACCAGGCACACGAGCGGCATGTACGGCAGCATGATCATCAGGAGCCGCAGGCCGAGGGCCGCCGGCGGGTCGCCCTGCAGGATGGCGAAGAGCGCCACCTCGCCCACGATGGTGAGGCCAGCCAGCACGATGCCGAGGAGCGCGAGCATCACGCCCGCGAACGCGCGCGCCGCATTCGGGTCGTCGCGGTCGAGCCTGGCGTACACCGGCAGGAACGACGCCGTGAGGGCGCCCTCGCCGAAGAGGCGGCGGAAGAGGTTCGGCACCTGGAACGCGAAGTTGAACGCGTCGAGCGTCGGTCCGGCGCCGAACGCGCGCGCGAGCAGCGCATCGCGGCCGAGGCCCGTCACGCGGCTCACGAGGGTGAGCACGGTGAAGGTGCGGGCGTGGCGCTCGAATCCTCGTCCCATGGGGCGTCCGTGCGCGCGCGGGCGGGCGCGGTTACCTTGTATCGGACAGATGACGCGCGTGCCCGCATTCATGGCCCTGCTTGCGCTGCTCGCCGCCTGCTCGAGCGACCCCGAGACGGTGCTGCAGTCCGACCTGCCGCAGGTGCCCGGCATGGCACCGCGCGACACCGTGGACCTCAGGCAGGAGGCCGGGCGCGTCGTGGCGGGCCAGTTCGCCTACACGGGCGCAATCCCGGCGCTTGCCGTGCGCGTGTCCGAGACCATGGCGCGCTTCGAGGGGATGGGCTGGAAGCTCGAGTCGCAGACCCTGACGGGATCCACCGCGGTGCTGGTCTACGGCAAGGACGACCGCACGGCCACGGTGCAGATCATCCGCAACGGGCTGCAGCCGCTGATGTCGACCGCGGTGACCACCGTCGAGCGGAAGGGCGCGGCTCCCGAGGCGACTGCCGCGCCCGCGGGCGACGCGCCGGCACCTGCGGCACCCGTCATCGGCTGAGCGACTCGAGCACTTCCCCGGCCGCCATGCGCCCGCTGCGCACCGCGCCCTCGATCGATCCGTCGGTGACGTGGTCGCCGGCCACGAAGAGGCCATCGTCGAGCTGCGTGCTCGGGCGCGCATGCAGGTCCTGCGTGTGCTGGCGGGGCAGCGCCCGCAGGATGCGGTCGGTGCGCAGGAGGCGCCAGCCGCGCATCGCGCCCGTCCCGAACCAGCGCTCCACCTGCATGACGGTGCGGGCCATGATGCCGGCCATGCCGTCCGCCGACCAGTCGACGTCAACGAGGTTGAGCGCCACCAGCGCCTGGCCCGCGGGCGCGTACTCCGGCGAGACGCTCGAGAGGCATGCCGCGTGGTTGACCGGGCCGTCGCCGGTGCCGTCGAGGAAGAGCATCGGCCGACGCAGCGGTGCGGGAAGCCGGCCGATCGGGCACGCCCAGTGCATGGTGGCGGTCGCGCACCACGGTCGCAGCGGCACGCGCGCATCGAGGGCGTGCGCGGCGGTCATGTCGCAGGCAAGGACCACCGCGTCGAAGGGCTCGTCGGTGCCCGGCGCGGTGCGCACGAGGTGCACCCCGCCGCGGCGCACCACGGCCGACACGGGCGTGCGCAGGCGGATGCGCGAGGCCGGGAGCGCGGCCGCGACCTGCGCGGGGATCTCGCCCATGCCGCGCGCGGGCACCACCGTCTCGCCGCGGGCGAACGCGGAGAGCACGAACCGGAACTGGCTCTCGTCGGTGGCGAGGGTGCGGTCGAGGAACACGCCGCCGAAGAAGCTGCGCACGAAGCCGTCGACCGTTCCCTGCCCGACGTCGAGGCGGCGGAACAGGTCGAGCGTGCTGCCCGAGGGCGCGCCGGGCTCGACCACCGGTCGCCGGATGGCATCGAGCGCCATCGGCGCGAGGCGCGCGAGGTCGAGCGATGTCGCGGGACGCGAGGCCGCGGCCCGCAGCGACGCGACGGGGTGCCGCACCGGATGGAGCACCTTCGCGAAGCCGCGGCCGTCGAACACCTCGGCACCCGCGGTGAACCTGCGGAAGTCGAGCGCACGGTCGTCGAGGAGCTCGCCCGCCGCCCGGTACGCGGTCAGGTAGACCTGGAATCCGCGGTCGAGCCGGAACCCGTCCACCACGTCCGTGCGCACGCGGCCGCCCACGCCGTCCGAGGCCTCCAGGAGCGTCCAGTCATGGCCGGCCGCCTGCAGGAAGTGCGCGCACGAGAGCCCCGCGAGGCCCGCTCCGATGATCGCCGTCCGTGCCATCGCGTCAATGGTATTCGGGGCGCGTTCACGCAGGCGGCGCATCGAGGCGCACGAAACCGCCGCCGCACTCGGGACAGCCGCCGATGCGCGTGCCCGACGAGGTGGCGCGAAGGTCGAAACCGCACCCGGTGCATGAATCGCCCGTGCGGTCGACGAGGCGCGCGATGCGCGACCGGCACCGATGCAGAGCCCACGCGCCGAGCAGCGCAAGCAGGGAGAGGTCCACGAGGATCCTGCCGTCGGCGGGGAGCGTCCGGTACCACGTGTCCGCGCGCATCACCGCGTCGACGCGCAGGCGCAGGGAGGTGACCACCGCGATGGAGGCGGTGCTCAGGAAGACGAGCGTGGCCACCGAGACCAGGATGGGCAGGAGGCAGGCGCGCAGCTCCGCGGTCCCGTCGAGCGGCGCGATTGACGCCCAGTCCGCCGGGTCGCGCGGCCGGCCGCAGGCCGGGCATGCCGCACCGCCGTCGCAGGATGCGCCGCAGCCGAGGCACGGCCGCTCCGCCTCCGCACGGCGCAGCCGCGAGCGAACGCCTGCTTCCCAGAGGGCATGCACCGCGACGCCGGCACCGAGCAGCGCACCGATGAACCCGTACTGCACGGGCTGCGGACCCTTGCGCACGAACCAGGAGTCGATCAGCACGGCGACGGGTGCGCCGGCCGCCGCACCGAGGACCGCCGCCGTCATCAGGTGCAGCCAGTTGAGCGGCTTCGCCAGCAGGAGGTCGGATGCCGCACGGCGCCGCGCAAGGAGGAGCCGCGCGGGCGCGCCGCCGACG
>VGXR01000065.1 GCA_016873255.1 Planctomycetota bacterium
ACACAGCGAGAGGTGTGGTCGCCGGCCGAAGCCGGCGGGGATGCGCGAAGTGAGGGTCAGCGGCGGCGGCGCGAGCCGACGAGGCCTGCCGCGCCCAGGAGCGCGACGGCGCCGGGGGCGGGAATCGTGCCGGCCGAGATGGCCTGACCGGCGGTGCTCTCGTAGGCGTAGTCGACGACGGTGAAGCTCGACGAGTCGAGCGAACCCATCTGAACCTGAACCCAGCCGTAGCGGATGTTCGCGCCCACGCCGAACCTGATCCCGACATACCCGCCGCCCGACTGGAATTCGGCGCTCGGGTCCTCGGCTCCCGGGTACTTCTTGAGAATCAACCTGTCCAGCGTATTCGTGTAAAACCCGGCTGTCGAACCGATGGGGCTTGGGGGGGCGAAATTTTTTGCATACAGGCGATGAAGAGGGCCTTTTTCAGCAATCCCTTGACTCCCGATGACGCTGGTGCTGTTGCCCACTGCCGCGAATCCGGTGTTCGGTTGCCCCCCTCCGACGATGACGAAGTCCCAGGCGTAGTTCGCGCCTTCGAAATTGATCGCCAGGGTGTACCAAGACGACTGCTCCTGAGTCACGACGGCGTTGATCGGTCCGCCGTAGACGATCGCGGCGTTGGCCGAGGTGGCCCCGGCCAAGGACACGGCAAGCAGGGCCCCGGCGGTGAGCGAGGGGCAACGGACAACGAGCCGGTGGATCGAGAGTTGCAACATATTTTTTAGGTTCCTAAATCACAAAGGCCACGCGACGAGTCCAAGCACACTGCATTGGACTGCACACCCGTGCCACTCCGTAGAGGCGTGATTTCCCGTCACCCTGCACAACAAAATCAACAACTTTCGCAGACGGGCCCGCAAAAACCCGTTTCCAGCGTTCCACGCGGGGTGCGGTGGCCGGCTCGCGCAGCGCATGCCGAGCAATTGCCCCCCGAATCCGCGGTCATTACCCGAGAGACATAAACGCGCCGAGAGCGTTCACCAGAGACACCAGACGGCACAAGCGTCTCTCGATGCCCCGAGAGACAACCCGGCGAGACCTGAGCGACGGTCGGCCAGGCACCCGGCGACGCCACTCCGCTGGCCCACTGTCGGGGAGGCGAGCGGGACGGCCGGCGGGAATCACCGCGAGCACGCGCCCCAGGCGCTGAGCATGATGCCCAGGTCGGCGCCGTCCACCGTCCCGTCGGCGTTCAGGTCGCCCGCGATGCCGGCAATGGCAAACGGCTTGGTGACCGACTGCGTCCCCGACGGTGCCTGGTCGGGCACGGTCACCAGCGAGGGCATGCCCTTGCCGGCGGGCTCCACGCGCACGTTCCGGTACTGCACCGCGGGCGAGCCGGTCCATCCGTTGCCGACGGTGACGTTCCACGGCCCCGCACCCGAGAGCACCGATCCCGCGGGAACGAGGACGGTGGCCGAGTAGTGCCCGCTCGCCGCGGAGGCACTTCCGTAGAAGGGCCACCTTCCGGCATCGACCGCCGCACCAAGCACCGAGTTGTAGCCGCCCCAGCCGATCGTCGGATGAACGCCGTCGTTGACCACCAGCGCCAGGTCGGATGCCCAGCTGCCGACGGTGTTTCCGACGTAGTCGAAGGAGACGGACACCGCGTCCACTCGGGTCTGTCCCCAGTTCGCGAGCAGCAACCCGAGGTCCGCGCCGTCGACGATTCCGTTTCCGTTCAGGTCGGCCACGCAGTCGGCGAGCGGCAGGCCGCGCCCGGCATCCTCCCACGAGGCGACCTCGCGCCATCCCGGCCCGGAGTGCAGCGCCGGATCGAAGTTCGTCCGGCTCCGCATGATCGCGAGCGGCCCCTGGTCCGGCATCAGGTGGAAGGGTGACGAGGTGTCCTGCACCCAGCGCCCCAGCTCGTCCTTCGCGACCGCCCGGACCGTGCCCTGCGACGTGACCCACAGGCGCCCGGAGTCGCCGCAGGCCACGCGCTGCGGCGCGGTCACGCCGGCGATCGACGAGAGGCTGACGTCCGCGGACGTCATGCCCGGACCGACGCGGCCGAGGGCGTCGCTCGCGGACGTGACGAAGTAGGCCGATCCATCCTGCGGAGACACGGACACCGAACCGGCGCCCGACATCGGAACGGACTGGGGAACCACCGCTTCCGCCACGGGCGCCAGCGTCCGGTCGTACGCCGTCACCGTGCGGCGCGCGACGCTCAGGACCACCACGCGGTCGCGCACGTCGTCGTAGGCGAGGGCGGTCGGCGGCGCGGTGGGGGTCATGCTGCGCTCGAGCGTCCCGTCGGGCCGGTACGCATGCACCGACGTTCCGTCGTGCGCGTAGACGCGGCCGTCGCGGCCCACCGCGATGCCGCGCAGCGTGGAGAGCGTGCCGACCGGCTGCTGGCCGCCCGTCGCCAGGTTGATGCGCCGCAGCTGCGTGGCCCCGCTCGTGGGGGACGTGACCACCAGCGCGTACGCATCCGACGCATCCGCGCCGAACGACAGGTCGGCGAGCCCGCCGGCGGGCGACGCGATGACCACGGGCGACGGGGAAAGTCCAAGGCTCCCCGGCGTGAACAGCGACAGCAGGAGGCCGGCGGGGATGCTCGTGAAGCGCAGCGCGCCGCACGGGCGCAGCACCCGGACGCCATCGATCAGCCGGATGGTCCCGGGCTGCGTGGAGATGTCCCAGTACATCGTGTCGGCGGCGAAGTGCTCGCAGCAGACCCCGCCGAAGGTCAGCGTGAACACGTCGCTGTATTCCGACTGGAACACCGACTGCATCGCGTCGAGCCCCCTCGGCGTGGCCGGATCCCGGACGGTGAGCGCGTAGTCGGCGAAGGGCCCGCTCGGCGAGGCGCTCTCGAACGTGATGCAGTGGCCGCCGTTGCGCACCAGCTTCCCGTCGTCGCCCACCTCGAGCGCGTAGATGCCGCCGGCGACGCCGGTGACCTTGTAGCGGCCGTAGGCGAGTGTCGCGACCCCGCCGAGCGCCACCTGCTTCGCGATGTCGTGCACGCGCACCCATTGCTGCGGACCGGAGGAATAGACCTGCTGGATGCACAGCTTGTCCTTCAGCCCGGCATTCGCGATGTACTGCATCGCCCCCGAGAACGCGCCGCTGCCGGTCGTGCCATCGACGGCGCTGGTGCCCATCAGCATGCCCGCCACCGCGATCGAAAGGGACGCGATCGGGTAGTTCGCCTGGGCCTGCCAGTTGCCGGTACCGGGCAGCAGCTCCGGGAAGCCGTGGTTCGCCGCGTACGCGAAGACGTTCACGAACGAGGTCGGGCAGCAGTACATGCCCCCGCCCGTGCCGTTGCCGTCGGGAGGAAGCGAGTCCCGGAACTGGTCGAGGTCCGGCATGCCGGTGATCGAGGCGGAGAATGCGCTCGGGCCGCCGTAGGTCGCCACGATGTCGGCCACGGCCGGGGTGGAGGACACCGCCAGTGCCAGGATCGCTGTCCGGAAGTCGAGGGAGCGGTTCACGGTCGTCTCCTTTGGCTGCATGGCGGCATCGCGGGGCACGGCATCGGCCGCAATGCACTTGAAGTCGGCACCCCCCTGGTTCGGGAACGCATTTGCGGGGTGCCGGCCGTCACGAAACCGTACGTCGATGCTGCGGATCTTGCGTTCAGCTCGGTTCAGCGCCAAAAAGCCGCGAGTTCCCCGTCGCGATGCGGCGGGGGACTCGGGTGTCCCGTGGGTGCCGAGGGCGTCGGCAAGGGGCAATGGACCTGATCGGGCTCGAACCGACAACCTCTTCCATGCCATGGAAGCGCTCTTCCAATTGAGCTACAGGCCCGCTCTTGTGCGCCCTTGCGGGCGTGTGGAAGAACGAAGACAGTACTGCGCAATCCGCCGCAACGCAAGCGCCGCGCGCGATGGACGCGTGCGGCGCGGTGTTCGATAACAGCGTGGCGTTCGGCGTGCGCGGGGCTTGCGTCCCGCGCACGAGGGATCACGCGCCGTTGATCGCGCTCACGTATTCGGCCTTCGGGCGGATGCCCACCCACTTGCCGACGGGCTGCCCGCCCTTGAACAGGATCACCGTGGGGATCGACTGGATGCCGAGTCCCGCGGCGATCTCCTGCGCGGCGTCGATGTCGAGCTTGCCGACCTTCGCCTTGCCCTTGACCTCGGTGGCCACCTGGTCGATGGTCGGGCCGAGCATGCGGCAGGGTCCGCACCACTCCGCCCAGAAGTCCACCAGCACCGGCGTTGCCGAGTCGAGGACCTCGCTCTTGAAGTTGGCGGACGTGAAGGTGACGGTGTCGGCTCCGGCCATGGTGCTCTCCTTGGGTTCCCGTAACTCGCTCGGTGGCGGGCCGCGCGCGGAGCTCCCGGCGCGACCCAGGCCGGAAATGGTAGCCCGGCCGGGAATCGCGGAGGAAGCACGAAAGACGGGGTTCCCGGCGGCCGATGCTCTCCGCGTGACCGCACCGGACCGCCACGAGCACTGGCTGACGCTGACGCTGCAGGGACGCCGCCAGCGCCACGCGCTGCGCGCGCCCGGCATCGTGCGCATCGGTCGCGGCGAAGGCAACAGCATCGTGCTTGGCAACCCCGCGGTGAGCCGCGAGCATGCGCACCTCGAGTGGGCCGAAGCGCCTGCCGGCGGTGCGTGGCGCGTGACCGACCGCGGCAGCGCCTCGGGCACGTTCGTGAACGGCGAACCCGTGCGCCCGTGGCACTCGGCCATCCTGATGCCCGGCGACCGCCTGGGCATCGGGCCGCTGTCATTCAACTACGAGCGCCGCGCGCCGGAGGACCCGGCGACAGTCGTCACCCGCATCGATCCCGGCGCCGACGAGCGCATCGACCATCTCCAGCCTGCCGCGCTCGAGGCCTTTCACCTGGAGGCAGTCGTCGCCGCGGGCGAGGCCATCCATGCCGCGGCCGACGAGCGTGCCGTGGCCGAGGCCGCCGTCGGTGCCATCGCGCGCGCGAGCGGCTTCTCCGACGTGGCGTTCGTGCGCACGGGGCAGGGCAGCATGGACTTCGAGGTGATCGCCGCGAACGGCCACGCCGCGGACCGCCTGCGCCTCAGCCGCAGCGTGCTCGCGCGGGCGCGGTTCGGGCCCGTCGTGGTGAGCGATGCCGCGCACGAGGGCGACCGTCACCGCACGCTCGCCGAGCTGCGCATCGAGCGCGTCGTGTGCGTGGCCGTGGAGGTCGGCCACCGCTGCCACGGGTTCATCTACCTCGCCGACGGCGGCGCGTTCCGTACGGCGCTCGAGCCGGTGGCCGCGCTCGTTCGCGCGGTGGCGTCGGTGACGGCGCTCGCCCTGGCCAACCTCGAGCGCATGCGCACCACCGAGCGGCTCGAGGCCGAGCAATGCGCGATGTTCGACGGCACGCTGCAGGCCCTCATCGCGGCGATCGACGCCAAGGATCCGTACACCCGCGGCCACAGTGCCCGCGTCGCTGAGTTCGCCACCATGATCGCGCTGCGCGCGGGGCTCTCGCCCGCGGAGGCGGACCGCGTGCGCCTCTGCGGCCTCGTGCACGACATCGGCAAGATCGGCGTGAGCGAGGACGTGCTGCGCAAGCCGGGCAAGCTCACCGACGAGGAGTTCCGCCATGTCGCCGAGCACCCGGTGACCGGGCACGACATCCTCCGCGGCATCCCGCAGATGGCGGACGTGCTGCCCGGCGTGCTGCACCACCACGAACGCTGGGACGGCCGCGGCTACCCGCACCGCATCGCGGGCGACGCCATCCCGCTGATCGGCCGCATCGTCGCCCTGGCCGACTCGCTCGATGCCATGACCACCAGCCGGACGTACCGCGCCGCGCGCCCGATGGCGGAAGCGGTCGACGAGATCGCGCGGTGCGCCGGCACGCACTTCGACCCGGTGCTCGCGGGGATCGTCGCCACCATGGACCGCGCGCTCCTGCAGGGCGTGGTCGGGCTGCACGTCTTCGGGCCCGGTGCGCCAGCCATCGCCACGACGGCCGGGCCCCCGCAGGCTGCCTTGAGGTCGACCGCCCTGCTTGCGCTGCCCGCGCACGAGCACGCGCCGTCCGCGCCCGCTCAGGCCTCGACGCGTCGCACCGCGTAAGCGCGCCGGTCGCTGCCGAGCCGCAGCACGAACACCGTCCATGGGTCGCTCCCCGGCCCGCGCAGCGCGCGCTGCCATGCGTCCGGGTCGCACGCGCCGCCGCGCGTGCGCACCGTCACGATGCCCGCGCCCTGCGCGGCAAGCCACGCCGCGAGCGTGCGCTCGCGCGCCGGAAGCTCCTCGACCACCTCGAACGCCTCGGTCCATGCGGCCATCGGGCCTGCGGGCGGCCGTTCGTCGGTGAGGATGCCGAGCCCCGGTGCGGCCTCGGCAGCCCCGAGCGCGTCCGCCACCGGAGCGAGGAGCCGCGCTCGCTCGAGCGCCGGATCGGGGACGAGGAGGAACCGCTGCATGCCGGGGCGTGCCTCCGGCATGCCCGGTGCACCGGTGATCGAGCGCCCGGCATGGGCCTGCGTCGCGGTGTTCATCCCCTGCGCCGTCGCGAGCGCGCCGGTCCACAGCACCTGCTGCACCAGCGTGCCGCGGTGCGAGATGAACTCCACCTCGTCGGCGGGTGCGCGTTCCGTTGGCGCAAGGTCCATGCCTGGCCCGAGCTTCACTGCCGCGCCGCGCCGCGAGCGCAGGCCGGGGACGATCGCGCCAAGGGGCGGCAGCAGGTCCTCCGTCCGCGCGAGTCGCGCGCCGCCCGCTCGGCGCGCCGGGTCCGCGTGCGCGAACGGCGCATCGCCCGGCGCGGCCACGGCATCCGCGCACCGCACCGCGGTGCCCGCGTTCATGCCGGCCATCCACGCGCGCACGGGATCGAGGTCGATGCCCGTGGCCTGCGCCACGGTCGCCAGCGCCATGAGGTCGCCGCCGATCCCGCAGCAGAGGTCGTCGATCGCCTCGGCGCCCGCGGCCCGGAACCGCTCGGCCTTGAGCCTTGCCACCTCGGGGGCGCTCGCCATCTCCGCGCCGGGCCGGTCGCACCAGAGCGTGCCCGCGCGCTCCCCGAACCGCGCGCGTGCTCGCGTGCGAGCCAGGGAGAGCTCCACCGCCGCCGCGACCACCGGCGCGGCATGCGTCCTGCGGAGGCGCTCGATCACCGCGGGCGCGGGCGCCGACTCCAGCCCAGCGAGGTCCGCGAGCATTGCCCCGCAGCCGGGCTCCGCGAGCGCACGCCAGGCCGCGAGCGCGTCCGGCGCGCGCGCATCCACGGCGTCAGCGCTTCCCCGCCTCGCGCGCGGAGGCCGCGTCGCCGAGCAGCACGGAGAGCGAGCGCAGGTCGTCGGTGGAGTCGAGCACGATCTTCACGATGATGGTGAGAGGCACGGCGAAGAACATGCCCGCCACGCCGAGCAGGTAGCCCCACACCACCAGCGAAAGCAGCACCACCAGCGGCGAGAGCCCCAGGCGGGAGCCGAGCATCCGTGGCTGCAGCACGCTGCCCACCACCACGCCGAGCACCGCCTGCACCGCCGCCATGGCGATGGCCACGCCCCATCCGTGCGACACCAGCGCGATGCCCACCACGATCAGGCTGGCGGCGATCGAACCGATGGTGGGGATGTAGTTCAGGAAGAACACCAGGAAGGACAGCAGGAACGCGAACGGCACGCCCAGCGCCGCGCACGCAACCCAGTTCACGGCCGCCATCACCAGGTTGAGCTCCGTGATCACCACCAGGAACGAGCGGATCTTGTCCACCACGTTCGAGAGCCCCGCGCTGCGCATGGCCGTCGGGAACGCAACGCGCATCTTCGCCGGGAAGCTCGATGCCTCGGCGATGATGAACGCGCTCACCAGCAGCACGAAGAGGAAGTTCTGCAGCACCTTCGCCAGGCTCAGCACGATGACGTCGGCGAAGTCGGCGATCTTCCAGTTGTGCGCCTCCGCGAGGATGCGCTCGGGATCGATGTCCACCCCGCGCGCCTTCAGCTCGCCGAGGCCCTCCAGGATGAATCCGTCGATGCGCCGCTCGTACTCCGGAAGCAGCGGCTTGATGTCCGTCGCCGACTGGCTGAGGTAGTAGCCGATCCCGAGCGCTCCGCCGATGGTGAGCGCGAGCACCGCGAGCAGCGCGATCCACCGCGGCAGCCCGAGCTTGCCCTGCAGGAAACCCAGCGGCAGGATGGCGATCATGGAGATGAACGCCGCGGCCAGGATCGGCGTGATGATCGTCGAGGCCTCGCGGATGCCCGCGGCCACGATCACGATGCACGTGAGCGTCAGGAGGATGGAGAGTCCGCGGCCGCGCGCCTGCGGCGGGGTGCCCGGTGCGGGCGATGGGGTGGAGGCGATGTCGGAGAAGGGCATGGCGTATCAGCGGGTTGCGGGCCCCGGGCCCGGCTCGATCGTGCGGATGCGGATGTCGCGGTACTCGACGCGGTCGCCGTGGCCGAGGAAGGCGATGTGCCCGGCGGCGCGGCGGGCACCGGGATGGTCCTTGCCGCTGAGCGTGCCGGCGGCCGTCGCGGCGTCGAGGTCGCACTGCTGGATCACCCGCCCGTTCAGCGTGACCGTGATGCGGCGCCCCTGCACCACGATGGCCTCGTCGTTCCATTCGCCCGCCGGGCGGAGGGCCTCTGTGCTCCCGGTGCTTTCGCTGATCCCGTAGACGCTGCCGTGGCGCTGCCAGGGCTTCAGCCAGCCGCGGTACTTCTCGTGGCCGTCGTCGAGCACCTGGAGCTCGAGGCCCTCGTATGCGGCATCGCCCGCGAGCGGGGCGCGGATGCCGATGCCGTTGTTCGCGCCGGGCGTGAGTCGGAACCGCAGCCGCAGCTCGAAGTCCGACCACTCGCCCGTGGTGTAGAGGTTGGTGCCGGTGGGCCCGCACGCGATGGCGCCGTCCTCCACCAGGTAGCCCGCGGTGTCGCCGGTCCAGCCGTCGAGGTCGCGACCGTTGAAGAGCGGCACGAAGCCGGCTTCGGTGGTTGCCGGCTCCGCCGCTTCGCCCGTCGCGCCGCTGCGCGCGTCGGCGTGCCCAAGCCGCGGCTGGTTCTGCGCGGGACCGCCGCATGCCGCCAGTGCCGCACAGGTGAGGAGGAGTGTCCGCGCCGCGCGCAGTCGCATGGCCGCACGGTACCACGCGCCTACCCTGTCACCGTGGCGCGACGCACGCGAAGCAACCGGTCCGCGGACCTCGGGTCGCTCTTCGGCGACTTGCCCGCCGATCGAGCGATGGAGCGGGTGCCGCCCGTACCGGCCTCGCCTGAGGTGCGCGCGCTTGCGGCGCGCATGCCCGCGCACGTGCATCTCGGCACCAGCAGCTGGGCGTACCCGGGCTGGCGCGGGATCGTCTTCGGCGATCGCGCTCCAGCGGCGGCGCTGGCATCGGAGGGACTCGCGGCCTATGCGTCATGGCCGCTCGCGCGCACGGTGGGTCTCGACCGTGCGTTCTACGCAACTCCTTCGGCGGACGAGTACCGCGCGCTCGCGGCGCTCGTGCCGCCCGCGTTCCGCTTCACGGTCAAGGCCGACCAGCGTGTGACGCGCCCCGACATGGGCGCGGACGGGAGCACGCTCGGGAGCACCGTCGCCGTGCGCGCGGCCGGCGTGGCCAATCCATGCTTCCTCGACGCGGGCTTCCTTGCGCACGAGGTGATCGCCCCGGCGCGGGCCGGCCTCGGTGCGCTGCTCGGCCCCGTGGTGCTCCAGTTCCCCAGCCTCGACCTGGCGTCGCGGGGGCGCCTCGGCGGCGCGGAGTCGTTCATCGACCGGCTCGGCGGGTTCCTTTCCGATGCGCGTTCCATGCTCGGCGCGGGCGTCGTGCTTGCGGTCGAGGTGCGCAACCGCGAGTGCTTCCGCCCCGCGAACTCGCTGCGCTACGCCGCGGCACTGCGCGCCGGTGTCGCCGCGCATGCGTTCCTGCAGCACCCGACGGTGCCGTCGATCGGCGAGCAGCGGCGCGCGCTTGCGGAGGCCGGGTGTGATGCGTCCTCCTTCCCCGCCGTGGTGGTGCGCTGGATGCTTCCCGCCGGCACCACCTACCAGGCCGCCGCCGACCGCTTCGAGCCCTTCGACCGGCTGCAGGCGCCCGACCCGGCGGTGCGTTCCGAGGTGGTGGCGATCCTCGCATCCTCGGCCGCGGCGCGCCCGGGGTTCGTGGTCATCAACAACAAGGCCGAGGGCAGCGCGGTGCGGTCCGTGGAGGCCCTGGCGCACGAGATCGCGGGCGGCGGCCCTCCCGGCCACGCAGCCTAGGATTGGCCCGGGCCAGCAGCCCGCACACCATGCAGCACCGCACGACCGCCCTCACCGTTGCCACGCTCGCCGCGCTCCTTGGGCTGGCCGCCGCGCCGCAGGAACCGCCCGCGCCGGCCACCGCGCGCTCCATGCCCAAGCTCAAGCTGCAGCGCATCGCGCCCGAGATGGTGTTCCGCCGCCCGGTGCAGGTGGCGTTCGAGCCCGGCGACGACGCGCGCATGTACGTGCTCGAGCAGCCCGGCCGCGTGCTGGTGATCGACCCGAACGACCGCGCCGCGAAGGAGCCGAGGGTCTTCCTCGACATCCGCAAGCAGGTCAACTCGCGCGGCAACGAGGAGGGCCTGCTCTCCATCGCGTTCCACCCGAAGTTCCGCGAGAACCAGGTCCTCTTCCTCTACTACACCGCGATGGACCCGGAGCGCAACCGCGTGAACGTGCTGTCGCGCTGGAAGGCCGACAAGGACTCCGGCACAGGGAAGCCCGACAGCGAGGAGGTGCTCCTCACCGTCAAGGACCCGTACTCCAACCACAACGGCGGCACCATCCTCTTCGGCTCGGACGGGATGCTCTACCTGAGCTGCGGCGACGGCGGCGCGGCCAATGACCCGCTGCAGGCCGGGCAGGACCTCGGCACGCTGCTGGCCAAGGTGCTTCGCATCGACGTCGACCGAGCCGAGGACGGCAAGCCCTACGGGATCCCGAAGGACAACCCCTTCGTGGCGACCAAGGGCGCCCGCCCCGAGATCTGGGCCTACGGCCTGCGCAACGTGTGGCGCATGTCCTTCGACCGCGCCACCGGCGAGCTGTGGGGCGGCGACGTCGGGCAGAACCAGTGGGAAGAGGTCGACATCATCGTCCGCGGCGGCAACTACGGCTGGAACGCCCGCGAGGGCCTTCACGCGTTCCCGGGCGGCGCGGCCGGCGCGTTCGGGAGCGACTACATCGAGCCCGTGGTCGAATACCCGCACTCCGAGGGCGTGAGCGTCACCGGCGGCTATGTCTCGCGCTGCGCGTCGCAGCCGTCGCTCGAGGGCATCTACCTCTATGCCGACCTCGGCAGCTGCAAGGTGTGGGGCATCCGCGCGGAGAAGGGCAAGCTGGTGGCCGGGCCCGAGGTGCTGCATGTCACGCGCAACCAGCTGCCAACCAGCTTCGGCGAGGCCAACGACGGGACGCTGTACCTGGTGACGTTCGAGGGCAGCCAGGATGCGCGCGCCAAGGGCGCGATCTGGCGCATCGGCGCCGCGCAGTAGCATCCACCGCATGCGCACTGCCTTCCGCATCCTCGCGCGTTCGGTCACGGCCGCCCTTGCCGGCGCGTTCCTCGTGGCCGCGGGCTGCGAGTCCGACTCGGACCTCTGGGGCGATGCCATGACCCCCACGCAGATGCAGCAGGCGCAGATGGGCGGGCCCGCGCCGGTCAACGAGTTCGCCACCAGCAGCGGCGACAGCGAGGACCCGTTCGTCGACAACGCGAGCTACCCCTTCGTGCAGGGGCCGTGGTGGTCGAATCCGGCCTACAACGGCGGCTGATCGGGAAGGGCCGACGCGGGGCGCGAAGGGACTCGCCGCAGGTACCCGGCGTCGTCGACCGGCCGCGCGCACAGGATGCGGATC
>VGXR01000066.1 GCA_016873255.1 Planctomycetota bacterium
GTGTCCATGGAGAGCGCCCTCGGGGAGTGGGAGGCGCAGACCGGTCGGCCGGTGACGTACAACGGGGCATTCAACGGGTCGGGCGCCGAGGTGTTCCCGTCCGGCTCGAGCCTCGAGATGTTCGACATCCGTGAGTCGCTCGCCCCGCCGCCGCCCCCCAACAACGATGGAAACCGCGCCCTCGTGGCGCGCGCGCGCGGCGTGGGCGTGTACACGGTGAACCTGCTCGGACAGCTTGACAGCATCCGGCCGATGCTCGCGGGAATCCCGGCGTCGCTGCTGCGCCCCGAGCCCAACACGCAGGCCTTCCCGGCTGCCAACGTCTTCTCGGGGACGCCCCCGGTGCTGTACGCGCCTTCGGCTCGGTCCTCGATGAACCCGCGCGATTCCACGCGCAGCGAGTTCGTGGATCCCTGGGGCAACCGCATCGCCTTCGTGTTCCCGGGGCGGGCGTACCGGTACGGGGTGGACACCGGGGTGCCGGACCCGGACGGGACGGTGCGGACGCCGCTGGAAAATCTGGCTCCCGGGTTCGGGGTGTGCACCAATCGCCGTATCTGTCTGGTGTCGGCGGGCCCGGACGGCCTGTTCGGCGTGGCGGGCGAGACCACCCCCGACACGCCCTTGGCCCGCGCCACCGCCGCCGCCGACAACATCTTCCTGTACGAACTGGATCCGCCGAACTGAACCCGATGCCCGCCGCCCGCACCGTGCGCCTGCCTCGCCGCGCCGCCTTCACGCTCCTCGAGCTGCTGGTGGTGATGGGCATCCTGCTGGTGCTCGCGGTGCTGACTGCGTTCAGCGTGGGCAAGGTGACGAGCGACGCCAAGCTCGCCAACGCCACCAACACGCTGGTGGCGATGCTCGGCAATGCTCGCGCCATCGCCATCCGCGACAACGCGTACGTGATGGTGACCTTCCGCGTTGCGCCGGACCGCCGCGCGCGCGCGGTGCCGCGTGATCCGCCGGCGGTGCAGGTCGTCACCGCGCGATGGACGGGCGAGGTGGTCACCGTCAACACGCCGCTGCCGAACCCCAATCCACCCGTCCCGGGCGGCGTGGTGGCCGAGCCGATCGCAGACGACGTCTTTGCCGACCGGTTCGTGCCGGTGCCGGGGGTCCCGACGCGCGAGCTGCCGGGCGGCATCATGGTGGGCGGGCCGGCGTTCGGGTTCGTCACCGATGCATCCGTGGGCCGGAACGACCGCTGGTGGCGCACGCTGCCGCGCTTCGCCGGCACGCTCAACCTCGCCGCGATCCCGCCGACCTTCGCCCCGAACCTTGCGCGCACCGAGCTTGGATGGGGGATCGGCGTGCTCTTCGGGCCCGATGGCCGAGTCCTCTCGCGCAACCCGCAGCAGGTGCTGGAGGTGGTGACCTCCGCCGGCGGCAACCAGAACGCGTACGTGAAGAGCTTCGTCGACTTCGACGGAAACGGGTTCCCCAACCGCGGGAGCACCAACGTCTTCGGCAGCGGACCGAACAACGTGGATTTCTTCATCTACGACGAGCCCCTCGACGAGCCGCTGGTGGACTACGTGCCGTATCTCGCGGTCTTCAACGAGGCCGAGGCGCGCAAGCTCTACAACGCCTCCACGTGGCAAGGCACGGGAGCCGGCGCCATCGGCAACAACGGCAACCCCTCGCTGCGCGTGCGCGACCAGTCGTCCTTCATCGACGAGCAGTCCGACCGCATCACCTTCAATCGCTACACCGGCGTGCCCGGGGTGGTGCCCAAGTGATGGCCTCGCGTTCCGTCGGCGCGTCGGCACCCGGGAGCGCGGTGCGCCCGCGCGCGCATCGTGCGTTCTCGCTGATCGAGCTCCTGCTCTCGGTGTTCATCCTGGCGATCGGCATCATCTCGGTGTCGGCGCTCTTCCCGGCGGGCATCGCGCAGCAGCAGCAGTCGGCCGACGACCTGGTGGGGCCGGTCATCGCCGAGCAGGCCATCGGGCTCCTGCGGAGCAGGGTGGCCCCCGAGGACTTCGGCTCGTTCGAGGAGTTCGGGGTGGGCACCGATGCCAACGGCAGCGGTTCGCTCGAGCCCGGCGAGCGCCTCATCACCCGGAGCACGGGCGCGGGTTCGTACGTGTTCCGCCCCGCGCCGGGCGACTGGAGCTGGATCCGCCCCGGCGTCATCCGTCAGGACCAGCCGGGCACCGAGCTGAACGAGGTGGGTGCCATCGACATCTTCGCCACGCTTGCGCAGAACCAGGGTTCCGCGCAGCAGGAGTTCTGCGAGTTCCCCTTGGGCATCGACACCGGCAACGGCGTCGCCCTCTACGGGGCGCCGTACAACACCGCGCGCACCGCCTTCGCACCGCCGATCATCGTGACGCAGCGCGAGCGCTGGTGGCCATCGGTGCCGGAGAACGCCACGGCCTTCAGCGCCCCGCAGTACGCGTGGGACTGCATGTTCCGCCGGTCGTCGGGCAAGGTGCAGGTGGCGATCTTCGTCTACCGGGTGGTCGGCTCCGGCGGCGCGCGCAAGGCGTACACGTCGCCGGCCAACGGGGCCCCGGCGTTCCCGGCCGCCGTCACCAACGGCACGGCCCCCGAGCTTCCGCCCGTGCCGTTCCGGCGCACGCTGGTGGTGCTCTCGGCGTCGAACCTCACCACCGCCGACGCCACCAGCGGACCAGCCGTGGGCAACCAGGTGCTCATCGGCTGGCAGCAGCCGGCCACGCTTGCGCTGAACCAGCAGACCCCGTTCACCACGGGGCTGATCAAGGACGGCACGGCCACCGCCGCGGGCGGCCCGGGCCAGGGGCTCGTCCTCGACGACTTCCCGGCGGACCTCATCCCGCGCGTGCACCAGCAGTGGCAGTACCCGGGCCAGTGGGTCATCGACAACAACGGCAACGTGCACCGGGTGGTGCAGGGCCGGCGCAACCGCACCGACCCGCTGCTGGTGCGATTCGCCGCGCCGGTGCCGCGCACGCAGAACGCGCAGGTGTTCGACGACTACGAGCTCCGTCCGCCGGTGGGCGGCGGCACCGACCCCGCGCCGCAGGGTGTGCGCACGTTCCACTACGTGCCATCGATCATCGACGCCAATGGCACGCAACTTGTCCCGGTCTACGCCACGGTGAGGGATCTCTGATGCGCCGCGCGTTCACGGTCGTGGAACTCCTGGTCGCGGTGGTGGTGCTGCTGGCGGTGATCATCGCCACGAGCAAGATCTTCAACACCGCGAGCAAGGTGTCCTCCACCGGCGAGGCCACCGCGGACGTGCTTCAGCAGGCCACCGTGGTGGAGGAGCAGCTGCGGCGCGACCTCAACGCCATCTGCCGCGACGGCTACATGGCCATCCAGTGCGTGGCGGTCCGCAACGACGTCAACCAGGTGGTGGCGGGTGCGGGTGCGCCGCTCCTCAACCCGCAGCTGGCCTCCGATGCCATCATCCGCTGCGACCAGGTGGTGTTCTTCACTGCCGGCACCGAGGTGTCGGCGCGCTGGGCCGGGCCCGGCGACCTGGTGAACGCGGGCGGCGGCCAGCAGGCCCGCGCCACGCGCGTGTACTACGGGCACGGGGTGCAGTTCCCGGGGCTGGCAAACAACCCGATCCCGGACCCGAACGACCCCAATGCGTGGAACGCGTCGCTCACGCGTCCGCTCATCACCGGCGTGAGCCCCTCGCCGCCAAGCAATTTCCGCCTGACGCCCATCACGCCCTGGACCTGGTTCGACCCGACCCAGTTCCGCCTCGGATGGCGCTTCAGCGGCTCGACGCATGCAAGCGGCGGCCCGCGCGTCACCGCCAACCAGCCCGAGTGCCGGCAGTGGGTGCTTGCCCGCAAGGCCGTGCTCCTCGCCGACGACGGCGGTCGCGCCATCTACTACCCCGAGCCCGCCAACGTGACCCTCGCCGCGCAGCTCGGCCCCTCGGCGGCGCCGTCGGTGTTCGGCGACCGCAGCTACACCGCGCCGGGACTGCCCGACGTGCCCGGCGCCGACGCGGCGTGGTACTACCAGGAGCTCCGCAACCGCAACCGCGTGCCTTCGAGCGTCAACCTGCTGCCGAGCCCCACGCTGCAGTCGGGGTGGACGGACATCGCCGCAAGCGACCTCGACAAGATCCGCCGGGTGATCTCGCCCACGCTGCGGCTGCAGAACCCGGTGCAGATCGGGACCATCAACTACCTGTCGTCGGTGTCCGCGCCGTGGTCGGTGCCGATCAACGGCGGTGCGCCGGTCTCGTGGCCCTCGGGCGGCGGCGCTCCCGCGTGGCCGGGCGCGACGCCGACGGTGGTGGTCGGCAACAACGCCGACGCCGGCACCGTAAACTTTTTCTCGACGCAGCGCGACCGCATCATGCGCGGCACGTTCGGCACGCCGGCCATCGGCCAGCTGCCGGTGACGGGGGCGTTACCCGGCCTTCTGGGCTGGCCGCGCGCGGAGAAGTCCGTCGCCAACACCGACCGTCGCAGCGAGATGCTGACCTCGGCGACGCTCGTCACCAACTGCAGCTCGTTCCAGGTGGACTGGACGTGGGAGCCCCTCACCGGGCGCCAGTCCGATTCGTCCGGGCAGCTCCTCGGCGCTGCCGCTCGGCTTGAGATCGGCGCGGCGCCGAACTTCGACGTTCGGCTCCCGGGCGTCGGCAACGCGCTCTCGGTGATGCGCGGCTACGAGCCCTTCGCCAGCGGACCGTGGCCCGCCAACCAGGAGGACCCTGCGTCGACGGTGCGGTCGCAGCCGTGGTTCGGCTTCCCCGACGGGTACCAGGACAGCAGCACCTCGCCGCAGTTCCGCATCCCGTCGTTCCAGCAGCTCGGCGTGGACCTCGCGCAGAGCCTCGAGTCCATGCCGGACGTGGTGCGCGCCAGCAACCCCGCCGACCGCAGCAACTTCCACATGCGATTCATCGCGCAGCAGGTGGAGGGGATCGACGGCGCCAGCTCCGTCACCCAGCCCGCCGCGGTGACCGCGCCCTTCGGCAACAGTGTGCCGGTCCGCGTGTACACGGCCGTGTTCGGGTTCAACCAGGACGAGGCCTACACGGTGACGCCGGACGGCTTCCGCGTGATCCGCGACGACTACACCCCCTGGCCCACGCAGATCCGCGTGACCTGCACGCTGCACGACTCGCGCGTGGTCCTGGACCGCGGGCGCGAGTTCCAGTTCGTGCTGGACATCCCCAAGCGCCGCAAGGACTGAGCAAGGCACCCACCCCCGTGAACGACGCCATGCGCCAACCCCGCCGACACGCCCGCGGCAACACGCTGATCCTGGTGACCGCCATCCTGGTGCTGCTGGTGATCATCGCCACGGCGTTCCTGGTGCGGGCGCAGTCGGGCAGGGCGCAGGCGGCGGCGCAGCAGAAGGCCGCGGCGCGCGGCGACCGCGTGGAGGCCATCGCCTCGCAGATCGCCCAGGAGGTGGCGGACGCGCTCTTCGTGAAGCGCGTCGACCGCGTGCGCATGGCCGACCAGGTGGCCGCGAACGTGGCCTCGGGGCTCGGCGGATCCAACCTCGAGTACCTCGCCCGCAGCGACTACCCGCGCCTCCCGGCCGAGCCGCTGGCCGTCCGCTACGGCGTGGATTACTTCGACTTCTTCGACAATCGCACCATCGGCGGTCCGCCCGCGACGCCGAACGTGCGGACGGAGGACGGGTTCCTCGACGGCTACAACTACGCGCCGTACGTCGTGTCGCCCTTCACCAACCCGCCGGCGCGCTACGGCAACGTCCCCGGCGACGGCGGTTGGCCCGTGGGCAACCCCGGCTTCGGCGACACGCGCTGGCTGGCGAGCACCGAGCCGATGCGCGCGCGGCTGGTGCAGCAGGTCACCAACCCCGTCGCGCCCGCCCCCCCGAACGCGCAGGTGCCCCTGCCGTTCAGCCCCGACTGGGGCAACCTTGCGCTCAACGCGCAGGGCGCACCCATCCTCGACCCCGAGGGCCTGGGCTTCAGCCACTGGCCGCACCTGAGCTGGATCGCCACCGCCGAGAACGGCTACCGCGTGGCATGGAACATCGCCTCGCTCGAGGGTTTCCCCCCGAGCGGCGGCAGCGACTTCCTCGGCAACGACCCGGGCGTCCTCACCGGCACCCCGGGCACCGTGGCCGGCGAACTGGCCCTCGGCATCCCGTACGAGCAGTGGAACACGTTCGCGGCGCCGCGCGAGGCACGCCTCTTCGGCAAGGACCCGGCCACCGGCTTCCTGGTGCTCGACCGCGACGACTGGCGGCAGCGCGTGCGCGGGTGGTTCAACGTGGGGATCGGCACGCTCAACCTGAACGCGCGATGCACCCACGAGCAGATCATCCGCGGCGTGGATCCAACGGGCAACGCGCTCGGCGGTCCGGCTGGCCCCGCGCGCCGCGCGTTCGCGCTGCCCAACTTCCTGCAGCTCGGCGCATTCGGCACCCCGGCCGACGAGTTCAAGGTGGTGCCGCTGGTCACGGGCGTGGTGCCCACCTCTCGCAACCTGATCTCGCGCACCTTCGCCGATGCCGACGGCGACGGCTGGACCGACTCGTTCTGGTTCCTGGCGCCGGCCTCGAGCGACCGCGGCACGCGCCAGCTGGTGGCGGTGCGCATCATCGACAACAGCTCGATGATCAACGTCAACACGGCCACGCGCTTCGAGCGATCCAACACCATCGGCGCGACGCCCGCCGACGTGGCGCTGGCCACCCGGCGCGAGTCGTACGACGAGAGCGTCACGGCCGGGCGAGACGCCGGCTTCCGCGACCCGATCGTGGGCTTCTTCAACAGCCGCGAGAACGATCCCGAGTACCGGGTGAACTTCAAGTTCTGGCCCGACTCGTCCTCGCCGACCACCGCACAGCAGCTGGTGTACGCGGTGGCGAGCAACGGCCAGACTCCTCCCACGCCCACCGCGGGCGTGGACGTGGGGTGGGACCGCCGGCGCTGGGAGGGTTCCCGCACCCAAGTCGCGCTGCCCGGCGAAACCGCGGCGGACCCATACTCCACCGGCTTCCTCCGCTCGCTCGGCGTCATCACGGAAGGCCGCGCGGCGGATGCGAACGCGGTGCTCCCGTTCTTCGACACCAGCGCCGACTACGGCATCACGCCCGCGTCGCCCACCTACGGCGACCTCTTCGTCCTGACCCGCCCGGCGGATCGACTCAACTACTTCAAGGCCATGGCCAACGGCGGCGAGGTGGTGGACCCCGTGACGGCGGCGCGCGCCACCACGCTGACGCCCTTCGGCTCCGACGACGAGGTGGAGCTCCGCTCCGCCAACGGGCTGAACAGCCCGCAGACCATCAGCCGGCTCGAGGCTTCGCTGAACGGTTCCGGCTCGCTCACTGCCAGCGACGTGGTGTTCGGCCAGTTCATGCGCTCCACGCGTTCCCGCGAGGAGACCGCGCGGTTCTTCGACCCGGACGACGTCCGCGTGCAGGACTGGCGCGCACGCGGGGCGTGGACCGGGCCCACGGCGACCTTCGCGGCCCGCTCGGGGGCCGAGCTGCTGCTCGACCACCGTCGCCTCATGACCACCATCTCCGGCGCGCGCAACGAGCTGCTGCCGCAGCGCCTGTGGACGGTTGTGAACCACTCGACGCACAACGCGGCCGTCCCGGACGAGTTGTTCACGCCGCCCGACGTCACGCAGTCGCGCCCCGCGTTCACCCGCCGCGGGTTCGACGTGGACGGCGACGGCGCGCCGGACGACGTCACCGGCGACGGCCTGGTCAACCTTGCCGACGACCTGGCCCCGTACCACCCGAACATCATGTTCCCGGCGGCCAACTTCGTGCAGCCGGGCGCCAACAACGGCTTCGGCATCGCCGTCCGCGATGCCACCGGCGACGGCCGGATCGACGTCAACGACTTCGAGCGCGCCCGCAAGCGGTTCCTCGTGGACAACCGCAAGATCGACCTGCGCCGCCCGAACGACGTGCCCGTGTTCGACCCGGCCATCAACGGCTACCGCCCCGCCAACGAGCTCGAGCGCCTGCAGGCCGACCGAAAGTGGACCGCGGACATCCAGCGCGTGATGCGCCGGGCGCTGATCGACAACGACACGCGGCAGAACTACTTCGGGCGGCCGTTTGACGGCCAGGCCGACGTCAACAAGTCCCTTGCCACCACCAAGATGATGACGGCAAGCGTAGCTGCCAACGCCGTCGCATGGCGCGATGCCAAGCGCCGCGTCACCAACCTGCTGTACCTCGACCAGCCGCGCAGCCCCACCGAGGCGGTGCTGGTGCCGCAGGATGCGCTGCCCGCGGGCGTGACCAGCGCGGGCTTCATCGGCGTGGAGAAGCAGCCCTTCCTCCAGGAAGTGTTCATGGCGTTCGTGTATCCGAAGCGCCGCCTCTCGCAGGCGGACATCACGGCGGTGGTGGACCCGGACGGGGACGGCATCGCCGCGCCCGGTTGCCCGGACCCGGCCAACTGCCAGGTGAGCGCAACCGACCCGTTCGCGCTGCCGCCGTGCACCGCCAACGGCGCCGGGGAGCACTTCGTCGACTACGACGAGAACGACCCATCCACGTGGCCCGCGGTGGTGTTCGCGGTGCAGGTGGCCAACCCGTACAACGAGCCGGTCAACCTGGCCGACTTCGAGCTGCGCATCAACCCCGAGGGCAACGCGCCGCAGCGGTTCTTCTTCGGACTGCCCGGCCCCGCCGGCACCAAGAGCGGCAACATCCACGGCCCGGACGTGGAACTTGGGCCGTGCACGCCCGAGGAGCCGCGGTCGGCCATCGTGTTCTGCGTGCCGCGCACCTACCCGAACGGCGACCCGTTCCCGCGCGACGCGTGGCTTGATTACCTCGACCTGCGCGCGCCGGTGACGGAGTTCGACCCCGCCAACGACACCCAGCCCGGGCAGCCGTTCGAGCCCGACGCCAATGCGCTGTTCTCTCCCGCGTGGGGATCGCTGGAGGCGGCCAACCGCCGCGGCGGAACGCTGCTCTTCGACGCGACCGCGGCCGCCGGCTACCCCGGCCTCGACATCAGCGGCGACATCCGCAACCGATGGAAGCCGCAGGCGGGGGTCGGCGGCGCACCGCCGGCCAACTCGTTCATCGAGCTCCGCCGGGGCATCTTCCCCGCAGGCGGCGGGCAGGCGGTGTTCACGGTGGTGGACCGCTGGGAGAACGAGCTCGACCCCGACCTCGACGGCCTGGCGGGCGCGCGTTTCTCCGACCTTGTCAACCGTCTCTTCATCAACGCCGGCGGCGGGTCGCTGCCGCCGCCGCCGAGCATCCAGTGCCGCAGCGGCAGCCTGGCGATCGACGGCGTTCGCATTCGCGGTTCGGACAGCTTCGTTTCGTGGGCGCGCAGCGGCCGTCAGTGGCTGTTCGACACCCAGAACGGGATCGCCGGCACCAACGTCCCGGGCAGGGGCGTGATCTCGCTCGACGAGCGTGCACCGCGCTGGGTGTTCGCGCGTGCCACCGGCACCATGGCGTCGTCGAACCAGGCCGGCGGAGCGGGCGCCGCGCCCGGCGTGGAGACGTTCGTGGGCGGCACCGAGGACGTGAACGGCCGCCAGGGCCACGTGCTGGTGCTCGACACCGCACCCGACGCCATCTCCCCGGTCGGCAACGTCACCTATCCCATCTCCTCGTACTTCAACATGTGGGGCGACGCGCGCCGCGGCAAGCCGGTGTTCTTCCCGACCCGCATCGCCGAGGGCGGAAACGCGCGCCGGTACGACTATCCCGCGTGGGGCACCGCCTTCAACTTGCTGCCGTCGGGCATGCAGCTGAGCCACGGCGAGAAGGGCGTGTCGCGGGCCGAGTTCGTCAACGGCACCGACCCCGACAACTTCGTGGCGCCGCTGCGGATGTACCAGAAGGACGCGGACTTCGATCACGCGGCGGAGATCTTCGACCTGCCGATGTGGGGCCCGATGGTGCAGCCGGGGACGTCCGGACGCACGTACGCGACGCTTCCGGAGATCCTCGCGCAGCCGGTCGATTCCGACGCGGACATCCTCTTCCCGAAGAGCCCGAAGCCGACCCTGAGCACCAACATCCCTGCGTTCGGGTCCTTCCCGTCGCAGCTCAACCACCTGCTGGTGGAGCCGCCGCAGTTCGACACGGTGGTGGATGCCACCAACAGGCCCAACTACCTGCAGGGCATCCAGGTGCTGCCGTCGAGCATCCCGCCCGGCGGGCTGGCGACGGCCCCGCCGCAGCAGAACGGCTTGGGCTTCAACACCCGGCTGGTGGGCGGTTCCGGCCTGCTCGACGCGTTCGTCTGCGACGACCGCGGGGCGCAGCCGTTCGACACCTGGACCACCACCTCGGCGCCCGACGGACGCATCGACGTGCTCGAGCGCGCGGCGGCCGAGGACCGGCGGCCGCGCCTGGCCCGCAACTTCGAGGGCAAGCTCACCCCCGGACTCATCAACATCAACACCGCGCCCGTGGAAGTGCTCCGCGCCATGCCGCAGATGACGCGGCTGGTCTACGACGACGACTTCCCGATCGTGCGCACCGCCGATTCGGCGCCCGCCGGCCTGTACCAGCTGAACACGCCGCTGGGGCTCCGCCGCACCGTGCGGGATGCCACGTACTGGCAGCTGGCGCCGTATGACATGTCCGGCGGCAACCCCGGTCCCGGCAGCCCGGGGTCGATCCAGTTCGACTACGGCGTCACGGCCCCGCGTGTGCGCGTCGCCGAGGCCATCGAGCTCTGGCGCAACAAGCTGAACGTCACGCCGGACCTGAACAACAACCTGTTCGCCAACATGCCGAGCTACTACTCGCGCGGCACCGACCTGCCCGTGGCGGCCAACCACCGCGAGTGGGCGGCCGGCGCGCACAGCTGGCGCGGATTCGAGTCGCTCGGTGAGCTGGCGCTCCTCACGCGCGGCGCCGAGTTCACGCCGAATCCCAACGCGGACGCCAACGGCAACGGCGTTCCGGACGTGCAGGACATCATGCTCCGCAAGGCTTCGGACGTGAACCGCAACAACATCGACGATGCCTTCGACGCCACGGGGCAGGTGGGCAGCAGCTGGAACCAGGCGGTGGGCTGGAGCGTCCGCATGGCGGGCATGGATCCCTACCGCACCCGCTGGGACGACCGCAGCTGGGGCAAGGGCGCGGGTGCGCTGGTCGACCCGACGCTCGGTTCGCTGGGCGGAACCGGGCTGAAGTACGTCGACGGCATCCCCAAGGCCATCACCCCGGGCACGCAGCAGCAGGTGTTCCCGCTGACGGGCCGGACCGCCATCGACAAGCACCTCCTGGTGGTGGCCACCGACGACCGCGGCACGCCCGGGGTGGTCGAGACCAACGACCCCACCAACGACGGCCTGAACACCGGCGGCAGCACCAAGTACATCGAGACCAAGGCGTACCGCCACGACCAGACGTCCGGTGATGGATCGAGCCAGACGCAGCTCCTCAAGGGGATCTCCAACATCGCCACGGTGCGCAGCGACGTGTTCACCGTGTGGGTGCGCATCCGCACCATCAAGCAGGACCGCCTGACTGGCCAGTGGAACGGCACCGACCCCGAGCTCATCGTCGACGACTCGCGCTACATGATGACCGTCGACCGCTCGTCGGTCGATCGCCCCGGCGAGCAGCCGCGCATCGTGAGCTTCGTGAAGGTGACCAACTAAACCCGTTCCTG
>VGXR01000067.1 GCA_016873255.1 Planctomycetota bacterium
CGTTGACCCAACGACCATGGCACCCATCCCCCCGCAGAAGCAGATGACCGGCATGCTCGGCCATCCGGTCGCCGAGAACCCGATCGACCGGATGTTCGACGCGGTCTACGCGCACCATGGCCTCCACTGGCAGTTCTGGAAGAACGACATCGCCACCGAGGCCGACCTGGCGCTCGCCGTCAGGGCGCTCCGGCCGCTCGGCTACCGCGGGATGTGCATCACGGTGCCGTGGAAGGTGGCGGTGATGCCGCTCCTCGACGAGCTCGACGACGACGTGCGCGCCATCGGCGCCGCAAACTACATGACCATCCGCGACGGCAGGCTCATCGGCCACGACAACGACGGCAAGGGCGTGGTGAAAGCCATCGCCAAGGTGGCGCCGCTCGCGGGCCAGCGCGTGGTGATGCTCGGTGCCGGCGGCGCAGGGCGTGCGATGGCGGTGGAGCTCGCGTGGGCAGGCGCCGCGCACCTGACGCTCGTCACCCGCCGCGAGGAACAGGGCCGCGAGGTCGCCGCGCGCGTGCGCGAGGCCAGCGGCGTGCCGTGCGAGTGGCAGCGCTGGGAGTCGCCCGTGCGCCTGCCGCCCGGCACCACGATGCTCATGAACGCCACGCACCTCGGCTGCGCGCCAGGGCTCGAGCCGGTGCCCGTCGACTGGCCGACCGTCCCCCCGGGCTGCCTGGCGGTCGACGTCATCACCAACCCGCGCATCACGCCCTTCCTGCGCGCGGCGCGCGAGCGCGGCTGCCCGGTGGTCGACGGCGTGGAGATGCTGGTGCAGCTTGCCATGCAGATCTTCGAGGAGTGGACGGGGGTCCGCCCGGAGGAAGCCGTCTTCCAGCGAGCGGTGGCGGCGGCGCTGGGCGAGGGCTGACGAGGCGACCGGGGCGCCCGCGTCGCGCTCATCGCCCCGCGAGCCGCGCAGCGATCGACGCCGACGGCAGCCGCGGGTCCTGCATCCGGTTGTCGAGCCGCAGGCCCTCGCAGGGGCGCACGTCCCACGGACCGCCCATCGCGCGGTTCAGCGCGCTGGCGACGCGGTGCATGTGCCAGCCAGGATTGCCGTCGAGCTGGTACGTGCCGGGCGGGAGGCGCTCGAGCACGTCGGCCAGCACGCGCGCGGTGTCCTCGAGGAACGAGCACGCCGGGAACCACCCCGTGCTCGCCGCGACGTAGCCGTGCTCGGCCTGCTGCCGCGCCAGCCAATCGACCATCTGGTTGCCGCCCGTGCGCAGCGCGACCTGCCACCCCAGCCGCACGACGTGTGCGCCGGGGTGCGCCGCCCGCACGAGCCGCTCGCACTCGTCAGTCCGTCGCTCGCCGAGAACTGCCGCAAGCCGCGCCCGTCGTACCGCCACGCGCCGCCGTCGATGGTGCCGATCCAGATGTTGCCGTCGCGGTCCTCGCCGATCGAGAAGACTCGCTGCAGCGATCGGTCACGGTTCACGGTCGCCGAGGACGTCAGCGGCGCGCCCATGCGCAGCAGCGCCTCGCCGGTCCCGGCGAGCGGGGCGAGGCCGAAGGTCGCGTCGCCGTCGACCACCACCACGCCGACGCCGTTGTTGCCGATCCACAGGCGACCGCGGCTGTCCTCGAACACGCAGCGGACGTGCGGCATGCCCTCGCCCTCGCGCAGGCCCATCCGTGCGCCGTCGATGGTGGTGAACGACGCGCCGTCGAAGCCGAAGACGGCGTTGTAGGTCGCGATCCAGATCCTGCCGCCCTTCCCCTTGGCGAAGCCCGTCACGGAGTAGCCGTCGTCCGAGCGCAGGGGCTCCGGAAGCGGCAGCGCGAGGTACGTGAGCCGGCCGCCGTGCATTCGATAGACGCCAGCTTCGCGCTCCCGCTCGTCGAAGCCGGTCGATCCGTTTGACTTGAACCACAGGTCGTCCGGCGCGAGCGCCCACGTCGAAAGCAGCGAGTGCTCGCGATCGACGGGCGCGGTGACCCGCTCACCGTCGAAGCGGCTCACGCCGACCCCGTTGTCGAACCAGATCGAGCCGTCCGGCGCCTCTTGAATTGCGCGCACCTGGTCGTCGCTCAGGCCGTCAGCACGGGTGAAGTGCCGAACGCCATCGCGACCCACGCGGCACACGCCCTCGAAGTGGCTGCCGAACCAGTAGTCGCCAGAGCGGTCCTGCAGGATCGCGCGCACGCCGCCGTTCACGGCGCCGTCCTGCCGAGGTGCGTAGGTGAACGGAAGGAGCTGGGCGGCGGCGGGATCCGGCGCGGGCTTCTGGCCGATCGCGCAGCCGACCAAGGTGAACGCCACGAGCGGCGTCAGGAACCGACGAAGGACCGCGCCACACGGCATCATGAACGAACACTCTACGCGGCGAGGCGCGGGAGCAACTGATCAGGAGGCACTCGCGGATTGCAGATCTGTATTCCGCGGATTACAACTTCAACGATCGCCGATTGCAGTTCTACTGCATCCACGGGATGCGCCGGATCAGGTACTCGCGGTTGCGGCTGCGAGCCTCGTCGCCGCCGATCTCCTGGTACCGCCGCCGCAGCACACCGCGCGGCAATTCGCCCTTGACATATTCACGCCATGCGTTAATATTGCGAGGCGTGATTACCGGCTTCGCCGACCGCCGCATCAAGGACCTCTTCGGCCGGGAACGGGTCAAGGGCCTGTCGGCCGAGATCCAGCGCGCCGCGCTCCGCAAGCTCCTGGTCATCGATGCGGCCGCGAGCATCGATGACCTTCGCGTCCCGCCGGGCAACCGGCTCGAGGCCTTGCGGGGCGACCTGCGTGGCTTTCACTCGATTCGCGTGAACGACCAGTGGAGCATCGTGTTCCGCTGGTCCGAAGGAAACGCCTCCGACGTCCGAATCATCGACTACCACTGAGCGAGGTCACCATGCCCAGCACCCATGCCAACCGCCACCGCCCCGTCCACCCTGGCGAGATCCTGCATCAGGAGTTCCTCGCTCCGCTCGGGATCTCCATGTACCGCCTTGCCAAGGACACGGGCATGCCTGCCGACCGAGTCGGACGCCTCGTGCATGGCACCCGCGCGTTCAGCGCGGACACCGCGCTGCGCCTGGCGGCCTACTTCAAGACCACCGCGGAGTTCTGGATGAACCTGCAGGCCCGCTACGACCTCGAGGTGGCCCGCGACTCGCGGGGCACCAGGGCCATCGCCAAGATCAGGCCGTACAGGGCGGCGTGACTTGCCACAGATCGAGTCGAACCTCGAGCCGACCTGCTGGCGCGATGAGTTGAAACGCACCTTTGCCGTCCCCGGCGAGGGATGGCATGACATCGAAGCCATGACCCTGGATGATGCGGCACTTGACCGGCGCTTCGACGCAGGCTGGGGCACCACGGATGGCGATCCATTCACCGTCTGGACGAGCCGATTCGTGTACTTCCCGTGGCGTTACGACGGGTCGCAGTCCGTGGCGTGGGTTTCGCGAAACCCGGATCGCAGCGCGACGAAGCCGATCGGTGGCGGATGAGGGCCTCCGCCGCCGCCTTTACCATCCGTCCGGTCATCGCCCCGAGCTTCCTGCGCTCGGCCTCCCCGCCGAATCGAACTCCGGTCGCGGTCATCGTGCCTCCTCTGGCCGCGGGCGCTCCGCGACCGGCACAGTGACGCTCGACTCGGCCACGAGATCGCGGATTGTCGCGGGATGTTGCGGCGGATTCCGCGACGATTCGCCCGTGGCGGAGTCGATCAAGGCGGCGGATGTCGCGCGCGATGATGTCGCCGACGGCGCGGATGCGCCGCGGGTCGGTGGCGGGGTTGTGGTGGTTGGTCATGGAAGGGCGGAGGGCGTGGTGCCTCTACCCTTGTATTTCCGCGCTCCGGAGGCGAGTCTTCCGAATCGGGGGAGAATGTTCAGGGAAAGCGGGGGAGCGCACGGCAGCCCAAAATGAAAACCTCGCCGGGACGCCCGAAGGCGACACGGCGAGGAGTGTGGCCGCCGGCCGAGGCCGGCGGATATGCGCGAGGGAGAAGGCCGCCGCTCAGTTTGGGCACGGCCCCCAGTCGCCGAGCAGGATGGCTAGGTCCGCGCCGTCGACGATCCCATTGTTATCTAAATCGGCAGGGCACGATTCGCCGGTACCGCCCCGGCGGAAACCGGGGGCGGTGCATTCGCCCCAGGAGTTGAGCAGGAAGGCTAGGTCCGCGCCGTCGACGGTCCCACTCTGATCGAAATCGGCAGGGCACCCCCCCGCCGGCAAGCCCAGCTCCCAGATTGCTGAGTCGGTGGATTCAAAGTCAAGGTCCGGGCTACCCAACTTCTTGCCACCATTGGGCAAACCAGAACACGAAACCCCTGCAAAAGTATCGGAGTAAGTCCACAGGTAGGGTGGGACTGAACCGATGGTTGACCCAGCATAGTTTTCCGAAGCCAGAACCCAAGTGCTCCCGAGAAGCGTGTTAGCAGGAGTACTGGTAGAGCTGCTCTTTCCGAGCTGAAAGAACGCGGTATTCGGGGCGCCAAAGGGAAACGCAGGGAGACTATAGCATGCCTCGACGTTTTTGCAGGAACCGGAGGACACGCAAGACCCATAAGTGGCCTTGTTATCGGTTAAAACTGGCGAATCGGTCACCTGGGTATAAGAAATCATTTGACAATAGTACTGCCAGCCGGGTTTACCTGGATGTTGCCAATCTTGGCTCGTAAACGGCATTCCATATTGGAATGCGGTAGCGACACGGCCTATTGCGGATTGGAGAATATCTTGATACTTCCCTCTTTTTGTGCACGTGCCATCCCACACCTGCCTCATACCATTAGGTTGGTCGGCGGCTTCGTCGAGCATGGCAACACCTGTAGGGGAGTTACCCGGAATTTGTGTGGGGAAAACTGGTTCACCTTGTGCTGTGTTGTTGTAAGAAAATCCAGAGGTCATCAGCGTAGCTGTCGTCCAGAGCCCATAAGCAGAGGCGTCCAGGGCTCCGTTTACAACATTTGGGGGGAATACCACTCCGTCGGCTGCAATGATGAGGCTCCCGAGCACTGCAGTTCCTACGGGTTGACCATTCTCTACTTGGGGGTTCGCAAAGGGGGTGCCCCACACTGCTGTGGGGTTGCAGTCAGCCGTGGTGGGAACCTCTCGAAAATTGGTCAATTTCAACCCGTATCCATCAGTTGATAAGACGCCAGGGGTGTGCGCTCCGCTTCCATTCGGGTCCCGATACACAATTAGATAAAACGTAAAACCTAAGTTCATACTGCTGGCGAAATAGAAGCCCGGGCCATTCCCGAAATTGTTCAGGGGGTGTGTATAGAGATTATGCAGCAACTCCTGCATCTGCGCAGGACATTGGCAGACATATGAATTGGGGTCCCCCACCACTTTGTTCAATGGGGCCCTGGAAAGTGAATCGAATCGATACGCGTTCGACGCGTTAACAGTTGTCCCTGTATCGACGTTGTACTTCAATCTGCCCACATTCTCTTGGCATGGGGCGCTTAGACCGGTAAAACCAGGAGGCGGTGTGTAGTTGGCAGGATAACAAAATGTGTTGTTACCGTTAGCGTAGTTGTAGTTCGACCCCCCAAGATTATTGAGGTAACCATCTGCCGTAACCCCTGAGTTAAAACCACTCACGCCAGTAGGGCTGTTTCCATTATCTTTAACCGTAAGCCGTGTTGGAAAGGAGAACTGGTCGACGAATGAGATATCGCAATTGGGAGTATCACCTGTGGTGTCAAACTCGAACAACGCGTAGGCGTAACTGACGACATCGCAAGCGCCGCCGCCTGCTGTTGTGGGCTGTGTTATGGCAGCTTTTGCTTGCAAAGGGGTAAAGGTTGGCGATTCGCCATTCGGAGTTCCGTAAATCAGCGCGTATATACGAGCCTTCGGGGTACCATTCTTCAAATAGACTAATCCATCGGACCCGGTAGTGGTCTTTATATGATCAAGACTGACCCACGAACTGCTGGTAGTTCCACTCAGGTTTGGCAACAATTGCCCAACCGCCGGGGTTGGGGGATCGCCGTTATTACCTGGACACGGCCCCGGTCCGCCCCAGTAGATAGCTTCGGTATCTGGGCTATCACAAAACAACCAGATAGCATTGTTCGGTACAGTTTTCCCAAAGTAGTTAGTGCCACGCGATCCCAATGAAGGGTCAAAGTTGTTGAAGATTGTTAACTTGTTGTAGTTCGTACACGGGGTCTGGTCGGCAGCGACCTCAGAAACAGCGGTCACTGCGGTCATGGCCACACACGAGATCAAGGTCTTCCAAAAACGCATCAGTCAACTCCTTAGGGGATAGAGCCCCGCTTAGTAGCCCACACCCAGGTGTGCAGGCACCATCCGCCGAAACCGTCGGCTCGCGACATGATTAAGTTTTGCATCCGACAAAGATGCAGAAACATCGCCCCCGAGACGCAGGGGCTTTCGGAGCGTAGCCCAAGCAAGCCAAGTTGCAAATGATGTTGATCAACTTATCGTCACTTTTGGCTATCAGCCATCAAGAACGGCTCCGGCAAAGGCATGCCGCAGCCCACACGCGGGGCGCGGTTCGGCTCGTGCGAAATCACAGCCCACGGAAACCTCGACCCGCCCGCTGGGCGGGCACTCGGCTTCCGTTTGAACCCGTGAATCCGATTGATTGTCGCTCGATCCCGCAGCGCGTTGTCGCGCACGCGGAGTGAATCGCAGAAGACAGAGTCAGACCTCAGAAGTCAGAGACAGAAGAAAAAGGAAAATTGGAAAAGGGCAGATGAAAAATAAAAGATGGGAGATGGGATTCACGGAGTCGGATTCCTGGTGGCTCGGCACCCGATGAAGTTGTACGTGCCCGTCGGGGTGCTGCTGTTGCGGTACGAGGCACGGCAGTTGAGGGAGTCGTAGAACCAGCTGCCGCCCCGCACCACCCGATAGGTTCCCGTCGTGGGGCCCGGCGGGTTGTTCTGGGGGCTGCTCGAGTAATAGCTGCTGCTGTACCAGTCGTTCACCCACTCCCAGCCATTCCCCGACATGTCGTGCAGGCCGTAGCCGTTGCCGAGCTTGCCGCCCACGGGGCGCGTCAGCCGCCACAGAGCAGCTTCCCCTCGCGACGGATCGTCCAGGGCAACGAGGAGACCACCCCGCGGCGGGCGGCGAACTCGCTCTCGCGGAACACCACGACGTCGGCACCGCGCTCAAGGCCCCAGAGCGCTTCGGCAGCCATGCGAGGCGTGGACTGGCGCTCCGGCGCATCGTCCCGCACGATCACCGCGAGGTCGATGTCGCTGTCGCTTCCCGCGTCACCTCGCGCCTCGGAGCCGAAGAGATACACCTGCGCCGGACGGTAGGCGTCCACGATGCGCCGCAGGAACTCGGGGAGGATGACCGCGTTGCCGGAAGTCACGTCCAATGATCACAAATGCGGCTGCGAGCCTCGTCGCCGCCGATCTCCTGGTACCGCTGACGCAGCTCGCCTGCGGTCATCGCCCCAAGCTTCCTGCGCTCGTCAGGCGAGTTGGCTTCCGACTCCCTGAGGGAGCGAGATACCCCTCTGGCGCGTGTGGAAGGGGTGTCCGATCTCCGTGGATCGCGTAACGCACTACCGATGTCGTTGTCGCCGACGCCCGGAGTAGACTCCGTGCGTCATGGTGACCCTCGGGCCAAAGATCATCGAGCAGGTGAGCAAGCTCTGCGCGGGCCGCGGGGTCGCTCGGCTTGACCTCACCGGCTCAGCCGTCCGCGATGACTTCGATCCAATCACCAGCGACATTGACCTGCTGGTCGAGTTCCTGCCCGAGGCCAAGGTTTCGGCGCTGGACTTCGTCGAACTGTCGGACGCGCTCGAGCGCGTCTTCGGCCGGCGAGTCGACCTGATCGAGCTCAGCGCGGTGACGAATCCGATCCTGCGGGAGGCCTTCCTCCGCGACCGGAAGCCTCTCTATGCAGCAGCGTGAGGTTCGTGTCTATCTGCTCGATGCGCTCGCGGCCTCGGAGCAGATCGTGTCGATCCGCGACGAAGTGGGCGCGAAACGCCTTCGGGAAGACAGGATCGTCCGCGCCGCGGTCGAACGGCACCTGATCACGATCGGGTAGGCGCTCCACAAGGCCGCCGGACTTGACGATTCGATCGAGGACGGCATCCCGCACCTGCGTGCGATCATCGGCCTGCGCAATCGGCTGGTGCACGGTTACTTCGCGATCGAGTGGACCCGCATCGTGGCCGTGGTCGAGGGCGACATCGACGCGCTGGTTCGAGACCTTCGGACTCGGGCCCACTGACCCCCGGGAGCCGTCCGTGGCCCGAGGGCGGCCGCGTGCGCGGCTGCAAGCCTCGTCGCCGCCGATCTCCTGGTACCGCCGCCGCAGCTCGCCTGCGGTCATCGCCCCGAGCTTCCTGCGCTCGGCCTCCCCGCCGAATCGAACTCCGGTCGCGGTCATCGTGCCTCCTCTGGCCGCGGGCGCTCCGCGACCGGCACAGTGACGCTCGGCGCGGCCACGAGATCAAGGGATGTCGCGGCGGACTCCGCGACGATTCGCCCGTGGCGGAGTCACCCCAACGAAAAACCTCGCCGCGCCGCCCGAAGGCGACACGGCGAGGAGTGTGGTCGCCGGCCGAGGCCGGCGGGGATGCGCGAAGTGGGGGTCAGCGACGACGGCGGGTGCCGACGAGGCCTGCCACGCCGAGGAGCGCCATGGCGCCGGGGGCGGGAATCGCGCCAGCAACGATGCTGGCGCCTGCAACGCTCTCATATGCGTAACCGACGATTCGTCGATCGGCCGCCGTCGCGCCAAATGCGATGGCCACCCAGCCGTAGTGGGTCAGATTGTCGGAGGCGATGAAGCGCAGGCCCACGATCCCGGTGGAGTTCAGCTTCCACTGGTTCGTGTCGGTTCCGAATGGATAGGTCCCGGCGGTCGTACCGAAGTACTGCCCGGCGCCGCCGATGACAGCGCCCGGCTGCAGATTCGTGTAACCGCTTGGTGCGCCGCCCGTCAGGTCTCGGTAGCCGGTGCCCCACGATGGTGCCGACCAGAGGTTCAGGTACTCATCGCCGCCGTAAGCGTTGAAGTCGCAGCCATCGAATCCACCGCCGGTGGTCGAAACCCCGGTCTCCAAGTTCAGATAGCGACCTTCCGAGTCGACCGGGATCACCAGATCCACGGGGCCGCTGTAGATCACCCCGCCCGCCGAGGTGGAGGCGAGGGTGGCAACCGCGGCGACGGCTGCAGCAGTGGCGCAGCTCGCCGTGCATCGGCGGCGACGGCGGGCGGCGAGGCCCGCGACACCAAGAAGCGCGAACGCGCCGGGGGCGGGGACAACGCCAACGCTCAAGCCGCCATCCGTCGCCGCGTAGATCGTGCTGCCGATCGCGTAGACGCCGTAGACGCCGTTGCTCCCGAGCCCGTTGGCAGTGGTGTAGTTGGTCCAGGACGTACCGCCGTCCGAGGAGACGCTCACGCCGCCGGCGGTCGCCGCGTAGATCGTGCTGCCGATCGCGTAGACGCCCAAGACGAAGTTGTTCCCGAGCCCGTTGGTAGTGGTGTAGTTGGTCCAGCTCGTACCGCCGTTCGAGGAGACGCTCAAGCCGCCGCCACTGCCAAGGAACTCACCGAGCGTCGCCGCGTAGATCGTGCTGCCGATCGCGTAGACGCCGAAGACGGCGGGGTCGTTCCCGAGCCCGTCGATGTTGCGGTTGCTCCAGGTGCTGCCGCCGTCCGAGGAGATGCTCAAGCCGCCATCCGTCGCCGCGTAGATCGTGCCGCCGCTCGCGTAGACGCCGGAGACGTAGTTGCTCCCGAGCCCGTTGGCAGTGGTGTAGTTGGTCCAGCTCGTGCCGTTGTTCGTGGAGACGCTCAAGCCGCCATACGTCGCCGCGTAGATCGTGCTGCCGCTCGCGTAGACGCCGCGGACGCTGTTGTTCCCGAGCCCGTTGGCAGTGGTGTAGTTGGTGAAGCTCGTACCGCCGTCCGAGGAGACGCTCAAGCCGCCGCCATACGTCGCCGCGTAGATCGTGCTGCCGCTCGCGTAGACGCCGAAGACGTAGTTGCTCCCGAGCCCGTTGGCAGTGGTGCGGTTGGTCCAGCTCGTACCGCCGTTCGAGGAGACGCTCAAGCCGCCGCCAAACGTCGCCGCGTAGATCGTGCTGCCGCTCGCGTAGACGCCGTAGACGGAGTTGTTCCCGAGCCCGTTGGCAGTGGTGTAGTTGGTGAAGGTGTAGGACGCCGTCGCGGGGGTCGCGAGGACGCCCGTGACGATCACTGCTGTTGCGATCGCGCCCACGGCGGACTTCTTCAATGTATTGCTCTGCATCTTTGTTTCCTTGGTTCCATTACACAGCCGAGTCCATCGGCGAACGGCGCTTGTCCCGTGACTGCCCACTTGGGCGAGTCGAGATCGTCTTGCGATGCCGGCACCAGCACACTGCCGGGGACGATGCGTCGCACTCCACTTGCAAGAACGCAAAGCCCCCACCCCCCCATCACGATGGTTGCAATATTTCGCGATTTCGCCATCGCAAGCCCGTTTCCAGCGTTCCACGCGGGGTGCCGTGGCCGTCTCCCGCAGCGCCTGCGAGCGCAAGCAACCCCGTGCTTTCAGAATGAGGTCGCCAAACGGCATCCGCACGCCGCAAAACGCGAACGCCCCGGCCGTGTGGCCGGGGCGTTCGCTCTGGACTGCCGCTCGCACCGCCCGGAGGCGACACGGCGAGAGGTGTGGTCGCCGGCCAGGAGCCGGCGGAGATGCGCGAGGGGAGCGTCAGCGACGACGGCGCGAGCCGACGAGGCCTGCCGCGCCCAGGAGCGCGACCGCGCCGGGGGCGGGGACAACGGCGATGCTCAAGCCGCCACTCGTCGCCGCGTAGATCGTGCTGCCGCTCGCGTAGACGCCGTTGACGAAGTTGTTCCCGAGCCCGTTGAGAGTGGTGTAGTTGGTCCAGCTCGTGCCGCCGTTCGAGGAGACGCTCAAGCCGTTACCCGTCGCCGCGTAGATCGTGCTGCCGCTCGCGTAGACGCCGGAGACGAAGTCGCTCCCGAGCCCGTTGGCAGTGGTGTAGTTGGTCCAGTTCGTGCCGTTGTTCGAGGAGACGCTCAAGCCGCCAAGCGTCGCCGCGTAGATCGTGCTGCCGATCGCGTAGACGCCGAAGACGAAGTCGCTCCCGAGCCCGCTGGCAGTGGTGCGGTTGGTCCAGCTCGTGCCGTTGTCCGTGGAGACGCTCACGCCGCTATCCGTCGCCGCGTAGATCGTGCTGCCGCTCGCGTAGACGCCGAAGACGAAGTTGCCCCCGAGCCCGCTGGCAGTGGTGCGGTTGGTCCAGCTCGTGCCGTTGTTCGAGGAGACGCTCACGCCGCCGCCAATTGTCGCCGCGTAGATCGTGCTGCCGCTCGCGTAGACGCCGGAGACGCTGTTGTTCCCGAGCCCGTTGACAGTGGTGTAGTTGGTCCAGTTCGTACCGCCGTTCGAGGAGACGC
>VGXR01000068.1 GCA_016873255.1 Planctomycetota bacterium
ACGTACCCGGAGCGCGCGCGCGAGGCCGCGCGCAGGATCCAGGGCGGCGCACCGGGCGACACCGCCCCGCCGCCGGGCGGCACGCCGGCGACCAAGGTGCCCGAGCCATGAACGTCCGCGCCGCCGCCGTCATCCCGGCACGCTGGGCCAGCAGCCGCTTCCCCGGGAAGCCGCTCGCGGCCCTCACCGGCACGCCGATGATCGTCCACGTCCTGGAGCGTGCGGAGCGGTGCCGCACCGTGTCTCGCATCGTGGTGGCCACCGACGACGATCGCATCCACCGCACCGTGCAGGCCGCGGGCTTCGAGAGCCGGATGACCCGCGCCGACCACCCCAACGGCACCAGCCGCATCGCCGAGGTCGCGGAAGGGCTCGAGGAGGACCTCGTCGTCAACATCCAGGGCGACGAGCCGCAGATCGAGCCCGAGCTTGTCGACCGCACCGTGGAACTGCTCGCCTCGAGGCCCGACGTGCCGATGGCGACGCTCGTCTCCCCCTTCGCGCCCGGCGAGGACCCGGCCAACCCGAACATCGTCAAGTGCGTGCGCGCCGCCGACGGACGCGCGCTCTACTTCAGCCGCAGCCCGATTCCCTTCGACCGCGACCGCGCCCCCGGCGCCGCGCGCCCCATGAAGCACGTGGGCCTCTACGCGTACCGGCGGGAGTTCCTGCGCACCTTCGTGGCGCTCGCCCCCACCCCGCTCGAATGCACCGAGAGCCTCGAGCAGCTCCGCGTCCTCGAGCACGGCCACGCCATCCTCTGCGCCGAGGGCGAGGCGCACTTCACCGGCATCGACACGCCGGAGCAGTACGCCGCGTTCGTGGCGCGGATGAGGGGCGCGTAGCCCCGGGGCATGCCGTCCGGTCGGCTCAGTTCCCGCAGGGGCCCCAAGACGCCAGCAGCGCGCCGAGGTCGGCGCCGTTCACTGCGCCGTCGCCGTTGAGGTCCGGCGGCGACACCGTGGTGGTGACCGGTCCCCAGAAGGCGATGAGCAGGCCGAGGTCGGCGCCGTTCACCGTGCCGTCCGAGTTGAGGTCCGCCAGGCACGAGCACGCGGCCGGCCCGACGCGGTTGCCGCCGAGGTCCGTCCAGCTGCCCGTGAAGTCGTTGGGGCCGTTGCCGCACGCCGACGTGGAACTGATCGACTGGAGATCGCCGGCGAAGGTGGCGCCGCCGCCGTCGAGCCCCGCGAGGTTGTCGCGGAACGAGCACGACGCGATCGCGGACGAGCCGAGCCACTTGGCGAGGCCGCCGCCGATGTTCGTGGCGAAGTTGTCGCGCAGGATGCAGCGCGTCATCGCGAGATAGGTGAGGTTGTTGCGGATCGCCCCGCCGGACCCGATGTGCGACCCCGGGCCAGGCCACGGCTCGGCCGACACCGCCTCGTTGCCCTCGAACGTGCTGTCCTCGACCAACGTCTGGAAGAGGCATCCCTGCTGGCCGCCCAGGAAGATCGCGCCGCCGCCGACGGCGCGGTTGCCCTCGAAGCTGCAGCGGCGGATGACCGGCCCCGAGCACCAGATGTCGAGGGCGCCCCCGACCTGCGACGACACGTTGTCCTCGAAGAGGCAGTCCTCAAACAGGCTTGATGGGTCGCCGCCGTTGTCGATGCGGATCGTTCCGCCGCCGAGGGCCTGGTTGCCCCGGAACGTTGAGCGGCGGACGATGCATGCGCCTCCCTGCAGCATCGCGCCGATGCCGCTGCCGATGTTCCCCTGCACCAGGCAGTCCTCCATCAAGAGACTGCCGCCGAGCTGGCGGATCGCGCCGATCTCGGAGGAGTTGCCGACGAAGGAGCAACCGTCGAACTCGAGCGCGGAGACGCCGGCGACGATGGTCGCGGAACCGCCCACGTTCGACTCGAACGAGCAGTCGACGAAGCGCACCGTGGCGGCGTCCGACGACGCGGTCGCGCTGAACCCGCCAGGGGCCGCCGCGCCGTTGCCGATGAAGCGGCAGCCGTCGAAGATCGCCGACCGGCCGACGGCGACCCGCGCTGCCGAGGGGGTGGCCGAGTCGACACTGGAATTGGCGGAGAAGACGCAGTCCCGGAAGGTCACCGAACCGACGATCGCGGCGGTGCCCACGGACCCGGTCACCGTGAATCCCTCGATCACCTGGTCCGCGGGGCCGAGCGGAACCGGGAGCGCCTCCGTCGCCAGCGCGCAGCAACGGCCGGAGGCGTCGATCACCGAGGCGGCCGCGCCGTCGCGCGACATGACGCGCACGCGCTTGCCGGAGGTCTGGAGCACCGGGCCCTGGGCGACGGCGTAGGTGCCGGGGAGCACGAGCACGATGTCGCCGTCCGCGGCCGCGTTGTACGCAGCCTGGAGGGTCGTGAAGTCCGCCGGGCCGGACTGCGCGACCACGAGCACGCTGCCGGGCGCGCGCGACACGGTCATCCGCACCTCGTGAGCCCCACCGCACTCGCCCAGGAGCATCATGCTCCAGAGCTCCGCCCGCTCGCCAGCCGCCGCGACGACCTCAATAGAGCCTGCCTGGGCCCCGCCGTCGGTCTCCGCGGACCAAAGCACCTGGCCGCGAAGGCGAAGCTCGAGCCGGATGTCCTCCGCCGCCTGGCACCCACCCGCGTGGAAGAACGACGGCTGGAGCAGGTATCGGCCGGAGGTCGGGAAGGTGTAGCCGCGCACCGGGACGTGCGGCTCGCCGTGGCTGTCGGGGTGCGCGATCGTCGCCCCCTGGAAGCAGAATTCGGCTCCGCAGAAGCAGACCGACGGCGCGAAGTGCCAGATCGGACCGACGTTGCCGCACCCGCAGCCGGGGTTCTCGGAGAAGTTCTTCATCGGCGACACGGGGGCCGGCGCCCCGAAGCCGACGGCAAACCCGTAGGACCACCCGTTCGCGCCCTGCACGTTCGAGAAGTCCGCCTGCGAGTCGGCAACCTGGCTCCATGACCCGGAGGAAGCGGCGGCGGCCGGGCCAAGCAGGCAGGACATGCCGACGGACAGAATCACCACGGAACGGAATGACATCGGTGCGACTCCTGGATGCTGGAAGCGACAGATCTACTCAACCCGGGTACAGCACTTCCTCGAACCCGGACCCGTAACATAACCCGTCCCGGCGGCAAGGCAAACACCCCTTGACGGACAGGCTCCCGAGCCCCCGAAGCGCGCCGGACGGGGCCTCGCGACGCGCAGGCCGCCTGCAAACGCAAGTCAATGCAAAATAATGACTTATGACTTCCGTCGGCCAGGATGGACGACGCGCCGGCCCCACGACCGCGTCTACGAGGATGACCCGAATTTCTTCATCCACCCCTCCGCCCGCCGCCGCCGCGCCGGGTCGCGGTCGCGCTCCGCCATCGCGCGCAGGCGATCGCGCGCCGCCTCGCACTTGAGCTCCGCGAGCGCCGCGCCGGCGGCCATCGCCGTGCGCTCCTCCGGGTCGTCGACGAGCGCCAGCAGGAACGCCTCGGCCCTGGCCCGCTCCTCGCCCTTCGCGCGCCCGGCGAGCTCGGCCAGCGCGTCCACCGCCGCCGGCCGCGCCCGGTCCGCGATGCCGAGCGCCGCGCGTGCCTGCACCGCGGGCAGGTCCGACGCGTCGCCGAGGCGCGCCAGGAAGCGCAGCGCGGCCAGCGAGATCGCATCGTTGTGGCTCGGCTGCGCCACCTGCGTGCGCACCAGCGCCAGGTCGTCCTTCGACTCGTGCTTCGCGAGCACGTCGATCGCGCGCGCGCGCACCGCGTAGCTGCGCTCGGCGGGAGAGCCCTCGGGCGGCGCGAGGATCGCGCGGCAGGCCTTCACGGCCGCGGCGGCGTCCGCCTTCGCGAGCGCGCCCACGGCGTCCGCGCGCACGCGCGGGTCGGCGATGCCGGAGGTCGCGAGCTCCAGCACGGCCTTGCGCGCCTCGGGCGTCCCGAGGTCCGCGATCGCGTCCACCGCGTCCGAACGGAGCGTGTGGCGCGCGCCCGGGTCCTTCGCGACGGCCGTCAGCGCCGCGAGCGCGGCGGACGTCCCGGCCTTCCCCGCCGCGGCGAGCGCCTGGCGGCGCGCGGCGTGCGTGGGCGCCGACGCCATCGCGCCCAGCGTCCACGCCTCCGGCTGCTCCACCTCGAGCACCTTGAGCGCCTCGAGCCACGGATCGACCCACGCCGCCACGGGCGGACCATCGAGGGTCGCGGTCACGGTCACCGACTTGTCGCGCATCTCCACCGGCACGACGGTCTCGCCCGATGCCGTGCGCACCCACACGGGCACCGAGACCCGCAGCGCCGGCGTGCGCGCGTCGACCTGCTGCTGCTGCTCCGCCTTCACCGTCAGCACGCGGCGCTCGGCGTCGTAGGAGAGCACCGCCTTCACGCGCGGCGACCCGGGACGGAAGCACCACTGGTCGAAGAACCACTCGAGCCCCAGCCCGCTTGCCTCCTCCATCGCGCGGCGGAAGTCGTGCGTCTCGGCGAGGCCGTTGGCATGGCGCGCGAAGTACGCGCGCACCGCGCGGAAGAAGACCTCGTCCCCGAGCATCCGGCGCAGCATGTGCAGGATCGACGCGCCCTTCGGGTACGGGTTCGCGGGACGGCGGAAGGTCTCGCCGGCGCTCGCGTACACGGGGCTGCACATCGGCTCCGGGTCGGTCGGCAGGTCGCCGCGCGCCACGCGCGCGTTGCCGAGCACGCTGTCCCAGTAGCCGTCGGGCCCGTCGCGGTCCTCCATCCACAGCGCGGTGCCGTAGGTGGCCCAGCCCTCGTTCAGCCAGATGTGCTCCCAGCTGCGGCAGGTCACCAGGTCGCCGGTCCACTGGTGGCAGAGCTCGTGGCTGATCAGCCCGTCGAGGTCGTCCTCGGCGCGCGCCACCGCATCGAGCACCGCAGCCGGGTGCATCGTGGTGACGCTCGTGTTCTCCATGCCGCCCGAGCCGAAGTTGCGCACGATCAGCTGGTCGTAGCGCGCCCACGGGTACTTCTGCCCGAACACGCGCTCGAACACCGCCACCATCCGGTCGGTGCGGGCGTAGGTGGCCTTCGCGTCCTCGCCGCGGCCACGCGGCGCCCACACCGTCATCGGCACCTTGGACAGCGGGTTGGGCAGCTCCACGCGCTCGAAGTCGCCGATCACCAGCGACACCAGGTACGGCACGTGCGGCTTTTCCTGCTTCCAGTGCCACGTCTCGCGGTCGCCGCGCACCTCGTGCGACACCAGCGCGCCGTTGGCGCTCGCCTGCAGCCCCTTCGGCACCGTCACCACGATCTCGGTGGCCAGCTGGATGTTCGGGAAGTCGTGGATCGGGAACCAGTAGTGGTTGGTCTCGGTCTGGCCCTGCGTGTGCACCTCCGGGCCGCGCGCGGGCGAGACGCCCGGGATCTCGGGCGTCGGCGGGCTGAACGTCAGGCCGTCCACCGGGCGATCCGCGGCGTAGCGGACCTCGATCTCCGTCTCGCGCACCGTGCCGTCCGCGGCCACCGTGAGCGGCGCGGCGAAGCGGACCGAGAGCACCTCGCCGTCGTGCGCGAACTCCGCGACCTTGCCATCAACCAGCACCGCGTCCACGGCGAGGCCCGTCGCGTCGAGCCGCAGCGCCCGCACCGGCATGCCGATCGGCGCCACGCGCAGCCGCTGCACGCCCGTGAACTTGCCCGACACCAGGTCGGGGAAGTCCAGCTCCAGCCGCATCGACCGGTAGGAGACCTGCGGGTCCGGGGGGAAGTTCCGGTGATCGCGGCCATTGGCGGCATCGAACGCCCCGCCGCGGCCCGCGCCCGGGCGCAGGCCGAACCCGCCGCGCTCGAAACGCTCGAGCCGGTGCGCGAGGCAGCCGCAGCCCGAGTCCCACGCCGCCGACTCCGCCGCACGCGCGGCCGACGGCGCGGCAACGGGCCCGGCGATGGCGAGGCAGGCAAGGAGCGAACGCACGCGAGGACGGATGGTTCGGCAGGTGGCCATGCGGGAACCCTACCGCCGGCCGCGGCCACGGTTGTCGTGGGCCGGTGCGGAAGGCCTCGTTACCGCCGGGATTCCCGCGGGAACCCCCGATTGATCGGGCCACCCGCGCCGTGCTACCGTATGCCATGCCCCTCACGGACGGACAAGGCACGCATTCGCGGCAGTTGGAGCCCTCCCCGGAACCGGGAGCAGGCGGCGGGTCGCCCGGCTTCCTCGCGCAGTTCGGGGCCTCCGACGAATCGAGCGAGGGCTTCAGCCCCACCCCGCGCGGCTACCAGCCGGGGCGGACCAAGTACGTCGTCGTCATCGGCACGGTGATGAGCGGCCTCGGCAAGGGGATCTTCTCAAGCTCGCTCGCCAAGCTCCTGAAGGACAAGGGACTGTCCGTGGCCCCCATCAAGATGGAGGGCTACCTCAACATCGACAGCGGCACGCTCAACCCCTACCGCCACGGCGAGGTGTTCGTGCTCGAGGACGGCCTCGAGACCGACATGGACCTCGGCACCTACGAGCGCGTCCTCAACCAGAACCTGTCGCGCCGCAACTTCGTCACCGCCGGCCAGATCTACACCGAGATCCTCGAGCGCGAGCGCCGCGGCGGCTACCTCGGACGCGACGTGCAGATGATCCCGCACGTCACGGGAGCCGTGAAGATGCGCCTGCGCGAGCTGGCCATGACCGGCAACGGCGGCAAGCCCTGCGACGTGGTGTTCGTCGAGGTGGGCGGCACGGCCGGCGACTACGAGAACGGCTTCTACATCGAGGCGCTGCGCGAGCTCGCCTTCGAGGAGGGCCCCGAGAACTGCTGCTTCGTGGCCCTCACCTACATCCTCGAGCCGTCGATCCTCGGCGAGCAGAAGTCGAAGGCCGCGCAGCTGGGCATCAAGCGGCTCATGGAGGCAGGCGTCCAGCCGCAGCTCATCGCCTGCCGAGCCAAGAACCCCGTCACCGACAAGGTGATGCAGAAGATCGCCATGTTCTCCAACGTGCCGATGCGGCGCATCTTCTCGATGCACGACCGCTCGAGCATCTACTCGATCCCCGACGCGATGCGCGAGGGCGGGCTCGACCGCGAGATCCTCTCGATCCTCAAGCTGCACGAGCGCGTCAACACGGTGCAGGAGGACCGCGAGCGCGTCACCTGGAGCGCCTTCACCCAGCGCATGAACGCCCCGCGCGCGCACCGCGTGCGCATCGGCGTCCTCGGCAAGTACGCGAGCCTGCGCGACGCCTACGCGTCGATCGACAAGGCGGTCGAGCACTGCGCCACCGCGCTCGGCGCCGAGGTGGACGCCGAGTGGCTCGACACGAGCGACATCGACACGCTCGCCAAGGCCCGCGAGCTGGTCTCGCGCTTCGACGCGGTCATCGTGCCGGGCGGCTTCGGGATGCGCGGCGTCGAGGGCAAGATCCGCTGCGTGCAGGCCGCGCGCCTCGAGCGCGTCCCGTTCCTCGGGATCTGCCTCGGGTTCCAGGTGGCCGTCATCGAGTACGCCCGCAACGTGCTCGGCTGGGCCGATGCGCACAGCACCGAGTTCGACCCCGCCACCAAGCATCCCGTCATCAGCGAGCTGCCCGAGCAGAAGAAGCTCGAGGGCATCATGGGCGGCACCATGCGCCTGGGCGCGCAGGACGTGCAGATCGAGCGCGGCACCCTGGCGCACATGCTGTTCGGCGCGAAGGACCTGGTGCGCGAGCGCTTCAGGCACCGCTACGAGGTGGAGCCGAAGGACATCAACGCGCTCTCCGCGGGCGGCCTGGTCTTCAGCGGCCGCCACCCGAACCAGCCGATCATGCAGGTGCTGGAGCTGCCGGTGGATGCCCACCCGTACTTCATCGGGGCGCAGTTCCACCCCGAGCTCACCAGCCGGCCGCTCTGGCCGCAGCCGATGTTCATGGGCCTGGTGGCCGCGGCCATCGCGCGCCGCGAGCCGGAGTTCGCGCAGACGGAGCTGGGCCGGCGCTGGGTGCGCTCGGCAGGCAGCGGGTCCCCGGTCAAGGCGTGATCCCCCGCGGGGCGCGCGGCGCCGCAACGCCGCGCGGGGCATCGATTCCCGGCGGCAGAACCCCGTTTCGGCGCACCTCGGCCCGCGCTATCATCCGCGATCCGCGTGTTCCGAAGGCCGATGTAGCTCAGATGGTTAGAGCGAGGGATTCATAAACCCTAGGTCGGCGGTTCGACTCCGCCCATCGGCACTCCCGACGCCCGCGCTTCCCGCGCGGGCGTTCGCGTTTCGGAAAGCGCTGCCCGGCGTATGTTGTGCGCGTGCCCACCCGCCCCGCCCGCGACCCGGCCGAGATCACCATCGAGCGCGTCTCCGTGCTCTACGCGCTCGAGTCGGAGGCCACGCCCCTCGTGGAGCGCCTGGGGCTGCAGGAGCAGCCTGCGGTCGATCCCCAGCTTCGCCCCCGCCACTTCGCGGGCACGGTGGGCACGCTCCACGTCGATCTCCTCACCCTCGGGCGCGACCCCCGGTCCGGCACCGAGCGCGTCGGCACCGACGCCGCCACCATGGGCGCCTACATGGGAGTCCGCAAGCTGTCCCCGGACCTCCTCCTCAACGCCGGCACCTGCGGCGGCTTCGAGGCGGAGGGCGCCGCGGTCGGGACCATCTACGTCTCGCGCGGCGATCTCCTGTTCCACGACCGCCGCATCCCGATCGCGGCCTTCCGCCAGCAGGCGGAGGGGCGCTGGCCGGGCACCCCGGCGCCGAGGCTGGCACAGGCCATCGGCGCGCGCGAGGGCGTGGTGAGTTCCGGCAACAGCCTCGACTGCCTGCCCGGGGAGCTGGAGTTCATGCGCCGGGAGCGCGTCTGCGCCAAGGACATGGAAGCCACCGCCATCGCGCAGGTGTGCGTGCAGTGCGGCGTGCCGTTCGTCGCCGTGAAGGCCGTCACCGACCTCGTGGACCACCCCGAGCCCGTGCAGGACGCGTTCCTCCGCAACCTGCGGATGGTGAGCGCCCTGCTCGCCGAGCGCATGGAGGCCGGCGTGCGCTGGCTCGGCGCCCACCCGCGCCGCGCCGGCGACCTGTAGGGGTCCCGACGACGGCGGCAACGCCCCAGGCGCGGCTCGAACGCGCGACCTCCAGTTTAGGAAACCGGTGCTCTATCCAACTGAGCTACTGGGGCCAGAAGACCTCGGCCGGGCCACGTCACTTGCCGCCGGAGTCACGCTCGGACCTCGCGCCCGCGAAATAGACGAGCGCCCAGATCGAGAGGAAGACAACCCACGCTGCGTTGGCAAGGAGGACGGGCCACATGAGGGTTGACAGTATACCCACGCCCCATGCCGGCCCGGCTCGCCCATCCCCGCTTCCACGTGGTGCTCTTCCGGCCCCAGATCCCGAACAACACGGGGAACATCGGGCGCACGTGCATGGCCACCGGGTGCCGGCTGCACATCGTGCGCCCGATCGGGTTCGACATGGACGAGAAGGCGCGCCGCCGCGCAGGACTTGACTACTGGGATGCAGTGGACTGCGTCGAGCACGCCTCGTGGGAGGAGTTCCTCCGCACGGAGCGGCCGGCGCGGCTCTGGCTCTACACGACCACGGGCGCGCGGCCGCACTGGGAGGCCGCCTTCGAGGAAGGCGACTACCTGCTCTTCGGCCAGGAGAACGGCGGCGTTCCCGACGATCTCCATGCCTGGGTCGATGCGGACTTCGGCGAGGGCCACCGCCTCACGCTCCCGATGCTTCCCGACCCCCGAGCGCGCAGCCTGAACCTGGCCACCGCCGTCGCGTGCGGGGTCTACGAGGGGCTCCGCCAACTCGGCGGCATCAGGGGGGATTCGGGATCCGTATAGGATTTCCGAACCATGCGCCCCACCATCGCCCGAACCGCCCGAACCCCCGCACGCCGCGGCATTCGCCCGGCCTTCACCCTCGTCGAGCTGCTCGTGGTGGTCGGGATCATCGGCCTCCTTATCGGCCTGCTGCTCCCCGCCCTGGGCAAGGTGATCCAGCGCGCCAAGAGCACGCAGACCCTGGGCACGATGCAGGAGTTCGCCAAGGCGTGCGATGCCTACTTCCAGGAGTTCGGCGAGTACCCGGCGGCGATCCCCAACGACGTCCTGTACTTCGGGGTCACCGACAACGTATCGGACCCGGTCTCGGCGCAGCAGCTCCCGCGCATCACGCAGGCGGAGAACGCGCTGCTGGCGCTCATGGGCGGCTACCGCGTCTCGACCGACGCGGACTACAACACCTACACGGGCATCGAGGTGGCCTTCAACACCACCCCGCCCTTCAGCATCAAGATCGACGCGGCGCGCATGGGCGAGGGCCCCCTCAAGAACGGCCGCAAGTACGAGGCGTTCTATGCGCCCAAGGGGCGTGAGTTCGCGAGGGCCGCGGGGCAGATGAGTCCCAACGACGCGCAGCCGGAGACCGCCGGCGCCGGACTCGTTCCCGACCTCGTGGACGCCTGGGGCGCACCGATCGGCTACATCTGCCAGATGCGCGCGCTCGGCCCGATCGTCCGCAAGGGCAACATCCCCGGGCAGTTCGAGCGCAAGCAGATGCTCGCCTACACCAACAGCACCGCGCTCGGCGACGCGGGCGTCGACCAGACCGACGCCGCCAAGGGCAGCGTGCTCTGCACCGCGGCCGCCGGCGGCTCCACCGGGGGCGATGCCCGACGCCTGACCCTCGGGCAGCTGCTGCGCCACCCCGGGCTCAACGCGCAGGTCGCGACCGTCGCCACCAACGTCACGGACGCCGACCGCGTGTGGTCCGGCATCCCGCGCGGCAAGTACTTCCTGTTCAGCGCCGGGCCGGACGGCATCTTTTTCTCGCGCGACCAGGCACGCACGCCGGGCGGCACGGCGATGATCGACATCGTCAGCTCGGCCACCAATCCCGATGGGCCGAAGGTCCTCGAGAAGTTCGACGACATCGTGGTTGCAGGCGGCAGCTGACCGTCAGCGTCCTGACGGCTTGCCGTCGCCCTTGCGGTTCGGGACGTCGGGCGCATCCTCGGGCGTGGCCGTGCGCCCGTCGCCCCCCTTTTCCCGTGGCTTGGAAGCCCTGGGCGCCGCCTGACCTGCCGGCGCCTTCGCGCCGCCTGCGCTCATCTTCTCCGCACCTTTGCGGATCTCCGCCAC
>VGXR01000069.1 GCA_016873255.1 Planctomycetota bacterium
GTTGAGATGTTCTTCATGTGTCAGGTTCCTTTCGGGTTAGGGTTGGGTCAGTTCGGGCACGGGCCCCAGTTGGAGAGCAGGTAAGCGAGGTCGGCGCCGTTCACGGTGCCGTCGCGGTTGAGGTCGCTCGCTGTCGTCGTGGTGGCCGCTCCCCATTGCGAGAGAAGCGCGCCGAGATCTCCGCCATTCACTCGGCCGTCGACGAACAGGTCTGCGATGCACTCGCAGTAGTCGGGGATGCCGTTGACGTTGAAGTCCGCGAAGCCGGACTGGCACGCATCGCCCACGCCGTTTCCGTCGCAGTCGGCTTGTGTCGGATTGGAGACGGTCGGGCAGTTGTCGAGGTGATCCGGCCGGAAGTCGCCGTCGGAGTCGGGAAGCGGTGGCCCGGCGAGTGCGACGGTGTGTCTGGTTCCCACCGCGACGGCGGTGCAGGCGCCGAGGTCCGCGGGGACGTTGCACTGGCCGTCGCCGTTGAGTCCCCACGCCCGGACGATGCCGTCCGTGCGAAGAGCGACGGTGTGGATGTAGCCACCCGCGACGGCGGTGCAGGCGCCGAGGTCCGCGGGGACGTTGCACTGGCCGTCGCCGTTGAGTCCCCACGCCCGGACGATGCCGTCCGTGCGCAACGCGACGGTGTGGAAGCCGCCACCCGCGACGGCCGTGCACGGGCCGAGGTCGGTCGGGACGTTGCACTGGCCGAAGGCGTTGTCTCCCCACGCCCGGACGATGCCTTGCCCGCTCGCCCCTGCACCGACAGCCATCACCGCCACCGCCGAGACGATCACGCTGTTCATGCCTGGATCTCCTGCTCGCGAGCTCTGCCCCGGGCGCGCACCCGGTGTCCCGAATGTACCGCCTGTGCCGCGAAGGGCCAACAACGCGCTCGACGAGCGCGGCGGCATGGGCGTCGGCAAAGGCGTTATGGCGCCCCCGGGAATGGCCGCCGAGTGCAACCGAGCAACAAAGGCACCCCCCCCTTCAGGGCCGAGGCCCCCTTGGCCCGTTGGGTACCACGCAAGGGGCTACTGCAAAAAGCGCGTAGGCCTTCCGCGTGCGAGGTGTCTTTGCGTTTTGCTTGACCCCCTTGGGCGGTACCCAAGTGCTTCACCCCGGCTCGGGGGTCACGGGGGGGATCGTCCCGCCTCCCTCGCGGTCTTGGCGGCATGGCACGAGGTGCAGAGGCTTTGGAGGTTCGTCCATGCGTTCGTGCCCCCGCGGTGCAGCGGCATGATGTGATCCGTCTCGAGGTTCGCGACCGTGCCGCACTCCGCGCATTGCGGGTGGCAGTCTTTGTGCGCCTTGGCCGTGCGCGACCAGGTGCCGCCGCGGTAGCGATCGGAGGCGCGGAATCGGTACGGCTCCCCGAGCTGCCCGTCCCATCGGAAGCGGCGCGTCACGGGATTCCCCTGGTTCGGGGTGCGGCGGGCTCCTGCATCGAGTGTGAGTAGGCCATGGGTTCACCAGGTGCCGCAGCCCGTAGGGCGACCAATCCGCGCACCCGGTCGCCGCGATCGCCCGGCGCACGGCCAGGAGCAGGGTGTTCGGCTTGAACGGCCGCCCGTTGGTGTTCTCGAACACGAACCCGTCTCCGCCGAGGCGCATCCGGCCGCGCACGGCCGCCGCCGCATCGGCGTTCAGCGGCACGAGGCGGTCGATGCCGTGGCGGGCGGTCTTGTGGGCGGCAGGACGGTAGTGCGGCATCTCGCCGCCGAGCTCGAGCTCGGCCCACCTGGCGCGGCACGCCTCGCCCGGGCGGCACCCGGTGGCCCGCAGGAACCGCACCAGGTTCGCCGCGCCGTGGCTGCCCTGGGCCTCGAGCCACCGCACCACCGCCTCGACGGCCGCCGGGTCGGCGGCGCGCCTGGGAGCCGCCTCGGGAGCCGCGCCGTGCCGGAGGCCGTCCACCGCGGCGAGTGCCTCGAGGCGGTCGGCGGGCACGAGCTCCTCGCCCACGCCCCACCGGAAGCACCGCCGGATGGCGTTCATCATGCGGTTCGTCCATTGCCTCGAGCGGCCGTCCCGCACCATGCGGTCGCGGATCGCCTTGAACGCCCTCGGGCCGAACTCGGCGACCGTGGCGGTGGCGTGCTGCCTGGCGAGCTCCCTGGCCGCGTAGACGGCCTCGTAGGCGGCCTGGTGGCGCGGGCCTCGGCGGGCGGCCTCGGCGGCGCACCACCGCTCGGCGAGCTCGGCCACCGTGAACGCGGTCGCGGGTCGGCGGCGCGAGCGCGGTGCTGCCTCGAGCGGCTTCCCGGCGTAGTGGTCGGCGAGCACGGCGTGGTAGCGCTCGTGCGATTCGGGCGAATGTGCTCGGCCGAGGTAGATCATCCGGCCGGAGAGCCTCACGAACGCGAGGTTTCGGGTCTTGTGAACGCAGTACGCGGGAGCCTGGCGCATGGCCGTCCTTCCAGGTGTGTACGGCTGTACACACTTTCGATAGGTGCCGCGCCGAGCGCCGTGCTCGGGTTAGGGCCGTAAGTGCGTGGGCCCTAGGCGTTTCGATTCAAAGCGGGTGAAGGGATTCGAACCCTCGACATTCAGCTTGGGAAGCTGACGCTCTACCAACTGAGCTACACCCGCGAACTGCCGAATCCTAGCCAAATTCCGCGCCGGTGTCTCTCTGCAGGAAGAGCGCGCGGCGGGGTGTCCGGGCGCGCTGGCGGCGGGGTCCCGGGGGCCACTTCGGAATTTCTTGTCCGGGCGTGATCCGGTCCGCCGATGGTTCACGCCTAGCGGGCTGAGGGACCACGATCAGGGAGGCGGTCAAGCGGTCGAGGGAGGCCGCAGCCAACCTGGGGTGGATTCCGGGATCACATTTCGAAACAGGGAAACAGGAACCATGAAGCAGTACGCCATCAGTCTGGCATCGCTGGCCATCGCCTCGGGCGCTTCGGCCGGCATCGTCGAAACCATCTCCTTCACGAACTTCTCCGCGTGGGCCAACGAGGGGCCGAAGCTCGCGAGCTTCCCGGCCGGCTGGGGCACCAAAATCGAGGTCGAGACCTTCGACTTCGTGAAGCCCGGCTCGTACGCCAGCCTGATGGGCGGCGACTCGTGGAGCGCATGGACGATGAGCGCCTCCTCGGGCTCGATGTCTGCCAATGGCGGGATGGTCTCGGCGAGCAAGCCGGGTGGCGGCCTGACCTTCAACTTCACGGTCCCGCTCGATGGCCTCGGCAGCGGCCTGCACGGCATCGGCGGCGACTTCGGCCTGCGCGGCGCCACCGGCGGCTGGATGCCCGGACGCATCATCCTGACGCTCTCGTCGGGTGTCAGTCTGACGCACGACGTCAACAGCGACAACCCGTTCGCGGGCTTCTGGATCGCCACTCCGAGCGTGACCATCACCAGCCTGACCGTGATGCCGTACGGTGACGATGCCGACACCACCTCGGTCTCGATCAACAACCTGTACCTGGGCTTCGCGGGCGTTCCTGCCCCGGGCGCGCTTTCGCTCCTCGGCACCGCCGGCCTGGTCTCCACGCGCCGCCGCCGCTGACGCGACGGCCATCCACCGTCATCACGCACACATCGAAACACAAGGGAAAAGGGACATGAACTTCACGTACTCCATCGCCGCGGCCGCCGCTGTCTGCGCCAGCGCCAACGCCGCCGTCTACACCTACACCAACCTCTCCGCCTGGCAGCAGGCGGTCGACAACCCGGCCATCGACCTGTTCCCCGCGGGGACCTCGACGAGCTTCATCACCGAGACCTTCTCGGGTCTCACCCCGGGCTCCAGCACGGGTTACTCGGGCGGCACCGGCTGGTACAGCTGGGCAGCGGCCTCGAGCGGCGGGATGGTCAACGCCAACAGCAGCGGCCTCTATTCGCAGCCCGCCGGCACGAGCCTCCTCTTCACCTTCGGCCCCCCGGCCGCGGGCGAAGCCGGCGTCCTCGGCATCGGCGGTGACTTCCGCTTCTTCAACTCCGCGGGCGTGGCCCAGGACGGCCGCATCTGGGTGCGCCTGGCCAACGGCGCCTCGATCGTGAAGACCTTCACGGCCGCGGACTCGTTCGTCGGGTTCTGGACCAACGACCTGGCCGCCCCGATCGCGGCCCTGCGGATCCAGCCCGTGGGCGCCTCTGCCAGCACGCTGTTCGTGGGCGTGGACAACCTCTACTTCGGGACGGTGCCGGCCCCCGGCGCCATCTGCCTCCTCGGCGCGGCCGGCCTCATCGGCGCCAACCGCCGCCGAGCCTGACGCCCGCTCCCCGGGCATCGGGAAAAATTTCGTGACCGCCATGATCCACCCCGGCAGGCCTTTGTGCCTCGCCGGGGTGGAGGCGGGTACAGGTTGAGCGCAGGCGTTGCGCGCGCGGTCGAAGGGGCTGTCCGGATTCGCCGGCAGCGTTTCGACCAGGTGTGTGAGACGGAATCCTGCCATGAAGACCAACCTGCTTGCGCTTTCTCTCGTCGCATCGATGAGCTCGGCCGCATCCTCGGCGGTGGTCGCCTTCTCGGATCTCGCCGATTGGCGCAGCGCCGCAGGCCTTCCCGGACCCGACACGTACCCCGGCGCCAACCTGTTCTCGGGCTGGTCGACGGCCGAACACATCGAGGACTTCAGTTCGCTCCCGGCCCAGACCACCCTTACAGGTGGTTCCAGCTCGAATGGGACCGATGCCTGGTGGAACTGGAGCGCAACGAACGCCAGCGGGGGTTCCGTCGGGATCGGCAACGCCCTGGCCGACCCTTCTGGGAACACGCGCTACCTCTTCGCGTCGCCGGTCGGCACCTCGCTCCGGTTGAGTTTCTCGGCCGGCACGCCGGGCGGCGGGATCGTGAGCGGCGTACACGGCTTCGGCGGTAATTTCAGCTTCTTCAGTGCTTCAGGCTCCGATCAGGACGGGCGGCTGCTCATCGCGCTTTCGACCGGCGAGAGCATCGTCCGCAACTTCGGCGGTGCCGATCCGTTCGCCGGCTTCTGGCTGACTGACACCACCGCGACGATCACGAGCGTCACCGTCATGCCGTTTGGAAACGCCCCCGCAGGCATGTTTGTCGGCGCGCATTCGCTCTACATCGGCTACGCGGGCATCCCCGCCCCGGGCGCCATCGCGCTCCTCGGCGCGGCCGGCCTCACCGCGGTGGGCCGCCGGCGCGACTGAACACGCGGAACTTCTCCGTGATTCCCGCGGCGCACGCATGGCGTGCGCCGCGCCTCATTTGGCGTCGGCCGCTGTAGCATTGCGACTAGGTCACCATGAGCCACCACCACGAACACACCCTCCAGCAGCTCTTCTCGCACCCCACGCCGCACAACATCCACTGGCGCGACGTGGTCCACATGTTCGAGGCGCTCGGCGCCACCTGCGAGGAGACCAAGAAGGAGCACCTCAAGGTCAAGCTGAAGGGCCACGAGATGACCTTCAACGTGCCGCACGCCCACGGGCACGCGCTGCAGGACAACCACGAGATCTCCGAGATCCGCAAGTTCCTGAAGCTCTGCGGCCTCGCGCCGCAGGCGGCGCACTGAACCCGGGCCGGGCGGGGTGCTCGCGATCCTGAAGGACCGAAACGTCGCGCTCGCCACCACGGTGGCGGCGCTCGGCTACTTCGTGGACATCTTCGACCTCCTGCTCTTCGCGCTGGTGCGGGTGAAGAGCCTGAAGGACATCCTGGGCTCCAAGATCGTGGCCGCGCAGCATGACCTTGCGTCGCGCGCGCGGTTCGAGTCGCCTGAGGCGCTCCAGCAGGCGCAGGACCAGCTTGCCGACCGGATGCTCCGCGACGCGGGCGTGATGCTCGACAACATCCTGCAGATGACCGGGCTGGTGCTCGGCGGCATCGCGTGGGGCGTGCTGGCCGACCGGCTCGGGCGCCTGCAGATGCTGTTCGGGTCCATCCTGGTCTATTCGGTGGCCAACATCCTCAATGCGTTCGTGGCCGACGTCCCCGCGGACGGCGGCCTCGCGTTCCTCCACCAGGTGGGCCTGGGGACGGCCTACAACCAGTACGCGGTGCTTCGGTTCCTGGCGGGCTTCGGCCTGGCGGGCGAGCTTGGCGCGGGAATCACCCTCGTGAGCGAGCTCGTGAGCAAGGAGCACCGCGGGTTTGCCACGACGCTCGTGGCCACCGTGGGCATCCTCGGCGCGGTGTTCGCCTACTTCGTCACGGAGTGGGTGGCGGAGTGGCGCAACGCCTTCCTGATCGGAGGGCTGCTGGGCCTGGCGCTCCTGTTCCTGCGCGTGGGCGTGGTGGAGAGCGGGATGTTCGACCGCGTGAAGCAGTCGCACGCGCCCGGGCGCGGTGCGCTGTGGATGCTGGTGTGGCCGGCCGCGCGGGCGCGGCGCTACCTGGCGCTCATCCTGTGCGCGGTGCCCATCTGGTACTGCGTGGGAGTGCTGGTCAAGTACAGCGACGTGATCGGGTCATCGCTCGGGATGGCGCCCGTGGACAAGCCGAAGCCGGGGCTTGCCATCATGTGGTGCTACGTGGGGCTTGCGCTCGGTGACCTCGCCAGCGGCCTGCTCAGCCAGGTGCTGCGCAGCCGGCGGAAGGCGCTGCTTGCGTTCCACGTCCTGACGGCTGCCGCCATCGGCGCCTACTTCATGGTCGGCCCCTCGGACCCGAGGCTCTTCTACGCGTGCTGCGGTGCGCTGGGCTTCGCGTCGGGCTACTGGGCCGTCTTCGTCACCACCACCGCGGAGCAGTTCGGCACCAACCTGCGGGCCACGGCCACCACCAGCGCCCCCAACTTCGTGCGCTGGTCGGCGGCCGGCAGCGCGCTGCTCTGGCACTGGTTCGAGGGCCTCTTCGGAGGCGCCGTGGCGGCCGACCAGCCGGGCGACCCGAGCGCACCGTGGCGCGGGGCGGCCTTGGTGGGCGCGCTGCTGGTGCCGGTGGCGATCGTCGCCGCGATGGCGCTCAAGGAGAGCTTCGGGTCCAGCCTCGACTGGACCGAGCGTGCCGACGGGTCACGCCAGGACGGCCCGGACGGCGATGCCCGCGCGCGGGCATAATGGGCATCCATGGAAACCACGCGCGCCCTGATGCACGGCGTCATCGACTACGCGGGACTGTTCCCGCCGGCGCAGCTCGACATGCCGAGGACCGTGGCCGCGTTCGCGCGCCACCGTTCGGGCGACGACCGCTGGGCGCTGGGCAAGCTGGTGGTGCCGGTGAAGCGACTCGGCGAGTTCGAGCGCTGCGCGGACGGGCTGCTCCCGGCCGGCGAGCGCGACGACAGCGAGGATCCATGGCCGCTGACGGTGCTCAGCGAGGCCACCGGCGACGAGAGCTTCGAGGACGAGCTGAACGCCATCGAGCGCTTCAACAAGCGCCACGCCGAGCCGGGGGCAGGGCGCGCGATCATCGAGATGGTCGAGATCAAGGCCAAGGGCGCCAGCATGATCGAGGGCGCGCTGGAGCTGATGCCGGAGTCGCTCTTCCCGTGGTTCGAGCTCTCCTGGCAGCAGGACATCCGCGGCATGGTGGCCGCGCTCAGCGAGATGGAGTCGGGCGCCAAGGTGCGCACCGGCGGCACCACGGCGGATGCGCATCCCACGCCGCTTGCGCTGGCGCGCTTCCTCGCGGCGTGCCACGCGGCCGACGTGCCGTTCAAGGCGACCGCCGGCCTGCACCACCCGTTCCGGCACTTCGCACAGGGCGTGGGGTGCGAGCAGTTCGGGTTCGTGAACGTGTTCGTCGGGGGGGCGCTGCTCCACCACGGCACGGTCGGGCAGGAGGAGCTGGAGATGCTGCTTGCCGACGGCGAGCGGCGCAACTTCGAGTTCACGCCGACGGGCGTCTCGTGGAAGGGCCGCACGCTGTCGCTCGGCCAGGTGCGCGAGGCACGCGAGAAGTTCGCGACCACCTTCGGCAGCTGCTCGTTCGACGAGCCGATAGATGACCTGCGTTCCCTGAACCTCCTGCCGCCCGTGGCGGCAAAGGCCTGACACCATGACCGCGACAAACTGCTGGGTCCCCGGCGCCGCGCGCGCCGACGGCGACTTCCCGATCGAGAACCTGCCCTGGGGCATCGCCGAGCGCCCGGACCGCCCGGGTGAGCCGCGCCCGTTCGCGGCGATCGGCGACTGCGCCCTCGACATGGCCGAGGCCGCCGGCTTCGGCATGCTGGAGGGCCTCGCGCCCCGCATCGCGTCGGCGCTGCGCCAGCCCGCCCTGAACGCCTTCATGGCGCTCGGGCAGGACGACTGGCGCGCGGCGCGTGCGCACGTCACCGGCCTGCTCTCCGGCGGCCCGCGCAGCATCGAGCGCCACGCGCGCCGCGACGCGGTGCTTGTCGACCGCGGTTCGCTCCGCATGCGGCTGCCGGCCGAGATCGGCGACTACACCGACTTCTACGCCAGCGAGCACCACGCCACGAACGTCGGCAGCATGTTCCGGCCCAACCAGCCGCTCATGCCCAACTGGAAGCACCTGCCGGTGGGGTACCACGGGCGTGCGTCGAGCATCGTGGTGGATGGCACGCCCGTGCGCCGCCCGTGCGGGCAGACGGTGGCCTCCGACGACGGTCCGCCGTCGTTCGGGCCGAGCAAGCTGCTCGACCACGAACTGGAGATGGGCGTCTTCTTCGGCGGGCAGGGCAACGCGCTGGGCACGCGCATTCCGGTGGCCCGGGCCGCGGAGCACCTCTTCGGCCTGGTGATCCTGAACGACTGGTCGGCGCGCGACGTGCAGAAGTGGGAGTACCAGCCCCTGGGGCCCTTCAACGCGAAGAACTTCTGCACCACCATCAGCCCGTGGGTGGTGACCATGGACGCGCTGCGCCCGTTCTGCATGCCCGGCCCGGCGCGAGGCGCGGACGATCCCGCGATGCTCGACTACCTGCGCTGGAGCGACGACTTCGTGGTCGACGTGCGGCTTGAGGTGCTCATCGCGAGCGCCGGCATGCGCGAGCGCGGCGTGGCGCCCACGCGCATCAGCTACGGCACCTTCGCGGACATGTACTGGACGATGAGCCAGATGCTCGCGCACCACACGTCCACGGGCTGCAACATGCGCCCCGGCGACCTGCTCGGGAGCGGCACCATCAGCGGGCCCGTCAAGGAGAGCCGCGGCTGCATGCTGGAGCGCACGTGGCGCGGCACGGAGCCGGTGACGCTTGCCGACGGCACGGAGCGCCGGTTCCTGCAGGACGGCGACGAGGTGATCATCCGCGGTTCGTGCGAGCAGCCGGGGCTGCCGCGCATCGGCTTCGGCGAGTGCCGAGGGACCGTGGTGCCTGCCCAGGCCTGACGGCCGTGCGGCGGGGCTGTGCGCGCGGGCCATGCCACGGCGCCACGGCGCGACGCCGTGCCCGAGCGGTCACTGCCAGGTGCTGCCGATGCTGGCGGCCTTGCGGCCCGCGGCCTTTGCGTTCCCGCCGTTGGACGCCTTGGCTTTGGTCGCCTTGCCGCTGCGGTGCGCCTTGCCGTTGGAGCCGGCCTTGCCGTTCCTGCGATGCGCGCCGTCGGCGTGGTGCTGCTCGAGCGACACCGGGAAGTGCTCGCCCTCCCAGCTCTTCGGGTAGGCCAGGTCGTCGAAGGCCATCGCGGCCTTGGTCGGGAACATCGGGCGGAACGTGTCGCACATCACCGCAAGCTCGCTGGTCTCGCGCGCGCCGAGCGACTTCTCCACGGTGCCCGGGTGCGGGCCGTGCGGGATGCCCTGCGGGTGCACGGTGATCGAGCACTGCTCGATTCCCTTGCGCGCCTTGTAGTTGCCCTCGACGTAGTAGAGGATCTCGTCGCTGTCGAGGTTGGAGTGGTTGTAGGGCACCGGGATGGCGTCCGGGTGGAAGTCCAGCAGCCGCGGGCAGAAGCTGCAGATGACGAAGTTGTGCCCCTCGAACGTCTGGTGGATCGGCGGCGGCATGTGCAGCTTGCCGACGATGGGCGCGAAGTCGTCGATATTGAAGCAGTAGGGGTAGTAGCAGCCGTCCCATCCCACCACGTCGAGCGGGTGGTAGGTGTAGGTGTAGCCGTGCACCAGGTCGCGGGCCTTGATGCGCACCTCGTACTCGCCCTTCTTGTCGAAGGTCAGCGGCAGCTCCGGCAGGCGCAGGTCGCGCTCGCAGTAGGGCGAGTGCTCGAGGAACTGGCTGGTCCGCTTGCTCACGTAGCGCGGCGGCGGGCCGATGTGGCTGCCGTTGGCCGTCTCGAACACCACGAAGCGCGGCCCCGGCTCGCCGGGCTTCGCCTTGTCGAAGGTCATCCTGTAGGTGATGCCCTTGGGGATGACGATGTAGTCCTTCGGACCGAACCGGAGCGTGCCGAAGGTGGTCTGCACGGTGCCCGATCCGAAGTGCACGAAGATGCACTCGTCGCCCATGGCGTTCTTGAAGAAGTAGTCCATCCGCTCCGCCGGCACGCACATGGCCATCTCCACGTCGGAGTTGCCGAACAGCACCACGCGGCCGGTGACGGGGTCGCCCTTCGGCGGCATGGCGCCCATCTTGAGGTGGCGCATGCGCATCACGTCCTGCTCGATGTACTCGGGCTTGGTGCCGTACAGCGTGTTCCACCCGATCACCTGCGTGGGCGGGTTGATGTGGTAGAGGGTGCTGGTGGGGCCCACGAAGCCCTCGGTACCGAAGACTTCCTCGCTGTACAGGGCGCCGTCCGGGCGGCGGAACTGCACGTGGCGCTTCCTGGGTACCTGGCCGAGCTTCGAGTAGTAAGGCATGGCGCCCGGTAGTGTACGAGGGCACATGGCAGCGACGAACCCATCCGAACCGTCCGTG
>VGXR01000070.1 GCA_016873255.1 Planctomycetota bacterium
TGCCGCGTAGCGCACCGCGCCGCCGACGGTGTACCTCGAGAGGCTGATGGGGCGGAGCGTGTTCGAGCTCATCCACGTGTCGATCGTCGCGGGCGCGGTCTGCGCGTAGAACCATCCCCATCCCGCGACCGCGTCAGTGCCCGTGTTGGACACGAGCACTGCGTTGAGGAGCGTGGTGCCGCCGCCATCCCACGGCTGGAGGTCGACGATCCGCTTTCCGCCGAGCGCAGCGGTCACCTGCGCCTCGGTGGCGCCGGGCAGCCACGTGATGCCGGCGTTCGCGTAGTCGCCTGAGTTGCTGACGAGCACCGCGTCGTACTGATTGTTTCCGACCCGGTCGACGTCGATGATGCGGAACCCCTGCGCGACGTAGCCGTTGATGGTCGCCTCGCTCGCGCCAAGCTGCAGCACCCAAGCCGTAGGCGTGGTGACCACGGGGTCCACCTGTGCGATCGCGGCGGGGACGATTGCCGCAAGGAGGGCGATCGAGAGCGAGGTCAGGGGGTGTGTTCTCACGCCGTCATAGGCGGGAAGCAGGGCGCGGGTGGGTCACGCGGCTGGCCTGCTGCCCGGCTCGTGTCTGATAAGTTAAGCGGGAGATCCCGCCTGCGTTTTTGCCTCAGCAGGATCGCGTGCGCGCGGCGTTCGCCGAGTTGCGCCAGCTCCCCCCGAGCCACGTGGGCATCTTCGAGGCCAAGACCCATCGGCTGAGGCGGCGATGGTGGTGCGCGTGCGGGGAATCTGCGCGTTGACGGACTCAGCCCGGGCAGTGCAGGCGCGCTCGAACGCGGCCTGCGCCTCGGGCTCCGGCGACTCGAGCGCGGCCAGCGGGTCGTTCGGCTCATCCGCTTCGCCGTCGGCAACGCTGGGGCTGCGCGCGCCGGCCTGTGCCGCGGACCCGGGTGGACCTTCGCGCACGTCCTGCATCCCGCGGCGCGCTGCCCGCCGCCGGCGCCTGATCTCCTCGCGCATGCTGAGGATCAGCCCGTTGATGAGCCAGCGGCGCAGCGTCATGCCGCTCTGCTTCCACGCATCGAGGTAGTCGTCGCGCGCGAAGCGGCTGACGAAGAACGCGCTCACGAGCTCCGCGCTCTCGCCGAGATGGCGGTAGGAGCTGCCCTTCACGTAGACGCGCAGCGGCTCGAAGTACCGCGCCATCACCACGGTGCGGAGCGCGCGGCGGCGCTCCTCGCCGGCACCAAGCTCGTCGTGCATCCAGGTGGTGTGCGTGGACGGGAACGGATCGTCCGGGTTCATGAGGTTGGCGAGAGAGGCCGTCCGCATGGTGTCTGGTAAGTGAAGCAGGAAATTCCGCCTGAGTTTTTGCGTCAGCACTGCCCCCTATCGCTCGAGCATCACGACCTGCTCGGGATCCACGGTCAGCGCGACCGGCTCGCCGCGGCGGCTCAGCGCGCGCGGGTTGAGTTCGAACACCTTGATCGCCGTTCCGGCGCAGTCGACGCGGTGCTGGGCCATTTCCCCGAGGTAGGTGGTCTCCGCGACCACGCCGCGGAGCGCGGGGCGTCCGGCCGGTACGTCCGCCTCCAGCTGCAGCCGCAGCGCCTCGGGGCGGACGCTCGCGGTGAGTTCGGTGCCCTGCGGGCGATCGCCGGCGGTGGCGGTGGCGAGCGTGCCGGCGGGGGTGCGCACCGTGCGGGCACCGTGCGCGGGCGGGCCCTCGAGCGTCGCGCGCAGGAAGTTCGTCTCCCCGAGGAACTCGGCCACGAAGCGGCTGCCGGGCCGTTCGTATATCTCGCGCGGGCCGCCGACCTGCTCGACGCGACCGTCGCGCAGCACCACCATGCGGTCGGCGAGGCTGAGGCTCTCCTTCTGGTCGTGGGTCACGTAGATGGCGGTGACCTTCGTCTCGTCGACGATGCGCCGGATCTCGCCACGCATCTCAAGGCGGAGCTTGGCGTCGAGGTTCGAGAGCGGCTCGTCGAGCAGCAGCACGTTCGGGCGGTAGACGATGGCGCGCGCGAGCGCGACGCGCTGCTGCTGCCCGCCCGACAGCTCGTTGGGGCGCCGCGCCGCGTAGGGGCCCATGCGCACGAGCTCGAGCGCCTCGCCGACGCGGCGGCGCACCTCGGCCGAGGGCACCTTGCGGACCTCGAGCCCGAAGGCCACGTTCTGCTCGACGGTCATGTGCGGCCAGAGCGCGTAGCCCTGGAACACCATGCCGCAGTCGCGGCGCTCGGCGGGGACCTGCGTCACGTCGCGGTCGCCGAAGCGGATGGTGCCCGCCGTCGGTTCGAGGAAGCCCGCGACCATGCGCAGGATGGTGGTCTTGCCGCAGCCTGAGGGCCCGAGCAGGAACGTCAGCCCGCCCTGCTGCGCCTCCATGGTGACGCCCGAGACCGCCGCCGTGCGGCCGTAGGACTTGGACACGTCGTGGAGCGTCACCGAGACCATGGTCACGGCGAAGATACCCGCGGCCCGCGAGCGCCCGCGGGATAGCATCGGGGCGTGCCCCGCGAGCGTCGAACGAGCAAGCCCGCTGAGTCAAAGGCGCCCGATGCCGTGCCCGACCCGCGGCTCCTGCGCACGCAGCGCATCTGCCGCGAACGCGCTCGGCGCGAGCGCGACGTGACCATCGGCCGCATCGTCGGCGACATCGGTCGACAGGCGCGCCACGACATGGAGCGTGCCGGCGCTGCCGCCGAGGCGTGGACCGCCGCGATGCCCGCGGACCTGGTGGCCGAGACCTGGCTCGAGCAGGCGGGCGGCGCGCAGATCGTGGTCGGCGTGCCGAGCTCGGCCGTCGCGTTCGCGGTGGACCGCGCGCTCCGCCTGGGAGCTCTTGCGGACATCCGGCTGCGGATGAAGTCGCCGGGCCTTCGCGTCAGGACCCGCGTGGGGCGGTCGCCGGCGCAGGATCCCGATCCGCCGCAGCGGTGAGGATGCCCTCGGGCAGCGGCTTCGCGCGCCCCTCGCGGTCGATGCACGCGAGCGTGGTGGAACCGGTCACCAGCAGGTCGTCGCCGCACCAGAGCTCGTAGGCGTGCTCGACCTTCACCGCACCGACGCGCGTGAGCGTGGTGCGCAGCTGCACCAGGTCGTCGTAGCGCGCCGGCTGCTTGTAGGTGACCTCAAGCCTCACCACCGCAAGCAGCAGGCCCGCGGCCTCCATGTCACGGTAGGTGCGGCCCGTGGAACGAAGCAGCTCGGTCCGTCCCATCTCGAACCACACGGGGTACACGGTGTGATGCACCACGCCCATCGGGTCGCATTCGCAGTAGCGCACTCGGATGTCGATCGAGCCGTGCATCGCGATGGCAGGGTACCGGGCCGGCGGTCGCCAATATGCTCCGTGCATGCGCTTCCTGCAACGCATGCTCGTGTCCCTCGCGCTGGCCGCCACCGTCATGCCCGTGGCGGCCGATCCTCCGGCGCATGCGCCTGCCGCGACGCGCGGAGGGCCCCCGGGCGCGACTGCCACGGTGCCCGAATTCGCTCCGCGCACCGTGCGCGTCGCGGTGTTCCCCGATGCGCCGTTCGCGATGCGCGAGGCGTCCGGCCGCTGGGACGGATTCGCTGTGATGCTGCTCGAGGCCGCGGCGACGCCGGCGCACCTCGTGCTCGAGTTCCATGAGTGCGCGTCCCTCGACGAGCTGTTCGCCGAGGTCGGAGCGGGCAAGGCCGACATCGGCATCGGCAACACGCTCGTGACGAGCGCGCGCCTTGAGCGGGTCGACTTCACGCAGCCGATCCTCGAAGGCGGGCTCGAGGTGATGGTGCCGAGCAATCATTCGCACACGATTTCCGCGCTGTGGGACGGGCTGGTCGACAACGGCCATGTCCGCGTCGTGGCGTGGGGTGTGCTGATCACGGTGATGCTTTCGGTGGTCATCGTGCTGGTCCTGCGCCGCCTCGATCCCGAATTCTCGCCACACCTGCACGAGGGCTTCGCGGAGTCCCTCTACCACGTGGTGTCGATCACCATGACCGGCAAGACCTCGTACAAGGGCAAGCTCGCCCCGGGATGGGTCGGCAAGATCGTCGCGGCGCTCTGGCTCGTCTTCGGCGTGGGTTCCGTCGCCTACCTCACATCGGGCCTGGCGAGCGTGATGACCGCGAACACCATGAGCTTTCGCATCAACGGGCCGCGCGACCTGCGCGGCAAGACCGTGGGAACGCTGAAGGGAAGCGCGGGCGAGCGGTACTGTGCGCTGCACGGCCTCGACGTGGTGCAGTTCTCGTCGGTGGACGCGGCTGCCGTGGCGCTCGCCGCCAAGCAGTGCGACGCCGTGGTCGCCGACGCACAGTCGCTCGAGTACTTCGACACGTCCCATCCGGAGGTGGCCGTCGCAGTGGTCGGCGAGTTGTTCGAGCGGTGCCATTACGCGTTTGCGGTGCATTCCGGGGACGACGACCTCCTGCGGCGGCTCAACATCGCGATCGTGTCGCTTCGCGAGGACGGCGCGATCGACCGGGTCCGCGGCCGCTGGTTCGGGCACTGAGGCGGTCCCGGTCGGCGTCCGGTCCGGGTCCCTTCCCGTCGCCCTGCCCCAACGCAGCGCGTGGTACATTCAGGGGCCCGATTGGGCGCTGCCGCCCGGGTGTCGTTGCTCCTCTCAGCCAAGGAATCCGAACACATGCGTTCCGTTGCTTCCGTGCTCATCGTTGCACTTTCCGGATCCATCGCGATGCCCGTGCTTGCGCTCCAGGCGCCCGGCGCCGCAATGCAGCCCTCGTCCGCATCCGCGTGGCCGCAGAAGGCCACCGTCGGCGGCACCACCTACGTCCTGAACGCACCCTCCTACACGGGCATCTCCGGGAACACCGTCAGCATGCGCTCGGCGGTGCAGGTGAACGCCGGCAAGGGCAATCCCGTCGACGGCACGCTGGAGATGTCGGCGGTGATCTCGCAGGCGTCCGATCCCGGCTACGTCGAGCTCGGAAGGTTCCAGATCACCGGCTGCACGATGGGCGACGGGTCCGGCGACGCGACGAGGTCCGCGGTCGCCGGCCTGCTCGACGGCATGGCGATCGAGGCGATGCTGACCACCATCGTGCAGGGGGTGGCCGTCGACAGCTCGCGCAACGTGACCGGCCTCGCGAACCCGGTGCCCGCGATCCGCGTGGTGGAGCGGCCGGCGGTGCTCGTGTCCGTCAACGGCCAGCCGGTGCTCGGGGACTGCGCCTCGGGCTGGAAGCGCGTGGTGAACACCCCGAGCATCCTGCTGAAGTCGCCGGATGGAGCGTGGTATTCGCGCGTGGGCGGCACCCAGTGGCTGAGCGCCGCCAACATGGGCGGCCCATTCACGCCCGCTGCCGCGCCGCCGCAGGACGTGCTCTCCGCGGTCGGCTCGATGCCGCCGCCACCCGCCGGGACGCAGGCGCCCTCGCAGGCACAGGGCTCGTCGCGCGCAGCGCCCGACGTCGTGGTCGCGACGGTGCCCACCGTGCTGGTGTCGATGAACGGCGCTCCGCAGCTTGCGCCCGCCTGCGACGGCGTCGAGCGCGTGACCAATGCCTCGTCACCGCTCCTGCGCAGCGGCGGCAAGTGGTGGACGCTCGGTTCTGGCCGCTGGTACTCCACCGCCGACCTCGGGAACGGGCCGTGGTCGTTCGTCGCCGCATCAGACGTTCCCGCGTCCTTCGCGAACCTGCCCGCCGAGGGCCAGCTTGCGTCCGCGCGCGCGAGCGTTCCCGGAACGCTCGAGGCAAACTCGGCCGCGGTCGCGAGCAGCATCGTCCGCGCCGTGACCGTGCAGCGCTCGGGCGCCAACTGCTCGGTGCGCTACCGCGGCGACGCGGCGTTCGTCCCGATGGACGGCGGACTTGCGTACGCGTCGAACTCGACCCAGCCGGTGATCCAGGCGGCCGGGAAGTTCTACTGCTGCGACAACGGCGCGTGGTTCAGCGCTTCCGTGGCTACCGGTCCATGGCAGGTGTGCGACTCGGTCCCCGGCGCGATCTACTCGATCCCGCCCTCGTCACCCGTGTATGCGTGCACCTACGTCGAGGTGATGGCAAGCACGCCGGACGCCGTGACGTTCGGCTGCACCTCCGGCTACCTCGGCACCTACATGCAGGGTGGCACGCCGGTGTACGGCACGGGCTACGACTACAACGCGGCGAATCCGCAGCCGGTCGACGAGGTGCAGCTCAACGTGGCTTCGTACGTGGCCCCGAGCTACCCGGCCACCTACGGCAACCAGACCGAGTACTCGTACGGCAGCGGCACCTACGCGCCGCAGCAGGACTACGGCTGGGGCTACGGCTACGCGGACATGTACCCGTCCGTGTACGGCTACGGGTACGGCGGCTGGGGCTGGAGCCCCTACTGGGGCTCGGCATTCGGCTACGGATGCGGCTGGGGCTGTGGCTACGGCTGGGGCTACGGCGGGTGGAGCAACTGGAACCGAGGCTGGCATGACCGCGGCGCGGTGGATCGCGCCCTCAACAACCGGGGCATCGACGGCAACCGCGCGGCTGCCGGCGCCGCCAACCGCTGGAGCAATGCGCGCGCGGGCGATGGCTTCCGCGGCGGCGCCGGGCAGCGCGGCGGAGCGGGCATGGCTGGTGATCGCGGCTTCGCAGGCGACCGCGGCATGTCCGGCTACCACCGCCCGGGCGGTGCGGACAGCGTGTCGGGGTTCCGTCCGGCCGAGGGCTCCCGATACGGTGGGTACGCCAACCGCGGCGGCGGCTCGCGCGGCGGCGGACGTCGCTGACGCCACGGCGAACCTCGATCGCGTCAAAGGCAATCAATCGACGGCACCCTCGTCCGGGTGCCGTCGGTTGTGCTTTGGGATGCGTACTTCGGCATCGGCGCGCCGCGCCTCACTTGCCGATGCAGAATCCCGCGAACAGGCGGCCGAGCACTTCGTCCGGCGGGATGGCACCGGAAACCTCGCCGAGGCGGTCGAGCGCGGTGCGCAGCGACGCGGCGACGAGCTCGGCCTGGTCGACCGCGAGGGCGTCGTCGAGCGCGGTGACCGCTTCCTCGACCAGCGCTGCGCGTGCGGTGCCGAGCGAGGCCTCGTGGCCGGCGCGCGGGGCCGTCGATGCAAGCACGCGCGCGAGTTCGGTGCGCAGGCGGTCGATGCCCTCGCCGGTGAGCGCGCTGGTGCGGATGGCGGGGTCGGAGCGTGCGTTCCGGGATTCGGGCGCAAGGTCGCACTTGGTGCGCACGCGGAGCACGGTGGCGTGGGCGAGGCCCGTCGCGTCGATTGCATGCGCTGCGCCGGTTGGCGTTCCTGCGCGGCCGTGGTCATCGGGGCGGGGTGCGGCGTCCGATGCGACGGCCGCGATGATCGCGTCCGCCCGTGCGATCGCGTCCGCGGCCCGTCGCTGCATGGCGAGGTCGATGCCTTCGGCTGCCTCGTCGAGGCCCGGCGCATCGACGATCACGGCCTCGATGCCGCCCGGCAGCGCGACGGCGACCTCGATGGCGTCGCGCGTGGTGCCGCGCTCCGGTGACGCGACGGTGCGCTCGGTGCCCGCGAGCGCGTTGAGGAGCGAGCTCTTGCCGGCATTCGGCCCGCCGACGAGCACCGCGCGCGGTGCGCGGCGTGCGCATTCGGCGCCGCCGGCGGATCCGGCGAGCGCCTTGAGCGACGCGGCGACCGCGCGGATGCGCAACTCGAGGTCAGTGCGCGTGATGGCGACCACGTCCTCCTCGTCGGTGAAGTCGATGCCGGCCTCGACGAGCGCAAGCACGGCGGCCACCTCGTCCGCGGCGGCGGCGATGCTTCGCTCGTGGCGTGCCCCGCGGAGCGACCGGGCCGCGGCGAGCTCGGCGTCGGTCTCGGCGGCGATCGACGCAGCCACGCGCTCGGCGTCGGCCACGGGCATGCGCCCGTGGAGCACGGCACGCGCGCTGAACTCGCCGGGCTGGGCGCGGCGTGCGCCGTCCGCCGAGCGCGCGATGACCGCGGCGACGATCCGCTCGAGCACCATCGGGTTGCCGACGGCGTGCAGCTCGACGCAGTCCTCTCCGGTGGCGCTGGCGGGGCCCGGCATCACGAGCGCAAGCGATGGGATGGGCGGGTCGGCGAGCCGCACCGCGTGCACGCCGCGCCGGCGGAGCGCGACGTCTTCGCGTCCCGGCGAGCCGGCCTCGAGCGCGGATGCGGCGTGGGCGCACGCGTCACGGCCGCTCATGCGCACGATGCCCCGGGCCGCGTGGCCCGGCGGGCTCGCGACTGCGACGATGGTGCGTGCGGTGTCCACGGCTCGTCGGCCGCGCCGGTCAGCGGTCGCGGAACTTCCTGCTCGGTGCGTTGGCGCGGGCCTGCGCCTTGCCCTGCGCCTCCTGCGCGCGCTTCATTGCGGTGCCGATGGCGTTCTGGAGCCAGCCGGCCTTCGCCGGCTGCGGCCGGGTGAAGTCCATCTTCTCGATCTCGCGCTTCACGCGCTTGGACTCGTAGATGCCCACCAGCGTGCTGGTGGCGATGTAGAGGGTCAGGCCGCTCGGCGCCGTGTAGAGCATGAGGGGGAAGAGGATGACCATCATCCACTTCATCATGACCTGCTGCTGCTGCTGCTCGGGCGTCATGTTCGGCGTCGGCGGCGGCGCCATGTACTTCTGCTGCACCCAGAACACCAGCCCCATGAGGAGCGGCACCAGGTTCACAGAGCTCAGCTGCAGCACGTAGAGGTTGACCGAGAACGGCAGCGGGATGAAGCCGTCCTGCGCGCTCAGGTCGCCGAGGAAGCCCCAGCCGCCCATCGCCTGGAAGACGCCGAAGAACGCCGGCTGCTGGCGGAGCTCGAAGGCGAAGTAGAGCACCGCGTACAGGGCGATCCAGATCGGCATCTGCAGGAACGTCGGCAGCATGCCGCCCGCGCAGCCGAGCGGGTTGACCCCGCGCTCGCGGTACAGGCGGATGGTCTCCTGCTGCAGCTGCTTCGGGTCGTCCTTGTAGCGCTTCTGGAGCGCGTCGAGCTCGGGCTTGATGGCCCCCATCTGCTTCGACACGCGCATCATGGAGATCTGCGAGCGGCGCGTGAGCGGGTGGAGCAGCCCGCGGACCACGATCACCAGCACGATGATGGCCAGGCCCCAGTCGAACACCACGTGGTCGTGCAGGAACGCCAGGAACCACACCATCGCGTCGGCAAGCCAGCTGAAGGTGCACCAGCTGCAGCAGCCGCTCATCAGGTAGAGGATGAGGCCCTGCATGCTGAGCGCCGCGAAGGGCTGGGTGCCCCCGAGGATGGAGCGCTCGAGCGGGCCCGCGAACACGCCCACGTCGAACGCCGCGGCGGCGCCCGGCGCGATGGTGACGACATCGCTGAGCGTGGTCGTGAAGACCACCTGCTCGGCGGTGCCGTTGTGGGTGCCCGCGCCGACCTGTGCCTGCACCTGTGCCACGGCGGGGGCGAGCGCCTTCGAGGGCACCTGCGGCGGCGCGTAGGGCGCGTGGACGGCGAGCGCGAAGTAACGGTTGGTGGCGCCGAACCACGACAGGCCGTACTTCTCCTGGCGCTGCCGCTCGTTGGGCCAGAGCTCGAGGCTCCCCGCCTCGACCTGCCCCACCACGGCCGACTGGTCGAGCGTGGCGTCGTGCACGATCACCGTCGACTGCGCGGGGTCGCGTTCCTTGGCAAGCAGGTAGCCGCCCTGGAAGCGGCGGCTGTCCACCGAGTCGTTGGTGTCGCGGGACAGGTTCGGCGGGCCGAACTGCACCCAGCGCACGGCGTGCGGCGCGGCGGAGAGGTTCTCCACGCGCTGCTCGCAGCGGATCTCGTAGGAGCCGGCGTCGATGCTCCAGCGGCGCGTGGCGCGGAGCTGGAGCGCGCCGGTCGAGTCGCTGAGCTCGGTCACGAAGGTGCCGGGCGCAGTCTCCTTCCACACGTTGCCGTCGACGCGGACGACCTGGCCGTCGACCTCGATCGCGCGCGCCGCCAGGAGCGGCACCGCGAAGCCCTGCAGCGTGCCGGGAGAGGTGAGTTCGTAGCGGCCCTCGGCCGGCGCGGAGCCGGCGCGCGCCTCCGCGGCCTGGCGCGCGTTCTGCCAGAGGTCGCTGAAGACGACGCGATCGATGCCGGCGCCCGATGGCGTCAGCTGCAGCTGCATGCGTGCCGCGGTCGGGTCGAGCGATCCGATCGCGGTGGCCGAGGTCGACGGAGAGCCCGGCGCGGCGGCGGTGAGGATGGGCTGCGACGCGGGCGCGGCGGGCGGAGCGGGTGCGGTGGGCGCGGGTGCGGTGGGCGCGGGCGCGGCGGGCCGAGCGGGTGCGGTGGGCGCGGGTGTGGCGGTCGGGGCGGGTGCAGTGGCCGACGCGGGCGCAGCGGGCGATGCAGGTGCGGGGGCCGGTCCCGCGGCCGAC
>VGXR01000071.1 GCA_016873255.1 Planctomycetota bacterium
CCTCGAAGTAGAAGCCGTTGCCGGAGGTGCCGGTGGCGGCGGTGCCCGACACGCGGAAGAGCATCGAGTCGACGGCCTGGAGGCGCGGTCCCGGCCCCATCACGGAGTCGCACGGATTCGGCAAAAAGGTTGACAAACGCCCCCGCCCTCCGGGAACGGGGGATGCCGCCGGTCAGTCCTCGTCCGCGCCGTCGCCCTCGGGGGCCTTCGCCGGGGCCGTGTCCTTGGCGGGCGAGGGCTCCCCGGCGGGCGCCTTGCCCTTGGCAGGCGCCGCCGGCTTCGCGGGGCCGTCCTTCGGCATGATGTCGATGGCGACCGGGTAGTGGTCGCTGGCGTAGCCCGGGGGGACCTTCTCCTTCTCGGGGTCCTTGCGCCAGTCGTAGTCGCTCGCCGGGTGGGTCACGCTCAGGACGAAGAAGCTGCCGTCCACGGCGTCGTCGGCCAGGCCGGGGCTCATCATGATGTAGTCGATGGCGCGGCCTGAGTCGTGCGTCGTGTAGAGGTCCTTGGTGTTGCCCTTCTTCACGCCGCGGAAGTCGTAGGCGCTGCGCAGGCCCGCCTCGGTGAACGCCTTGGCGGCCTTCTGGCTGGGCGTTGCGTTGAAGTCCCCGAGGACGGCGATGTTCGCCTCGGGGTTGTCACGCATGGCCTGCTGGATGAAGTCGATGATCTGCAGGGCCTCGCTCTCGCGGTGGTACTCAAAGTCCCGGCCACCGGCCTTCAGGTGCACGCTGAAGAGCGTGAGCGCGTACCCGTTGACGTCGATGTCCACACGGAGCGGCGAGCGCTGGAAGGTCTTGCCTTGGTCGGCCTTCCGGCCCGCCCAGCCCTGGCCGTCGCGCTTCTGGTCCATGTCGGACAGGTCCTCCGTCACGAACGTGGCATGCCCCTTGATGGGGAAGCGGCTCAGGCAGGCCTGCTCCACGCCGCGGTAGTAGCCGACGTCCTCGCTGTAGAGGTGGTCGTACCCGAGGCCCTTCAGGTAGTTGTCGCGGAACCACTTCAGCGCGTCGAGGCTCTCGATCTCCTCGATGCAGAGCACGTCCGCGTCGAGGCGCTTGATGGCGTCGGCAAGTGCCTGCACGCGGGTGGGCTTGGTGACCATCTTGATGTCGTCGTACTCGCCCTGCAGCGTGGGGTCGTCGACGGCATCGAAGAGGTTCTCGACGTTGTAGGCCGCCACGCGGATGGCGCCCTTCTTCTTGTCCGGCGCCTTGGGCGTGCCGTACCAGAAGCCCGCGGGCTTGACGGTCTTCGACTTCTTCGCCTCGCCGTCCTGCTCCGAGCCGGGTGCCGCCGGGGCCTTCGGGGCCGAGGGCGCCTTCGGCGCGGACGGGGCCTTGGGCGCAGGCGGTGCGGTCACCTGCCCCGCCGTCCATGCAAGGAGGGAACTGAGGGCGATCGCTCCGAGAGCCGAAGGCAGGATCTGCATCCGGCGAAGTCTAGCGTTGCCCGCACCTAGACTTGACTCGATGCCCCCCACGCAGCCCTCGAGCCGACGCCGCTACCGGGACTACCTGAGGCGGTTCGAGGAGGGGCGCCGCAAGGCGCGCGCCGAGAAGACCGCGGTCACCTGGCACGGCGAGAAGAGCACGAAGCGGAACCGGAGCTTCGCGACCCTCTTCCGCGAGTTCATGCGGCTCGCGTGGCCGTACCGCGCGCGGATCGGCTTCTCGCTCTGCACGCTGACCGTGTCCACGGTGCTCGGCCTGGTGTCGCCGGCGGCCACCAAGGTGGTGATCGACAACGTGCTCTCCGGCAAGCCGCTCGAGGGGCGCTGGGCCGATGCGCTCGGGCCGCTCGCCACCTCGCCGCAGGCGCTCCTTGCGTGGATCGCAGGGATCGTCGTGACGATCAGCGCCGTGAGCGTGCTGGTGGGGATCGCCGGGCGCTACGCGACGACGCGGACGGTGAAGGTGCTGCAGACCTCGATGCGCCGGCGCGCGTTCGCGCACGCGATGCGGCTGCCCCTGCACCGGGTGCAGGGCCTGCGCACGGGCGGCGTGGGCGCCATCATCCGCGAGGACGCGGGCGGCGTGGCGGAGCTGGTGTTCGCGCTGATCTACAACCCGTGGCGGGCGATCATCCAGCTGCTCGGCATCCTGGCGATCCTGGCCGCCACCGACTGGCGGCTCCTCCTGGGCGCGGTGCTCCTCTTCCCCGCGGTGACGCTGACGCACCGCACCTGGATCGGCCGCCTGCGGCCGCTGTTCCGCGACGTGCGCGCGCAGGTCGGCGAGGTGGACTCGACCGCCACCGAGGCGTTCAGCGGCATCCGGGTGGTGCGCGGTTTCGCGCGCCCGAAGTTCGAGGGCATCCGCCACGGCACCTCCCTCGACCTGCTGGCGCGGCAGGAGGTGCTGACCTGGTGGTGGAGCCGGACGGTCGAGATCGCGTGGCAGCTCCTCATCCCGGTGGCAAGCGCGGGGCTCCTCTGGTACGGAGGCTCGCAGGTGATCGCCGGGCGCATCACGACCGGGGAGCTCATCATGTTCCTCACGTACCTGGTGATGCTGCTCGGGCCGCTGGAGGCGCTCGCGCAGAGCGCCACCGGGCTGCAGACGCACCTGGCCGGGCTGGACCGGACGCTCGACTTCCTCGCCGAGCCCGCGGAGATGCCGGACCGCCCGGGCGCGGTGCGGCTCACGCGCGCGCAGGTGGCCGGTGCCATCGAGCTGCGCGACGTGCACTACCGCTACCCGGGCCGGCCCGCGGACGTGCTCGGCGGCATCTCGTTCCGGACGCAGCCGGGCGAGATGACCGCGCTCGTCGGCGCTAGCGGCGCCGGCAAGACCACGCTCTGCAACCTGGTGGCGCGCTTCTTCGACCCGACGGAGGGTTCGGTGCTCCTCGACGGGCGCGACCTGCGCGACATCGAGCTGGCCTCGTTCCGGAGGATCCTGGGCATCGTGGAACAGGACGTGTTCCTCTTCGACGGCACGGTGGCCGACAACATCCGCTACGCGGACCCGGCCGCGTCGATGGAGCGCGTGCAGGCCGCGGCCCGAGCCGCGAGCGCCCATGCGTTCATCGAGGCCATGCCGGAGGGCTACGCCACCGCGATCGGCGAGCGCGGCGTGCGGCTCTCCGGTGGGCAGCGCCAGCGGATCGCCATCGCGCGCGCGCTGCTTGCGGACCCGCGCATCCTCATCCTCGACGAGGCGACCTCGAACCTCGACACGGAGAGCGAGCGCGCGATCCAGGAGGCGCTGCAGGAACTCATGCGCGGGCGCACGAGCTTCGTGATCGCGCACCGGCTCTCCACCATCATGCATGCCGACCGGATCGTGGTGCTGAAGGACGGCCGCATCGAGGAGATCGGCACGCATGCCGAGCTGATGGAGAGGAGCGGCACCTACCGGCAGATGGTCCTGGTGCAGACCGCGCCGCCCTCGGCCCCGAAGGCCGGGCCCGGCGCCGCCGCGGTCAGGCCGTACGGCCGCGCCACGCCCGCCGCTTCGTGACGTGCAGCCACCAGCTGCGCCACTGGATGGCCAGGAGCAGCGCAATGGTCACGGGGTGCAGCGCCACGCACTCCCACGGCTGGCGGAAGCGGACGGCAAGCAGCGTCCGCTGCACGAGCTGCGCCACGACCGCGAAGAGCGCCAGCACCATCGGACCGCGCGCGGCCCCGCCCTGCCATGCGGCCGCGGCAAGCCAGGCCCACGGCAGCAGGATGCCGCCTGCCTCGAGCAGGGTGAACACCGCGAGCACCGCCGGCGAGCCGAGCCCCTCGTAGGCGTTCTTGGTGAACCCGCGCCAGGTGCTGCCCGCATCGTGGTACATGCGGCAGCGCACGCCGTCGCTGCCGTCGTAGAGGTCGGTGTGCAGCCCCGCGCGGCGCACGTTGCGCGGCAGCCTGATGCCGTCGTGCATGCTGTCGCGGAAGGCGGCATGGCCACCGGCCGCGTGCCACGCCTCGCGGCGCACGAGCAGGAACTGCCCGCATCCGGCGCTGGTGGCGGGGTCGTCGGTGGTGCGCATGCGCGGCATGGGCAGCCAGCTGAAGAGCATCCAGTGGATCAGCGGCACCACCAGCCGCTCGAGGAAGGTGACCGTCTCCTCGCACGGCAGCGTCGACAGGAGCGCCGCGCGCAGGCGCCCTGCCTCCGCGACCGCGCGGGCGAGGCAGTCGGGCGCAAGCCGGACGTCGGCGTCGGTGAAGAGGAGCCACTCGCCGCGGGCCGCCTGGCCCATGCGCTCGCAGCCCCACTGCTTGCCGTTCCACCCCTCGGGCAGCGGCTGCGTCGGCACCGCGCGGACGCGCGCGTCCTCCGCCGAGAGCGCGGCGAGGATCCGCGGCGTGGCATCGGTGCTCTGGTCGTCGTAGACGAGCACCTCGACCGCGGTGCCGCGGCTTGCGAGCACGCAGCGCACGATGGCCTCGACGTTGCGCTCCTCGTTGCGCGCGGGGACGCAGACGGAGACGGTCGGGGCGGCCGGCGCCGGCGTGTCGGGCGCGGCGCCGGGCGCGAGCGGCGCCGCACGCCGGTAGATGCCCAGGTTGATCACCGTCATCGTGAGCGCGATCGAGCTCACGAGCGCCCCGAACGCGGGGCTCCATTCCCACGCCGCGGCGGCGATGCCTCCCGGCGTCACGGGCGGCCTCCGCCGCGGTGCGCGACCTCGATGGACGGGTTGCGGCCCGTGATGCGCAGCCACAGGTCGTAGACCGGGTGCGTCCGCGCGCCGCCGCCGCCCACGACGGTGTCGAAAGCGGTTGCGTCCCGTGCCGTGGAAAGCCGCGCGAGTTCCGCGGCATTCCGGTTCATGGCGTCGTCGAAGGCGGCTTCCCAGGCGCGCACGCTTCCGGCGTCCGCCGGCGCGTCCACCCGCGACACCAGCACCAGCACCTCCGGTCGGCGGTCGTTCCAGAACACGTACTCCACCGTCGCGGCAAGCGCCGCGGCCCCGGGCGCGCGCGCCATCACCATGGCGATGCCCGGGCGCACCTTCACGGGCCGGCGGGGGTCGACGAACTCGCCCTGCGGCGTCAGCATCAGCACCGAACGCGGCTCCGCGGCGAAGCGCTCCTCCACGTAGCGGACGAACGGGCGCAGTCCCGCCGCGTCGTCCGGGTCGACCCCGAACACGCCGAGCCTGCGGAAGAACCCGAACTTGGCGAGCTGCGTGCGGTCCATCGGCGACAGCACGGGCCGGCCGCGGAACCAGCGGTCGTGCAGCAGGAACCCGACCAGCGGGTCCCACCACGACTGGTGGTTGCTCGCGAGCACGATCGGCCCGTCCGCGCGCGCGGCCTGCTCGAGCACGGCGGCCGAGCCGCGCGCGAAGCGCACGGCGTTGAACGACTTCCCGAACATGCCGGGAAGCCGCGACGCGAAGAGCCGCCGCCACGTCTCGCGGTACTGGCCGGGGACGACCTCGCTCACGCGGGCTGCAGCGCCGGTGCGGCCGGCTTGCCTCCGCGCAGGAGCCTCGAGCCCGTGTCGCTGCCGAAGCCGGCGGGACCCTTGCCCGTGGGCGGGATTCCGAGGTCCTCGCACACGGCGTCCGCGGCGGTGACGCCGCTCATGAGCACCATGGGCACGCCGGGACCCGGGTTCGTGCTGCCGCCCGCGAGGTAGAGGTTGCGGTAGACGCGGCTGCGGTTGCGCGGCTTGAAGCCGCCCTTGAGCCGGCCGTGGCTTGCCAGCCCGTAGATCGCGCCGCCCTCGGCGTTGTACCACTTCTCGATGCCCTGGGGCGTGAGGTGCCGCTCGACCACGATGTGGCGCTCGATGTCCGGCATGCCCATGCGCTTGAGCTTGTCGATGAGCACGGGGCGGTACTGCTCCATCAGGCCGCCCGGCCCCTCCCAGCGCTGGCCCGCGCGCATGTAGGGCGTGTGGATGAGCGCGTAGAACGCCTCGCATCCGGCGGGCGCCTGCGACGGGTCGGTGCGGCTGGGCGCGCACAGGTAGATGGTCGGGTCGCGCGCGGGGATGCCCTGGCGGTAGATGTCGTCGAACTCGTGCTCGCTGTCGCGCGAGAAGAGGAAGTCGTGGTGCAGCAGGTGGTCGTACTGACGGTCGAGGCCGAGGTAGAGCACCACGCCGCTGCATGCCGGCGTGTAGTCGGCTCCGATCCGCTGCTGCTCGGCCATGCCGCGCGCGCTGCCGTCGAGGTCGCGGTACGTGCGCTGCACGTCGCAGTTGGAGACAACCACGTCCGCGGCGAGCGTCCGTCCGTCGTCGAGCTCCACGCCGCGCACGGCGTCGCCGTCCACGACGAGGCGCCTCACGCCGACCCCGGTGATGATCTCCGCGCGCTCCTCCCGCAGGATGCGCTCGAGCGCGTTGGCCACCTTGCGGGTGCCGCCCATGGCGTACCAGCAGCCGTCGTCCACCTGCGCCGCGGCGATCAGCGTGAGGATGGCCGGCGACAGGAACGGGCTGGATCCCACGTACTGCAGGAAGTGCTCGGAGAGCTGGCGCAGGTGCGGCTCGTGGATGTGCCTCTCGATGGTTGCGCCGACGGTCGAGTGCATGCGCATCGCGAGCACGTCCTTCAGGAGGCCGGGCTCGTTGGTGGGCGGCTTGCGCATCAGGTCCCACACGCCGCCGAGGTCCTTGAAGAAGAAGACCTTGCCGCTCAGGCGGAACATGCGGCGGCTGTATTCGACGAACGACTTCCAGCCCGCGCCGGCGCCCGTGCCCGGGAACTGGCGGTCCATGGCGGCAGCCATCTCCTCGGGGCGCTCGAGGAGGTCGATGACCGTGCCGTCCTCGTACATGCAGCGCCACTGCGGGTCGAGGCGCACCAGGTCGACGTAGTCGGACACGTTGCGCCCCGCGCGCTGGATGATGCCGCGCACCACGTTCGGCATGGTGAGGATGGTCGGGCCCATGTCGAAGGTGAAGCCCTTCTCCGTGAGCACGTTCATCTTGCCGCCGAGGTGGTGGTTGCGCTCGACGACGGTGACGCGCACGCCGCGCGCGGCGAGCTCGGTGGCGGCGGCGAGGCCGGCGAGGCCTCCTCCGATGACGATGGCGGTCTGGGTGGTCGGCATGGTTTGGTCTCTCAGCGTCTCGTGGCTGCGGGAAGTTCGTGGGTGTCGGGCGCGGCGGAGGGCGTGCCCGCGGCATCGCGCCCGCCGAAGCCGAGGCGGCGCAGCCAGCGCTTGCCCCGGGCGTCCGGTTCGTCGAGCGGCGCACGCAGCCGGCGGGCGGTGGCCGAGCAGGCGACCTCGCGGGTGAGCGCCAGCAGCCCGGCCTCGCCGCGGCTTGCGCCCCAGCCGCTCGGGCCGCGTCCCTCGATGGCGATGCCCGGGTGACCGGTGGGGATCACCGCATCGTTGATGGTGACCACGCCGGAACCGAGGGCCGCGATGAACGCGGCGTCCGCGAGCGCAGCGGACGGGTCGCCCGTGAACACGCTGGTGGCCAGGTGCTGGCCGACGGCGCGATGCGCCGCGAGCGCATCCGCGGCGCCGTCGACCGCAACGACGGCGAGCACGGGCCCGAAGTGATCGCCTTCGAAGAGCTCCGTGTCGCGCGGGCACGACTCGACGCAGAGCGGGCGCATGGACCCCGCGTTCGCGGGCTCGATGACGCCCCCGAGGCTGCGCCCGCCTGCCTGCACGGCGGCTTCGGCAAGCTGCACGCAGCGATCGGCCATGGATTGGTCGGCCAGGCGCACCGGGCGCGCCGAAGCCGCCAGCGGGCGGAGCGCGTCGAGGAAGCGCTGGTAGATCGCACGGTCGACGAGCGCGCGGCGCGGCGCCATGCAGGTCTGCCCGGCGTTCATCGTGGCGGCGTGCCAGATCGAGCGCGCGGCGAGCTTCGGGTCGGCGTCGGCGAGGACGATCGCGCTGTCGCGGCCGGAGAGCTCCAGCGTGCTCGGGGTGAGGGTGCGCGCGCAGGCCAGCGCAACCTCGCGGCCGACGGCGGTGGAGCCGGTGAAGACCACGTGGTCGAAGCGCTCGCGCTCGAGGAGCTCGCGGCCCGCCTCGCGGGTGGCCTCGGCCGAGGTGACGGTGTCCGGCGGCAATCCGGCGGCGCTTGCGGCGGCACGGGCGAGGTCCAGGAGCATCCGCTGCGAGCGCGGCGAGCGCTCGCTCGGCTTCACCACGACCCGGTTCCCCGCGACCACGGCCTGCGTGAGCTGGATGCCCACGAGCTGGAGCGGGTAGTTCCACGTCGCGATCACGAGCACCCGTCCCACGGGCACCCGGAGGCGCCAGTGCCGCTGGCCGAGGAGCCACCACGGACCGCCGCCGACGCGTGCCGGCGCCAGCAGGCGCTCGGCGTTCGCCCGGTGCCAGCGGATGCTGGCCACCAGCGGCAGGAACTCCTGCGTGACGGTCTCCCACTCCGCCTTGCCGATGTCGGCTCGGACGGCGGCCACGAGGTCGCGCTCGCGCTCGACGAGCAGGCGCTCGAACTCCTCGCACCACGCGATGCGGGCGGACACGGGAGCGAGCGCGGGGGCCGGCGCGTCGACGTTGGCGGTCGTGGGCTTCATGCGAGGCGGAGCGGCGGCCGGGGACCTTCGCCCCGCACGCCGGGGCCGATGCCGATATCTTCCCGAATCCGGGCAGTTCGTGCAGCCGAAACCGCGGAGAGCATGGTGACCGAACGCAAGCCCTCGAATGTCCTGCCTGCCTCGTGGCCCCCGGAAACGGCGCGGAAGACGCCAGTTCCGCAGGGAGCCCCCGGCGTCGGGGGCCGCTCCCGGTCCGTTGCGGTGGTGGGTGCCGGGCCGGGCGGCCTGGCCAGCGCGATGCTCCTCGCCGCTGCCGGGTTCCGGGTGACGGTGTACGAGGCGCAGGACCGGGTGGGCGGGCGCACGCGCCGGATCGAGCTCGGCGACTACCGCTTCGACTGCGGCCCGACGTTCTTCATGATGCCCTACGTGCTGGAGGAGATCTTCGCCGCCACCGGCCGCAAGCTCTCCGACTACGCGCAGCTGAAGCGACTGGACCCGATGTACCGGCTGCTGATCGGGCAGCCACAGGGTGATCCGCTGGTGATCGACACCACGCAGGACATCGCGCGCATGGCCAAGCGGCTCTCGGAGGTGCACCCGAACGACGGCCCGGCGTTCGAGCGGTTCATCCGCGACAACCGCCGCAAGCTCGAGGCGATGACGCCGGTCCTGCGCAACCCGATCCGCGGCCTGTCGGACCTCGTGAACGCGGACGGCCTGCGCGCGGGCCTTGCGCTGCGCCCGTGGCAGTCGCTCTACGACCACCTGAAGGGCTACTTCCGCCACGACGGCGTGCGGCTCGCCATGAGCTTCCAGAGCAAGTACCTGGGCATGAGCCCGTTCGAGTGCCCCGAGCTCTTCTCGATCCTGCCGTTCATCGAGTACGAGTACGGCATCTGGCACCCGATCGGCGGCTGCAACGCGCTGGTGCGCGCCATGGCCGACGCGGTCGAGGAGATGGGCGGCGAGGTGCGCTGCGGCGCGCCGGTCGAGCGCATCGCCTTCGAGGGGCGCCGGGCCTGCGGCGTGGTGGTGGACGGCACCGATCAACGGCACGACCACGTGGTGGTGAACGCCGACGCGGCGTGGGCGCTGAAGAACCTGGTGCCGGACGCGATGCGGCCGCGCGCGCTGAAGGACGCCACGCTCGACTCGCGCCGCTACAGCTGCAGCACGTTCATGATGTACCTGGGCATGGAGGGGGCGGTTGACCTGCCCCACCACACCATCTACACGTCGCGCAGCTACGTGGAGAACCTGAAGGACATCGCCGAGCGCGGCACGCTCTCGAACGACCCGTCCACCTATGTCTGCAACCCGTCGCGCATCGACCCGACGCTGGCCCCGGCCGGCCACTCGGCGCTGTACGTGCTGGTGCCGACGCCCAACGACAAGCCCGGCGACTGCACCGTCGACTGGCACTGGGCCAAGGGCGAGCTGCGCGAGCGCACGCTCTGCCAGCTCGAGCAGGTGTTCGGGCTGACGGACATCCGCCGGCGCATCCGCGCGGAGCGGCTGGTGACCCCCGCCGACTGGAAGTCCGAGCGCATCGCCAACGGTGCCACGTTCAACCTCGCGCACAACATCGGCCAGATGCTGCACCGGCGCCCGCACCACCGGCTGCAGGGCTTCGACAACCTGTGGATGGTGGGCGGCGGCACGCACCCGGGCAGCGGCCTGCCGGTGATCTTCCTCTCGAGCGAGATCACCACGCGGCTCATCTGCGCCGAGGAAGGCGTCCGCGA
>VGXR01000072.1 GCA_016873255.1 Planctomycetota bacterium
GGCGAGGGCACGATTCGGAGGGTAACACAACCGCCGCCCGAAACAAGTCAGGTAAGGGACCTTTTAGGCCACTTTCCACACCCACAACCCGTCTTCTTGCCATTGTGCCACCGTCCGCGCGTGCGTTCCGTCCGCAACAAGAGTCCGCAGCGGACAATCGGTGCCGCGCTCAGGCGCGAGGGCGGTCGAGGAACTTGGACAACACGCCGTACAGCACGAGCGCCGAAAGCACGCCGATCAGGAAGTCCGTGGCGGCAAACATGTCGGCGGTGTTGATCGTTCAGTGGGGCTACCTACCCTGACGATCCGTCACTGGGCGTGGCGCATCAAGGAAAGACAGCATCGCGTCGCGGACGGCCTCGGGTGCAACGGTGGGGCGCACGGTGCGCTCACGAACTCTCGCGACGCTCGAACGGACGGCGGAGAGGCCGTTCGCTGCAGCGCCCTGGTTAGGCGGCAACATTCGTAGCTCCCTCCTTCAAGACTGCTGTGCCGATCTTAGTCTTGTAGCGCATCGCCAAATACCAAGGGAACCCCACAATCCAGAGCAGTGCGCAAGCAAAAAAAAGAACAACTGGCCCATACGAAGTGCCGGATTTGTAACGCTTGAGCTGCAACTTCGACGAATCAATCGCTGCCCAGAGTGCTGTGCCAAGCACCATAATCCAAGTTCGATCGAAGCCAATGAGGCCGGAGATGACGATGCAAGCTGCGAACAGCCCGATAGTGAAAGGAATCGCAACCCATGTCTTCGTGGTCGTGTGATGTCTTGTGATGTTCGCTACCGCCTAACCGCTATGGCCTGCCGACGCGTACTCGTGGTCGGCAGGACCAACTCGTTATGAAGCTCCCTCTCCCTGCTTGATGCTGATTCTCAGGATCGGGTACGCATGACGAAGGACAGCACCATGTAGACGACAAGCCCGGGGAGAAGGCCTGTCAGTAGACACAACGCAACCGCCAGGTAACGCACACGGAATGCCGGCCACCCCATGCGCTCGGCGATCCTGCCACACACGCCACCGAGCAACGGTTCGGTGGATTGCCACCGGGATGTGGCCTCAACGGAAGGCCCTGCTCCCATCGCCAATGCTTCGGCAACCTTGCCGGCGTCAACAACAGTGCCCGTATCTGCCTGTGTCTTCATTTCTGTGCCTTCGTCCTCTCTCCGTTTCATAACGGCTGCAATCAGCGGCTCGCGGCCGCAGAACTATCCACTCCACTGGATTCTAACGCGAGTCCGCTGCATTGCGTGGTTCAACAATGGGGGTTCACGCGTCAGGAAAGTTGCAGATCACGGTCAGGAACGCAAACGCGCACATCGCCGTACCCGTCAGGGCCACAGGCACCCACGGGCGCCAACTACGCCTCACAGAGACGACCATCATCCAGACTAGCTGCGCGACTCCAGCCGCAAACGTTGCCTGCAACAGCATTGGCCACACGTCGACCCACAGCGACCACAGATCCATACCACGATCACTGTTAGCCACGAACTGCCGGACCGTCTGGCCATGGCAAAGTAGGAAAATGTACGCCATGGTCATTGCCACGAGCGAGGGCATTGCGTGAGACAGAACAACGACGCTGTGGCTGAGCTGTCTCCATCTCGTGTACCCGTGGATCGCCGTAACGTACGGTATCCAGACGGCGAGATAGGCAATGAGCAGCGACTTGTTTTCCATTGTTGAACGCTCCGGTTCAGCGGCGGGCCGCGCAGCGGACCGTCCGCTGCAACCGGTTGTCAGCCCGCGTAGCCCAGCGCATGTCGGGGATTCGTGATCGCATACACCATGTCGCCGACGAAGCGTTTGAACGAATCGTCCTCGACGAGCTGCTTGTAGACCTGCGTGTCGTCCTTGAGCAGCGGCTGCATCACCACGGACGGGCCAGCACCCACTCCAGGACCGGGTCGCGGCCACGGTAGACGTCATCGAACGTGGTCGGCACGAGCACGTCCGGATCGAAGGTCGGCGGATCGCCGTCCACCAGACGGAAGCGGCGCGTCGAGCAACCCACCTCCAGGCCCGAGAACGGCAGGTGGAACGTGCGTATCTCGCCGAAGCTGTTGGGCTTCTGGCCGCAGGGCTCGCCCACCAGCAGCGCGCCCAAGTCGCGGCGCAGCGCCATGGCGTTCATAAGGGCCGAGGAATAGGTCCCGTTGCCGATCAACACGACGAGGCGCTCCGCTCCGCGCCAACGAGAGCGCTTTGAGAGTCCGTCGAGCAGGGGCTGCAGCACACCGCTGTCGCCTCCGCCGTTGTGGCGCAGGTCGATCACCAGCCGCAACAGGTCGCCCCGGTCGAGGCGCTCGAGCAGCTCGGCCGCGCAAACCGCGAAGGGCTTCTCGGGGGTCTGGGCGCAGCGGTTGAACTGGAAGTACAGCGTGCGCGCCTCGGCCAGATCGGTCCACCACCAGTTCTCGTACCTGCGCGTGAGGTACAGCGGGTTTCGCCAGTCAGAAGGCGCGAAGGCCGTCCAGCCCTGTAGGTCGATCCTGGCGATCGACTCGACCACCTGCTCGCGCTCCACGCCTCGGGAGTCCCGCAACGTCAGCGTGACGCGCGCCGGGTCGTTCGCCAGTCCGACCTCGGCCAGCACCTGTGGCAACGCGAGCAGCCTGGCCACACCCCGGCGCAGCACGATCTCGTTCTCGTGGGCAACCATCGGTGCGAGCACCTTCGCGCACTCCTCCACGGGCCGTCCGTCGATCGAGAGCAGTCGGCAGGCGAACAGGTCGGCGCGCTCGGGCTGAACGCCGATCACCCACCAGCCATCGGGCCAGGCGCCGTAGACGACCGGCGAGACGCGCTCCTCGACTGGCGCATAATCGTGCAGGCGCGTGTGCGAGTCCCCCACCAGGGCCAGAACGCGCAACAGGCCCACGAAGGTCGCCTGGGGTGTCGCGCTGGGCAGGCGCGCGCGCAGTTCGGCCACCTCGGCCTCGAAGCGCGGCGAGGGTGTCACCGAGTGGAGATGGGGGTGGCGGCGTTCGAGCGCGGACACAAGCCAGTCCAGCTCTTGCTGCCGTCGCCCGCCTTCGTCGGGGCTGGGCGTCGGCACGCGCGGCAAGCCGCTTGCGCAAGCGCAGCACAGCAGCAGCAGGAGGAGCCAGCGCATCGGCGGATAGGCGATCCAAGGTGGCGGCTTTGGGCAGGGTCGGGTGGGGCGGATGCGGGCCAGACGCTCGCGCAATAGTTTCAGCGAGGGTCGGAAGGGTTCGGGCGTTGCCGCGACGTAGGCGTCGTGGTCTGCCATCGTCGGCATGGCTCTGACTCCGTTCAGACTCTGGTGCTTCCGAGACTTCGCGCTCGCCCGCTTCTTCTGCCGGCTAACGTTCAGCATCAGCGGCGGCGCGCAGCGCCGTCAGCTGCATACTGTTTTTCGGCTCAGATTTCCCTTCCACACTCTTGGCAGAATTTGGAGTCCTCCTCCTTCAGTTTCCCGCAGGATGGGCACTTGATCATGACGACCTTCTCCGCCCCTGCCCCAAGGCTCACATTCGCCTCTTCCAAGGCATCCTTGACCATTCCGCCCTTTGACGGGGTCGCTTTCATCGGGCCACCCCTTATGAGAGTTTGGGGATCGTAGCGCTCCTGGTGTCTCGCTTGGGCGCCGCATCGCGGGCGAGCGGAGCGAGCCTGCGCGAAGGCGCCCAAGCACATCTGGCCGAGAACGCCGAGGGGGTCATCTTTCCCAGCGCCCGCTGGATGCGCCGGTGGTTGTAGTGCAGGCGCCACCGGTCCACGAGGTAGCGCGCCTCGGCAAGCGTGTCGAAGATCTCCGACGACAGCAGCTCGTCGCGCAGCCGGCCGTTGAAGCTCTCCACGATGCCGTTCTTGCCATTTCCGATTCGCCTGCGTTTCCTGCGCCTCTGCGGCACCAGCAGGCCTTCGCTGCGCCACAGCCGCTTCATCAGTCGCGCACCGACCTGCCAGCGCTCCTTGTGCAGCAGGTCCATCACGTACCGGCGGCCCCGGCGCGGATTCTCCACCGCCAGCGTGCGCATCCGCGCCACCAGCATGTCCCGGTAGGGGTTCGCAGGCGCCGGGCGCCTCTGGGTGCTGCGGTGCTGACCGACCGCACGGCACGCGCGCCGCTCGGACACGTCCATCACCGCAGTCACATGGTCGATGGCTCGGCGCCTGCGCACCGGGCTCAGAATTCCCCCTTGGCCACCTCTTTCAGGATCTGGATGTCGAGCTCCTTCTCGGCGACCAGGCGCTTCAGCCGCGCGTTCTCCTTCTCCAGCTCCTTCAGGCGGCGTACCGCGTCGCGGTCGACCGCACCGTACTCGGCGCGCCAGCGGTGCAGCGTGACCTCGCTCACGCCAAGCGAACGTGCCACCTCGGCAATCGGCACTCCCTTGGCAAGTGCCTCGTCAGCCTGCCTCAGCTTCGCCACGACCTCCTCGGGACGGTGGCGCTTCCTGCTCGTCGGACGCTTCATCGGAGACTCCTCTCGGCCACTTGGGCCGCGAAAGTCTCTCGTAGTGGGCGGACCTGTTCAGCGCACCCCTGTCAGTTGCCCGCCTGGAAACCGGCCGCGCCCGTCGATTCGGGGCCGCGAATGGCTCGCCCTTTGCCACCGACGCGGTGCCACCCTCAGTGCGAAGGCATCGCGATCCAGAGCGGCACAGTCGCCTTCTCACCCCAGCCGTTCGCGCGGCGGATGTCATCTTCGGTGCGGCGCGGATCGCGAAGATAGATGTAGTAGGCATCGGCACGCTCAAAGAGTTCACCGCTGCCGTCGGGCCGGTCTCCGACCACCATCGCCGCCCCGATGCGCACGTGCAGGTAGCCCCCGAGCAGCTCGTCGTACCGCCCCTCGGGAACCTCGAACCGCACCGGCAGGATCGTCTTGTCGGCTCCGATGGTGCGGATGCCGGTGGCGGCCTCGTCGAGATCGGCGGGGACGCTCTCCCACCGCCCGTCCCGCTGCACCGCGATCTCGAGCGCCGGCCCGAGCACGTGGAGCGGCCGTTGCGGGCGGTAGTTTTGCAGCGCGACCGTGACGGTGGCGAGCCCGGCATCGTCCACGAGGACATCGTCCACGAGGACATCGTCCACGTCGGCCCGCAGATCCTCGAGCGCCATCTCCTCCGCGAGCTGCCGTTGCGCTCTGGCCGTCTCGACGACCGCCCCCTGCCGGCTGGCGACGACGGCGTCGAGGAGGGCAACGGCGGCGGCGGAAACCACGATTCCCGCGAGGAACGGAAGCCACGAGCGGGCGAGCCCCGCCACGCCCGTCGCCGGCCGGGCCGGCACCAGATCCACCGGCGGCGGCTCGAACACGCCGTCGCGGGCCTGCTCCACGGCTGGCGGGATCGCCGCTGAAAGCGAGACGGGCCGCTTGACATCGTCGAGGTGCTCGGTGCACGTCCCCCGCTCCATCCACAGCCGGCGGTCGGCGATCGCTGCGAGGGCCGGATCGTGCGTCACGACGACGATCGCCGTCGAGCCGGAGTCGCGGAGCCGCGCGAGGATGGCCGTGATCTCCCGGGCAGCCAAGGCGTCGAGGTCGCCGGTGGGCTCATCGGCGAGGATCACCGCCGGCTCGGCCGCGAGGGCCCGCGCGAGGGCCACCCGCCGCTGCTGTCCGCCCGACAACTCGGCCGGATAGGCGTCCCAGCGGTCGCCGAGGCCGACGAGCCGCAGCAGTTCCTCGGCCCGTTCCGCCGCGGCCGCCCGGCGCCGGCCAGCGAGCACGGCGGGCAGGAGCACGTTGTCGAGCGCCCGCAGGCCCGGCAGGAGGCCCCCGTCCTGAAGGAGCAGGCCGATGTCGCGGGCCCGCACAGCCTCGACCTCCCGGGCCGGACGCGCGTGCCACGGTCGGCCCGCAAACACCACCTCACCCGACGTCGGTGCACACAGCCCGCCGAGCAGGGCGAGGAGCGTGGACTTCCCGGATCCCGACCGACCGAGGATCGCGACGCACTCGCCCGGCGCGATCGCGAGGCTCGCGGCGGCGACGGCCGTGATCGGGCCTCGGGGCGTGCGGTAGGCGAGGCTGACGTGCCTGGCCTCGATCAGCGGCGGGGCGCTCATGGGGAGTCGCCCCGCAACAGGGACCACGGCTGCCGACCGGCCGCCCACCACGCCGCCAGCGCCGCCGCGGCGATCGCGGTCGTCGCCACGGTCGCCCCGCTCGCCAGCGCATAAACCGCCAGTTCGCCCGGTGACGGCACCGCCAGCTCGATCGACCGCTGCTCGAGCGTGAACCCGATCGTCCGCAGGAATCCCGCAATCACCGCGACCGCGAGCACGATGCCCGCGAGCACGCCCGCAAGGCTTGCGAGCGTTGCCTCCAGGGCCACCGTCGCCACGACGCCGCCACGGGGTACTCCCAGCGCCAGCAACGTGCCCAGCTCCCGGCGGCGCTCGGCGAGCATCCCGGCGTAGGCCACCCCAACGAGCACCGCCGGGGCCACGAGCGACAGGAGCAGGATCCCGAGCGAGGTGTCGGCGAGCGCCTTGACGGCCTGACGGACCTCGATCTGGCTGCCGCCGCCGGCCACGAGCCTGACCTCCGGCACCGAGGTGGCCGCGAACCGCAGTTGCTCCGGGCCACGGCCCGCCACGAGTCGCACGAGCGCCCCGCTCGGCTCCCCCAGCGGATCCGGCGGGAACGGTCGGCCGTCGGCCGTGACGACCTTCGCGGCGGCGAGCTGACGGGCGGTCTCGGGACCGATGAACCACGACCGCTCGAACGGCCCCGCGCCCGTCAGCCCCAGCCGCCCCTGCACGACGAGCTCGACGCCCTGAACGACGATCCGCTCGCCGACCGCCTCCGGCCGGCGACCGCCCACGAGCACGTCGCCCGCCGCAAACGGCCGCTCGAGCCGCTCGGCGACCCATGGCAGCACGGTCAGGTCGGCGACGGGATCGAACACGACCACGTCGATCGGAAGGTGCCCCGCGGCGTCGGCCAGGCTCAGCGTCCGCTGGGGTGCGACCGCGTGCACCACCGGCGTGGCGGCGAGCCGCTCGAGGGCTCCGGGCGGCAGGATCGACGCGGACGGCTCAACCGTCAGGAGAACGGGGGTGAGGTGCGCCGTGACCCCGGCCGGCAGGATGGCGGCATCCGCACCGAGCCGGGCGAGACTGCGGTCGAGCGACCGGCCGAGCGCGGCGTGGAACACGAGCGCGCCGAAGGCCGCCGCGCCCGTCAGCGCGATGCCCGCCGCCAGGAAGCCGAGCCGCCACGGGCGGCGGGTGACGTCGATCACCGCCATGACGGCGAGCACCGACAGGTAAGAGGCCCCTCCCCGCCCGGTCATACCGTACAACTGCGGCTGTACTTCAGCTCCTCGACCTTCGACGGCACGATCACGCAGTCGTGGTGACCGCCGAAGTTGGGCATGTAGCCGATCTGCTCGAGCGTGTCCTGCCGGAACACGAAGGCCCCCGCCTCCATCCGCTGGAAGCCCGAGAAAATCACGATCGCATACTTGCCGTCGTAGGTGGTGCAGGTGGTCTGGGCGTCCACGCCGATCTGGCGGAACTTCTTGATGATCTTCCACGTCCTCGTGTCGACCACCACCACGTCCGACCGCATCGGCTTGGGTCGGAGCACCGTGAAGAAGCACTTCGTGCCGTCGATCGAGTAGTTGAGATGGAACGGCGAGGGGAACTCGCCCTGCCACTCGGGATCCTTGACGAAGGTCACCCGCTTCCACTTCCGCGGATCCGCGTTCGCGGTGTCGAACACGGCCACGTTGTTGGCGCGGAGGTTGTTCATCATGCAGAGGAACCCGCCGGCGGGATGGAAGCCCGACTCGTGGATCGGATTGCCCACGGCGGGCAGATCCACGGCCCAGGTGTCGGGGGAGCTCGAAATCTTCTGCAGCGGGAAGTTGTCCTGCAGCCCCTCGTTCGCCTGGATGAAGCAGACGGGCTCCCAGTTCTGGCGGTCGAGGATGAACCCGCCGCCGCACATGCGCAGCCCCATCAACGAGAACCGGTGACCAGGATCGTGGAGGCAGAAGTCGAGGCCCGTGAGCCCACGGACATCGTCGCCGGGGACCTGGCCCCGCTCCACCCGCAGCTCCGCCATCGGGGCCATCTCGAAGTTGATCTTGTTGCCGGTGGTGCCCTCGAGGTCGTAGCGGCCGAGGTCGAGGCTCGGTGCGAGCCGCGTGAGCACGATCCGGCCCCCCTTCCGCCAGGTGTCGCCGAGGTCATCGGCCTTCGGCTGCCAATCGGCGCGGAAGGCCGCCAGCACCGAGGTCTTCTCCCGGCCGCGGGCCCGGGAGAAGAAGGCGACGATGTCCTTCTGGCCGTCGCCGCAGGCGAAGCCGGTTCCGTCCGGGAAGGGGACGGTGTGCACGCCGAGGCCGATCCCCGTCGTCTCGGCGACGTCCTCGAGGAGTTCCATCTGTCCCGTCTTGCCGTCGTAACCGACGCGGTAGATGTGATTGCCCTGCCCCGCCCGGCCGAGCATGCCGTTCTCGCGGATCCGCGTCGGAAGTCCATACATCAGCACGTTGTCGCCACCCTGCGTGGAGTTGACGAACTCGAAGCCCTTGTACGGATCGCCGGAGTCGGCGGGAAACGCCGCGAGGTGATGGGAGATCGGACAGCTGTCGCCGTAGTTCCAGTAGGAGATCCAGGCCAGCGTCTTCTGTGCCGCCAGGTCCACGGCGTGGGTGCCGCCACCGAGTTTTTGGGGCGTGAGCAGGATGTATCGGCCGAGCTGTTCGCGGAGTCCTCCGAAGCGGGCGTCTTCCGCCGCCGCCCCCTCCTGCAACGCCGCTTCGGCCGGCCGGCCGGCCAGGAGGCGGGCGGCGCCGAAGCCACCGGCACCGAGCAGCCCCACGGCGCCCAGCCGAAACAGGCTGCGGCGGGTGAACTTGGCGGCGAAGACGTCGTTCATGGGGATGCTCCTGGAGGTGAGGTGAGGGAAGCGGAGTGAAGCGGACAGCCGGCGGTGGCGGCGCCCGGAAGCAGCGCCAGTGATTCTGCCGACAGGAGTTGCGGGTCGCCGAGCCGGCCGGCGACGTCGCGACATCCCTGCCGCGAGAGGCCGGGCCAGACCGCCTCGACTGTGCCGTCGGGCCGCACGAGCGCCATGCAGCCTGCCTTCGTCACGCCCCAGGCCGCCGCCAGACTGCCGTCGGCTTGGACCAGTCGGGGCGTCGTCAAGCCCGTGGCCGCGAGAAACGGACCGGCGTCACTCTCGGCCGCCTCGATCACCGCCAGGCACGAGGCCCGGGCGGCGAACTCCGGCTCGAGGGCCGTGAACATCCGGGCGAAATCCTCGCTGCAACCGCAACCCGCCTTGAGAAACAGCACCACCGCGGGCCGCTCGTCGGGCAGCACCGCTTCGCTGAGCGATTCCGGCACGCAGCGCGGACCGGCGGTGTTGAGTGCCAGGACGTCATCCGGCGGCGCCGCATGGCGGCTGGGCCGCACCGGAGCCGCGTGCTCGAGCGGCCGGGAGGCGGTCCGTGCACGGAGGGCGACGAGCCCAGCGAGCAACACGGCGGTAGCGACGAGGATCCAAGACGGTCGCACTCCACTCATCGTAGCGGAGACCGCACCCCGCGCCCTCCCGCAGCCGCCACTGGAGCCGCAACCGGCGGGCGTTGTAGCCGTCGCGTCGCTACGCCGTGACCAGGCCGCGGCGGGCCGGGGCGAGCGATCCGAGCACGTCGAGCGCGACGCGGCGGCCGGCCTCGTCGCCTTCCACGAGCACGCCGCCGCGGCCGCGGAGCGCCTCGAGCGTGGCCCGCCCTTCGAGGAGTTCGGTGAGCGCCGAAGCCGCGAGCCAGAAGGCGGGCACGGCGGCCGCCGGCAGACCCCGATTCCACCGCTGGCGAGGACAACCACAGCCATAGCGACACGCGTGCCACGGGGCAGCCCAGCCCACCATTCGTAGAACCATGGGCCGAATAGGTCATACATGGCATCGGTACCAATGAGGCCGAACGGTCAGGTTCAGCGGCGGGCCGCGCAGCGGACCGTCCGCTGCAACCGGTTGTTAG
>VGXR01000073.1 GCA_016873255.1 Planctomycetota bacterium
CTGCATGGCTCCTTCGGCTCGGGCAAGAGCCACTTCATGGCGGTGCTGACGCTCCTTCTCGAGGGCGCCCCGGAGGCGGTGTCAAAGGCGTCGCTTGCGCCGGTGGTGGCACAGAACCAGTGGATCGGCAAGCGCAAGGTGCTTGTGCTCGGCTACCACATGCTCGGTGCGCGCTCGATCGAGGATCGCGTGCTGGGCGGCTACATGCAGCAGGTGCGTGCGAAGCACGCGGATGCGCCGACGGCTCCGGTGTACCAGTCGGGTGCGCTCTTCAGTTCCGCGAACGCCCTGAGGGCGCAGATTGGCGATGCTGCCTTCTTCGCCCAGCTAGGAGGAAGCTCTGACGACGGCTGGGGAGACCTCGGAGGCGCGTGGGATGCCGCGAGGTTTGACCGCGCTGTGGCAGCGGACGAGTCGGATCCGGAGAGGCTTTCGCTGATCTCGACGCTGCTCGACCGGGTCCCGATGTTCCGCCCGATGGCCGACGCATTCGCGCATCAGGGCAACCAGTACGTGCCGTTTGACGAGGGCCTGAAGCGCATCGCGGTCCACGCGAAGGACCTTGGCTACGAGGCGATCGTGCTGTGCCTCGACGAGCTCATCCTGTGGCTGGCCCAGCACGCGACGGAGCAGGAGTTCCTCAACCGCGAGATCGAGAAGCTCGTGCAGCTCGTGGAGGCAAATGCTGGCGACCGTGCGCTGCCGATGGTGTCCTTCGTCGCGCGGCAGCGTGACCTGAGCGAGCTGATCTCAACCACGCTGCCGAACTTCGCCGGCACGCAGATCTACGCGAAGCTGCAGCACCACGAGGCACGCTTCGGGTCCCCGATCGAGCTTTCCGACACCGACCTTCCGACCATCGCCGAGCAGAGGCTTCTGGCACCTAAGGACGAGTCGGCACGGGCGGCGATCGATTCCGCATTCGCACGCGCGACTGCCATCAATGCCACGGCCCTGCAGACGCTCGGCTCGGAGGCATCGCAGCAGGACTTCCGCAAGGTCTACCCGTTCACGCCGGCAGTGGTCGACGTGCTTGTGGCGGCGTCAGGGCTGCTTCAGCGTGACCGTACCGCCCTAAAGGTCATGCGCGAGCTGCTGGTGGCGCATCGCGACACGCTCGAGCTCGAGTCGGTCATCCCGATGGGCGATCTCTTCGACCAGCTCGCCGTGGGGCAGCTGGCGATTGACGAGCTGTTCAAGGTGCGCTTCGGGCGCGCAAAGAGGCTCTGGCTCGAGCGGATTGCGCCTCTGCTTGAACGGAAGTACGGGGTCCATCCTGACGCTACGCGTGCTGGGGCTGCAGCGGGAGACCAGAAGGCCAAGATGTGCCTTGGCATCGGACGGATCGTGAAGACGCTTCTGCTGGCGAACGTCGTCGAGGCTCGCAAGGTGCTGGCAAACCTAGACATCAAGCGCGCGGTGCACCTGAACCACGGGTCCATTCGGGCACCGCTGCCCGGCGGTGAGGCGCAGCAGGCGCTTGCCGTGCTGCAGGAGATTGCGGCTGAGGTCCCTGAGGTCAAGATCACGGAGAGCGGTTCTGCCGGCAACCCGCACGTCGGGATCGTGCCCACCGAGCACGACATCACCTCGATCGTCACAGGCGCGTCGGAGTTCGAGTCGCAGGCCGCCAAGGTGCAGGCGCTGCGCCGGATGTTCTTTGCGGCGGTAGGGCTCGACGACGCATCGGCTGACGGGCTGTTCCGTCCAGTGCACGAGTGCAAGATGGACTGGCGGCGCACGCCAAGGACGTACACGCTGCTGTACGCCAACGTGAGCGCGCTCAGCAGCAGCGAGCTTGCAAACGACGACGAGTCCTGGAAGGTGATCGTCGACTATCCGCTGCCTGACGCCGCTCAGCAGGGCGCTGTCTCTGATCGGGATCGGCTCTCGGCGTTCCGCGCGGAGGGTCGCTCTGCACGCACAGTGGTCTGGACGCCGAGGACCTTCGGCGAGGCGCTGCAGCGGGACCTCGGGAAGCTGGTGCGTATCGACGCGCTGCTCAAGAGCGAGGACAACTTCGACCGGCACACCCGGAACGTCCCCGCTGCCGACCGGGAGAGCGTGCGCGGCCTGCTGCGCCAGCAGCAGTCGGCCTTGCAGTCGAGGCTCAGCGATGCGCTCAAGAGCGCATACGGACTGACCAACTGCATGGAGGGGGTGGTGGACGATGTCGGCGCCGACGAGTTCTTCCACTCGCTGGACTCGTCGTATGTGCCGCTGATGCCGGTGGCCGCATCTCTCGAAGATGCGATGAAGGCGCTTGTCGAGAAGGCGCTGGCGGCCCAGTACCCGGCGCATCCCGACTTCGGCACGGGAACCTGGTTTGGGCGTGCCGCGCTGACCAAGGTGCTGGAGTGCTGCCGCCGAGGCATCGGCGATCCGGCGCTGCGGGTAGAGCCGGATTCCAACGAGCGCAAGTACATGTGGGAGATCGCGCGGCCGCTTGGGATCGCGCGGATGACCGTGCAGGATGGTGCAGCGGTGCTCAGCACTGAGCTCTTCGACCAGCTCGAGCGTGCCCGCCTGCAGAAGCCTGATGGGGAGATCTCGGTCGCGGAGCTGAGGGAAGCGCTGGACGAGCCCCAGCGTCGGGGACTGGTCCGCGATATGGCGGATCTCGTGATACTCCTGTACGCCGACCGGGTGAAGCTGCGGATGGTGCGCTTCGGCGCCGCCATCAACGACTCCCAGATCGGCAAGCTGGACGATGACATCGTGCTCCGGCAGATGCCGCTGCCGTCCGAGGCCCAGTGGTCCGACGCGGTTCAAGTCATGAACTCGGTGTTCGGATGCGGGCTCAGCGCTGTGCTCACTGTCAACGCCTTCGGCCGATTCAACAACGAGGCGGAGCGCATGCGTGCTGAGCGGAGCGCGGGGATCCGGGAGCTCCGAGAGGCACTCCAGTCGCCAAATGTGTTGGCGCACTGCCCGGCTGACGCGTCGCGCCGGAAGACGGCGGACACCGCGCAGAAGCTGTTGGAGGCCTTGGCGCCTGGCGATGATGTGGCCCGGGTTGGGAAGATCGCAGGGTTCGCCGGCGAACGGCTTGCGGCTTTGGCGAAGTCGATCTCCGCAGCGTCGGATGTCGCATCTGCGTTGCGGTCGGCGCACTGGGCCAGCTTCCAGATGATCCAGGGTCTCACGGACGACCGTCATGATCGTGCCGCGCTGATCCTCAGCAAGGTGCGCAGCGTGCTGTCGGCAGACGAGGTCGATGCGGCGCTCAAGAGGGCACTTGACAGTGCGGTGGAACAGGCAAGTGCGCTCATGCTGGAGGCTTCCAAGCCGGTGATCCCGCCGCCGTTGCCGCCAAACACCTCCTCGTCGGCGGTCGGTACGGGCACGGTGCCTCAGGTCACGCCGGCGAAGGGCGTGCGCAAGGGCTCGCTCACCGAGGCGAAGGCAGACGCCACGCGGGCGAGCGTCAAGGAACTTCTTGACGTGCTCACGCAGAAGCCCACGGCGAAGGTGAACCTCTCATGGGAGATCGTCGAGGAATGACCGTGTCGGCGGTGGCATCCTGCTCACGCGCTCATGAGGCCAAGTCATGGTGCTGACGTCGCGCACAGTGGAGGCGCTTGTCACGGCCTTGCGCCGGAAGGACAAGGCAGCGACCGTCTTTGCGATCGAGTCGAAGGTTCCGTGGGGCGGGCGCCCGGAGATTGACGTTGACGGTCGCAGGACTCAAGTTCGGGAAGCCCGCTCGCCTCTTCGGCTACGCGAGGTTCTTCATGAGGCTCGCGGCAACGATGACCTGGTCATACTGACCGACCTCGACTCGAGGGCCTTCGGCCGGGAGAATCTCGCGAAGGTTGCGTTACGCCGAATCGAGCCGGTGCAGCCCTGGCCAGTCGTGCGATTGCTGTTTGGGGTGGCATCGGTGGATCCAAGGTTGGTTCGGCACGCATGGATGGCGGAGCGGCTTCTTAGCGCTCAGCAATCGGACAGGGTGATTCCGGGCGGCACGCTCGACTTGGAGACTGCGTGGGGGATCGTGCTTGCCAGTTTCGGACTTCGCTCGGCACGCCCTAGCGACGAGGAGTTTCTGGAGGCTGCAGCCACCCCGGCGTTCGCACTGAGCTACAAGGGGCTTCCTCCTGAGGGGCGCGAGGAACTCAAGTGCGTCATCCAGGACTCGCTGGACCGGCTAGGTACGACGATCCTCTCTGTCGTCGAGCGAGGACTTGGAGATCAAGTGCTGGCAGCCGGACTCGTGGCGCAGTGCCTGTTCGAGGTCCACGACTCCTACGCCCTCCCGGTGCGTGGTGCGTTTGCCGAGCGATTTGGTGTCCGGGGCATCGACGGTGTTGTGGCATCAAGGTGGGCAAGTGCGGTCCGCAAGGTGATCTCGCGGGCTGACTCGGCTGCCATGGCATCGCGCGTCCGGGCGCAGGCCGATGCGATTCTCGTGGACGACCTCGACGGCGAGGCCGTTGCTCACGCGAGCGCTGACCTGCCGACCGGGCTTGCACAGCGGGTTCGTGCGGTGGCGGAATGTGTGGAGCGTGCGCTCTCCAGGGCGCCGGACGAGCACGATCTTGCGGAGCTCCGGGGTGCGGTCGAGCGTGTTCAGCAGCATGTGATGGGTGCCGCCCACGGTGATGGCGATCGCGCTTCGATGGCTGCACGGCTGGTGCGCGGGCTCTCCCAGCAGCACTCGGTGCCGGCAGGGCTCGAGCAGGCTGTGCGTACGCCGACGACGGCTGCTGGGTCGACCGTGCCCGGATCGCCGTGCGTGACGGCGAGTCGGTGCCGGAGGTTCGGCGCGCATTCCAGTCGCTTGCTGCGCGCGTTGCCCAGGAGCGCTCGAAGCTCAATGACAGCGTCGCGCCAGCGGCCATCGCGGCTGCGCTGCCGCAGGGCAACCTCATCGGAGTCGAACACGTCCTTGAGAGGGTGGTCGCGCCGCTTGCGAAAGAGAGGCCCGTCGCGCTGATCGTGATGGACGGGATGAGCCACGCGGTCGCGATTGACCTGGTGCACGCAATTGAGGAGGTCGCATGGGTTCGCCATCGCCCGAGCGGCTCCTCGCTGCAGATGGTCCTGAGCACTGTGCCGAGCGTGACCGAGTATGCACGGACCAGCCTTCTCTGCGGCCGTCTCCGCGAGGGATCGCAGGTGGATGAGCGGGAGGGGTTCGCTTCGTTTCTGAAGGCAAACGCGATTCGCAGCCCACGTGGTCAGGCGGTGTTCCACAAGGCGATGCTCGATGCGGGCTCGAACGAGTTGGAGCAGGCGATCGCGTCCGACGCCAAGGTCGTCGCGTGTGTGGTGAACGCGATAGACGCGCAGCTCAGCGGCAGCGACCAGCTTCGCGCCCAGTGGAACCTTCGCACCATCCCGGTACTCGGCCGTCTCGTGCGGGCGTGCGAGCTCGCGGGTCGAGCCATCGTCCTTGTCAGCGACCATGGTCATCTTGTTGACGAGGCAACCGAGCAGTTGCCGGCGGTGAGTGTCGGGACGCTGATGCCTGCTGCGCGCTGGCGCGGTGCTGATGGCCTGCTTCGGCCTGGCGAGCTCGATGCGCGTGGCCCTCGGGTTCTCGCGCCTGGCGGATCGTGCGTGGTAGCTGCTGATGAGCGGGTGCGTTACGGAGTCCCACGCGCCGGTTACCACGGTGGCGTGACGGTCCAGGAGCTTGCCTGTCCGTTGCACGTACTCATCCACATGAGCGACGATGCGAACCTTGCGGGATGGATCCCTCTGGAGGCGAGGAAGCCAGGCTGGTGGGAGGCGGAGTCTGCTGCCACCGCAGCTGCTCGCAAGCCTGCTGTCGCGCCGCGATCGCGAACAAGGCAAGCGCCCGAAAGCGCTGATGATGGCGGTCTGTTCCCTCGGCGAGAAGGCGACTGGATCGGTCGGCTGTTCGACAGCGAGACGTACCGTTATCAGGGCCGCATCGCCGGCAGGGCGTCGTTGCCTGACGACATTGCCCGGCGGATACTCAACGTGTTCATCGAGCAGGGAGTGTCGGGTAGCGGCGTCATTAAGATGACGGAACAGGCTCTGGCAGCGAGGCTCGAGCTCGGAGTGGCCGACACCCGCAAGCGCGTGACGCTTCTGCGGAACCTGCTCAATGTGGACGGGTACGACGTCCTCGGGCAGCCAGACCGTGACTCGCTCGCGCTGGACGTCGAGTTGCTGAAGTCCCAGTTCGCCATCGGTGGAGGTCGATGATGGTTGTGAGCCCAAAGCGCCGTGAGGACATCATCGATGCGCTCCGGCGCGGGACAGTCCCGCAGCAGGGTCTCGATGTGCTCGCAGTTGGCCTCGATCGCTTCGAGGGCTTCTTCGCTGAGGAGTTCGCGAAGCTCAAGCAGGGGGGCGCTGGCTTCAAGGCTCTTCAGGGGGAGTACGGCAGCGGGAAGACGTTCGCGTCGCGCTGGCTGTGCGAGCGGGCAAAGCGCTCCGGCTTCGTGACCGCGGAGGTGCAGATCTCCGAGACGGAGACGCCACTGCATCGGCACGAGACCGTGTATCGCCGCATCATGGAGCGGCTCTCGACCTCGGCCCAGCAGTTCGGCGCGTTTCAGGCGGTGCTTGACCAGTGGTTCTTCACGCTGGAGCAGGATGTCGAGAAGGAGGGGCTTGTCGCAGGCACCGATGCCTTCGAGGCTCGGGTGAGGGCACTGCTCGACCAGCGGCTCACCGACGCCACCCGCGTATCGCCGATCTTTGCTCAGGTCGTGCGCGCGATCCGGATCGCCTCTGCAGGCGGCGATGACGAGACTGCGCGGGGACTCGTTGCCTGGCTCTCGGGCCAGCCGAATGTGGCCGCCTCCATCAAGCGGCGCGCGGACATCAAGGGTGACATTGACCATGACGGCGCACTGCAGATGCTTGCTGGCCTGCTGACAGTGATCCGGGACTGCGGGTTCGGTGGTCTCGTGGTGGTGCTTGATGAGGTCGAGACGCTCCAGCGTGTCCGGTCGGACGTGCGGGAGAAGGGGCTCAACGCGCTTCGCGGCCTGCTCGACGAGCTCGCTGGAGGTCGGTTTCCCGGCCTCTTCATGGTGATCACTGGGACGCCGGCGTTCTTCACCGGGACGGAAGGTGTGCAGCGCCTTGCGCCGCTGGCGCAGCGGCTCCACACCGACTTCCGGGATGACCCGAAGTTCGACAATCCGCGCGCGCCGCGAATCAGGCTACGCGCGTTCGACTTCGAGACGCTTCTTGTGCTCGGCTCACGCGTTCGGGACATCTATGCCAGCGGTGCGGCGGCGGGAGATCGGCTTCGCGCCCGGTGCGATGATGCGTTCATCGAGGACTTGTCGCGGGGCATCTCCATGCAGTTCGTGGGTAAGGCTGCGATTGCGCCGCGGATCTTCCTCAAGAAGCTGATCGACATCCTTGACGGCGTGAACGACCACCCGGACTTCGATCCGCGGCGGGATGGTTCGCTGAAGATCGTGAACTCCGAGCTCACTGAGCAGGAGCGGGCTGCGATCGGCAGGAATGATGTGGACGACATCGAGATCAGCCTGCCATGACGGCTGAGGGGTTTGAGCGGCTTCACGAGTCCGTGCAGTATCACATCGTGAACTCGCTTGGCTGGCCCGGGTTGCGCCCGCTGCAACGCGATTCGGTCCTTCCCGTGCACGAAGCGCGGGATTGCGTCCTCCTTGCGCCAACGGCCGGCGGCAAGACCGAGGCGGCGGTGTTCCCCGCGCTCTCGCGAATGCTGCAGGAGGACTGGGGCGGCCTATCGGTCCTGTATCTGTGTCCGCTCCGAGCCCTTGCGAACAACCTTGGACCGCGCATCTCCCGATACGCCGGCTACGTCGGACGGCGGGCCGAGGTATGGCATGGCGACACCTCGCAGGGCGACCGCAAGCGCATCCGGAAGGACCCGCCGGACATACTGATCACGACTCCGGAATCCGTCGAGGCCCAGCTCGTGTCCGCCTACACGAACGAGGAGCTGTTCTTCGGCGGCGTGCGAACCGTCATCGTCGACGAGGTTCATGCGTTTGCGGCAGCTGATCGGGGATGGCACCTCCTGGCTGTGCTCTCGCGGCTCGAGGGGCTCACCGGTCGGCCAATCCAGCGGATCGGGCTCTCCGCAACCATCGGTAACCCCGACCAGATCCTCAAGTGGCTTTCACCACAGCGAGCCGAGGGACTCGCGCCGATTGTCGTCAACCCCAAGGCCGCGGGTCCTGCCGCAGCGGAGCTCAAGCTTGACTACGTCGGCAGCCTGCTGAACGCCGCACGGGTCATTTCGCAGCTGCATCGAGGCGAGAAGCGGCTCGTGTTCGTCGACAGTCGGCAGCGCGCCGAGGAGATGGGTAATGAGCTGAAGCGCCTCGGCGTGGACACCTTCGTCTCACACAGCGCGCTCGGCTATGAGGAACGGCGGCAAGCGGAGAGAGCGTTCTCCGATGCGGAGAACTGCGTGATTGTCGCCACCAGCACGCTCGAGCTAGGCATAGACGTGGGGGATCTTGATCGGGTCATCCAGCTAGACGCCCCTTCATCCGTGGCCTCGTTCCTTCAGAGGCTTGGACGAACTGGTCGCCGCGAGGGAACAACACGAAACTGCACTTTCCTGGCATGCGATCACTCGGCGCTCCTGCGTGCAGCTGCGCTACTCGAGCTGCATGGGCGCGGGTTCGTCGAGCCGGTGATCCCGCCAGGCAAGCCTTATCACCTTCTGGCGCAGCAGATCCTCGCGCAGATCCTGCAGCACAAGGGCGTGTCCAAGGCATCTTGGATGGCGGGGCTCGAGACGTTTATAGCCCAGGCCGCGCTGGACGCGGCAGCGGGTTCAGAAGTTCTTGACCTGCTCGAGTCGCGAGTTCAGCTGGCGCAGGACAGTGGCATCTACTGGTTCACGGAGGAGGGCGAGCGGCAGTTGGGTGGCCTCAACTTCCTCGACCTCATGTCGATCTTCACGAGCGAAAGCCTGTTCGAGGTGCGATACGGCAACCGCGAGGTGGGTAAGGTCGATCGAGTGACATTCGCGATGAAGGGCCAGTCACGCGCTCTCCTTCTTGGAGGGCGATCGTGGCGCTTGCTTGACATCGATTGGAACCGTGGGATCGTGCAGGTGGAGCCAACGACCGACCCGGGCCGCTCCCGGTGGCTCGGTGACGGGCCCGAGATGTCCTTCGAGATGGCGCAGGCCGTACGCAGGATCGTGTGCGGGCAGAACGATGCGGCGTACCTGTCGAGGCGAGCCGCCGACGCGCTCACTGATGCGCGCCGTGACTTCTGGTGGCTGCAGATAGGCAAGACAGTCATCCGCGACGCCCCGAACGGCCATATGCAGTGGTGGACCTGTGGTGGGACGATCGCGAATCTCCGGTTGGCGTGGAGCGTTGGGCAGCTGCTCGATGGAGTTGCTGCCAGCGATGACATGTCGGTGACGTTCCCTGAAGGAGTGACGCGTGAGGATGCGATGAAGGCGATCTCCTCTCTGCGAGATTCTCCGGTGGCGTTCTCGTCGTCGGCGTTCAGGGCGCTCGCCGAGAAACTGAAGTTCTATGACACGCTGCCTGAAGCTCGCGTGGATGAGTTGTGCCAGGCGCGCTTCGAGAGGTTGGAGGCGGTCAGCCACGTTCTGCGTGAGCCGGTGTCCGGCGTGACTGATGCTTCGGGTCCCGCCTGAGTGATCGGGGAGCCTGGCGGGGGATCTGGCGGCTCTGCGTGGCTCGCTAGGCAGAGATATTGATGTCGTGAAGCTATGACGAAAGCCGGGCTTGGACGGCTAGAGCGCGTAGATCTGCGAAACATGTTTCGTCGTCGGGCGTAGAACGTCACCCCATGGTTCGTCGTCACGGAGAACATCGCCATACTTGCGAGTGAGCGACCGCGACGCGCCTCGCGGCCACGATCGCGCGGAACGATTACCTCGCGCGCCCGCAAAGCGCGCTCG
>VGXR01000074.1 GCA_016873255.1 Planctomycetota bacterium
CGCCGCGCGCGGCGAGGGGCGCCAGCTCGGCGCGCATCTCCCGTTCCGCGGGCTCCTGCACCATGAGGGTGCCGCGATCGCGTGCCGCGCCGGCGAGTGCATCGCTCACGGGGCCATCGGTGCGGACCTCGACGACCTCAATCCCCGCCTCCCGGAGTTCCGCGGCGAAGGACCGCTGGTTGAGCAGGATGAGCGCGACTCGCTGCCGGTGGTACGGCCGCCGCGAGAGCCACTCGCCGCTCTCGACAAGCACGATCCCGGGCGCGGCAAGGCCGCGGGCACCGGAGGCCGCAGCCACCGATCGCCAGTGCGCGGCGTCGAGCTGGTCGTGCAGCACCGCCCACCACCGACGAACGGAGGGGGCATGGGCAGGGTCGGGCACAACCGAATTTCGCTGGCGGGGCCTACCCGGATTCGGGGACGATTGCTCCCGCATCGGGGCTACCATGACGCGAGGAAAGGGCCCACGAATGCCGCACTCCGCACCACACGACACCGCCCCGCCGCACGCACCCGCAGTGGCGGCAACGTTGATGTGCCGGGCCGTGGTCCCCGGCTGGATCCTTGCCGGCGCCCTCTTCAAGCTCTGGGAGCGCAACCCGCAGCTCCTTCCGAAGCCGGTCACCGATGTCACCGACTTCGTGTTCGTGACCATGGCAGGCATCCCGCGCGAGCGCTACCTCGATCCGGCGATGCGCGGCATGGTGGCCGTCGAGGTCGCCGCCGCGCTCCTGATGGCGTTCGGACCGGCGCGGCTCTCGCGCGCCATCGGCATCGCCATGCTGGCACTCTTCTGCACCATCTTGCTGGTGCTCATCGCGTCCGGGGCGGCAAGCTGCGGATGCTTCGGCAACAGCGGACCGTCGCCGGGCTGGATGCTTGCGATCGACGGCGCGCTGCTCGCCGGGCTGGTGGCGCTCCGTCCGTCTCACGCGGCGGGACGGTTCCGGACGGGAGCGGTGGTCACCGCCGCGGCGATCGTCGGCGGCGCCCTTGCCTTCGCGGTGCCGGCGCGCGAGGGCGTGAAGCTCGAAGACACCTCCGCCGCCGGTACGGCGCCGATGGCAACGCCCCCCGCGCCGACGCCGGATGCGGGGCACGCCACCGCGCAGCCCGCGCCCGAACCGAGCTCGGCCCCGTGGCCGCCGATGCCCGCGACGGCAAAGCCCTGGTATGCGCCGGAGTTCCCGGATTGGAGGGGAAAGCGCCTCGATGCCCAGGAACTGATGCTCCTGATCTCCCGGCCGCTTCCTGCGAACCTCAACGCGGGCCGGCACCACATCGTCTTCATGCGCGAGGACTGCGAGCACTGCCATGCGCTTCTCACGAAGTACTTCAGCGGCCCTTTGCCCACGCCGACGATGACCGTTGCCATCCCGGACGCCACGGGCGAGCTCCTCGAGAACCCCTGCACCGAGTGCGGCAAGGCCCAGTTCCCGGCGGGCATCACCTACGTCTTCAGTACCCCCGTCCTCCTCACCATCCAGGACGGCGTGGTGGTCGGCGTGTGCACCGACAGCGAGAATCCGGACGCCGTCCGCGAAGCCCTCAACGCCCGCTGAGTCCTTCCCATGCCGCCGCGATTCCTCAGAGCCTCCGTTGCCGCAGCGCTCCTCGCCTGCGTCGCCATCGAGGTGGCCCGCGGCGGCGACTCGCTCCCCAACTGGCTGGCGAACGTCTCGGTGAAGACCGGGCTCGGCCCCGACCGTGCGCTGCGGGTGCTCCTTGCGCTGCAGGCGACGGCAGCGATCCTGGCCGCCGCCTCCGGCGCGCTGTGGCGACCGGTGGCCTGGCTCACGGGCGGTGCGCTTGCCTTCAGCGGCCTGGCGGAGCTGTCCGCGATCGTCAACGCCCCCGGGTCGGCGGTGGTCCCGCTCGGCGCGTGGGCTGCGCCCGTGGCCGGCCTTGCCATCGGATCGGCGTTCCTCTGGGCACTCAGCCGCCCGGCGGCCGCACCGGCCTCCGTGCGCCGCATCGGAGCGTGGACGGTGCTCGGCACGCTCGCGCTCCTCACCGCGGCGCTGGCGACATCAGCGCGACTGCCGCTCTCGGAGCGAGCAAACGCCTCCATCGGTGCCGACGGCGTCGAGACCATCGTGCTCAACCCCGACGAGTGGGTCGGACGCACCGCCGCAGAGGCGGGGATCGCCCGTCACGTCCCCCAGCTCACCGCGCTCACCCTCGAGGGCACCAAGTGGGTGGTCTTCTACTCCCCGCGGTGCGGGCGCTGCCACGACCTGTTCAACGTCTACTTCAAGGGCGACAACAAGGGCGAGGTGATCGCGGTGGAGGTTCCGCCGGCCACCGGCGAGAAGCTCCTCGAGTCCGACCAGCCCTCCGAGGTGGAGTGCATCAACTGCGAACGCCTGTCGCTTCCCGCGGGCCCGCGCTGGTTGCTCACCCCGCCCACCATCGTCCGGTTCGAGGAAGGCAAGGTGGCGTGCGTCACCTGGAGCGACTACACGCGCTGCCGACACGACCCCGAGTCGTCGCCCTGAGGCGCCTCCGCGCGCAGGGCGTGCGCGTCCACCACCAGCGACCATCCGTCCTGCAGCGCGAATCGGCGCGGCTCCGTGGACCCGTCGACGGCCGCCTCCGCGGCCTGCCAGACCACGGCGTCATCGGCGCGATCGCCGACGAGCGAACGAACGGCCGTGGCCGCGAGCGCCTCGGGCGCGCCGCGCAGCGATTGCCGCGCGAACGAGCCGTCGGCCTGGCGCATGGCCGCCACGTGCGACTCAAGGAGTGCCGCGCCGAGCCGGGCGAGTTCGGCGCCGCGCGCGATCCGGCGTGCCGCCCCCGGCCATGACCGCTCGACCGCAGGCAGCGCGATCCCGCGCACCGCGCCGCGAGGCGTGTCGACGCGATCGTTGCCGGGATCCTCGCGCCACGCAAGGCCGAGGTCCACGCATGCCTGCCGGAGGTCCGCGCGCGCGATGCGCAGGCACGGCCTGACGACATCGACTCCCTCCCCTTGCGCGCACGGCATCGGCCGTCGCGCGGGCATGCCGCCGATGCCATCGAGCCCGGCACCGCGGGCGAGGGCCAGGAGCACCGTCTCCGCCTGGTCGTCGGCATGGTGCGCCGTGAGCACGATCGCGGCGGCGGACTCTCGCGCCATCGCCGTGAGCGCCGCGTAGCGCGCCTCGCGGGCCCGTGCGGCGACGCCGGCACCGGGAGCAAGCTGAAGCACCCGGGCAACGAACGGCACGCCGAGCGATGCCGACGCCGAGCGCGCGGCCTCGGCGTCGAGCGGGCTCTCGGGACGCAGGCCGTGGTCCACGTGCGCTGCCACGGGGACCACGGTCCCGCGCTCGGCAAGGCCGGCGCAGAAGGCGAGGAGCGCGGTCGAGTCGGCACCGCCGCTTGCGGCCACCATCACGCGGCACCCCGGACCGACGCGCCCCCGATGCAGCCCGCGGGCCACCTCCGCCGCCAGCGGGTGGCGGCCGCACCGCAGCAGCAGCTCTGCGCGCTCCTCCGTCACCGCGCACCCGTCGCGGCGGCCCGCGACCGCAGGTCGACCTCCGCCACGCCCTCGATCACCCCGCCCGGGAATCCCGAGGCCCGCCAGCGGACCATCGGTGCGGCTGCGGCGATCTCCGCGGCCAGTTCCACCGCGGCGGCGAAGTCATCCACCGGACCACGGACGAGGATGCCTGGCTCGAGGAGCCACGAGCGCAGGTGCGCGCCCACGGCCTCACCCGACACCTCCGCGAGTTCGTTCGCGCCGCCCTCGTCGGGCGCGCGCCCCGTGGCCGCGACGGTGGCGGCCAGCCGATCGACGAGCATGGGTTCGCTGCCCACGACCATCCACGACCCGCCCGGCCCGGTGCGGCCGGACCACGCGAGCCGCACGCCGCGCGCGAACGGATGGTCCTCGGTCAGCGCGCGGAGCGCGGCGGAGACGTCGATCGACCGCACGACCCCCGCGCCTTCCCCGGGCCCCCAGGGCGGCGGAGACGACGTCGGCTGCAGGCCCGCGCGACGCGCGATGCTGTCGGAGAGTCGACGCGCCCAACCCGCCCACTGGCGCTGCGCCAGGATCGGGTCACGCACCTCGAACGCCACCGCCACGGACGGGACGCGCACGCGTGTCCCTCGCATCGGGGCATCGTCGAGGAGCGCCACCTGGCGGGCACCCAGGTTTGCCCGCATCGATTCGTCGAACCCGCCCTCCAGGAGCACCGCGTCGAGCGGCTCGGCCGGGTCCAGCACGCCTCGCCAGGGGCCGAAGGTGAACGCGGCGAGGCCGGTGCCGGAAAGCGCCCGCAGCGTGGCGCGGTCTGCGGCAATCCCCGGACCCAGGTGGATCGGGGGCCGCTCGAACCGGCTGCGGTGACGGATGCGCAGGACGCCGTCGTCGGGACGGGCGGTGAGCGCGGTCAGACCGCCGGTGGGCAACTCATGGCGCAGCACCACCTCCACGGGCCACGGATCCCAGCGCGAGGCGGGCGCAAGGTCCGGGTCGACGGCGAGCGAGCCCGCGTCTTCCGAGGCATCGAACCGCGCGACCGTGTCGTCGAGCAATCCGGTGCGGTCGGACGGGCCGATCAGCAGGTACGGCGGGCGCCAGGTGGTGGCGATGCGGCGCTCCGGGTAGACGCAGCGGCCGCCGACGCCCACCGCGGGCTTGAGCCGGGAGACCATCAGGTCCTGCATCGGCTGCTCGCTTCGGACGATCGCCACCCACTCGATGCCGCCCGCACGCGTTCGCTCCGCATACAGGGCATCCTGGCCCATGAGGCGCTCCGCCAGCACCGCGCCCTCCATCCCGAGGTCAGCCGCGAACCGTTCCCACGCCGCGCCGAGTTCGCGCGAGCCGACCATCCTGCCGAGCGCGCCGCGGACGCGCTCGAGCGTTGCGTCCGCACGCAGCGCATCGCTGCCCCGGATTCGAACGGCGAGCGTCACGTCCCCGGGAAGCGTTCGAGCCGCACCGAATGCGGCATCCGAGGGAGGGAGCGCGGCAGCGGGCCGCGGCACCAACGCCAAGGAGGCCATCGCCAGGATTGCCTGGGAGACCGACACCTTCGGCAGTTGGATGCAGGTCCACATGCAGGGGATCGCCCGGGCAGGCGATCAGTAGCTCCGCACCGCGGCAGGCTGGTCGCCGGAGGCGGGCGACGCGCGGTCGGCGTCCGCCGACTGCACGGGGCTCTGCGGGGAAACCCGAGGGAACCCGAGCAGGATGGCATCGAGGCGACCGGCGCCGCGCGTGACCGAGCCACGCACCGCCTCGGCCACGGCCGGCTGCGCAGGACGCCGGTCGGGCCCGCCCACCCACCAGGTGGCGAGCAGCGCGAGGGCCGCCGCCATGGTGCAGGCCTGCAGGATGCGCAGCGCGATCGCACGGCCACGCCACGAGCGACGCTCGAAGGTCGAGGCTGCCTTGCGGTACCCAAGGCGAAGCATGACGGAGTCCGTGATGTCGGGCGCGCCGTCGCGCGGGTCGTGACCGGTCATTCCATGACCTCCTGGGCCTTCCTGGCGAGCGCTTCATCCGCGCTGATGGTCGCGTGCATCCGGCGCCGTGCGCGGTGCAGGTGGCTCTTGACGGTGCCCTCGGGCAGCGAGAAGTGGCTGCTCAGCGCCTCGATCGACCAGTCGCGCTGGTGGAACAGCGTGACGATCTCGCGCTGCAGCGGCGTCAGGCACGCGATGGCCACGTCGAGGATCGTGCGCAGGTGGTCGCGCTTCTCCTCGGCGGCCATCAGGTCCTCGGGGCGGTCGCCGCCGCCTTCGCACGCATCCATCAGCTCGCTGTCGCTTGCCGGCCGGAGCTTCTGGACGTGGTTCACGTACAGGCGCCGCGCGATCGTGAACGACCAGGTCGAGAACCGGAAGCGCGAATCGAACCGGTCGATGTTCCGGATCACGCGCACGAAGGCTTCCTGCACCATGTCCTCGGCCACGTCTGGGCGGCCGCTCATGCGCAGCATGAACGCGTACAGGGGGCCCTGGTGCTCCCGGATCAGTTCCGCGATGGCGTCGCCGTCGCCGCGCTGGGCACGGCGGATGAGTCGATCCTCGTGGGACTTGCTCATCATCGCTTGGAAAGCGTACCGCTGCCCTGCGGCCGCGGTTGCCGGAAATCACCCGAATGAAACACCCGCCCGCCGGTCCGTCGTGGCCGGCGGGCGGGTGCGTTGGCCGTTTCGGCTCGCGCTCCGCGCGTCCTGGATCGGCCGGGAGAGATCTGCTGGCTCAGGCCGCCTTGGAGGCGCGCCGGCGCGCGGGGGCGGCGGCCCCGGCGATCGCCGCGGTGGCCTTGGAGGTGAGCGCCGCCACCAGGGCCGCGGGGGTGGTCGCCGAGATGTCGGAGCCGATTTCCTCGGCAAGCCCCGGGGCGCGGTTGAAGACACCGCCGCCGCAGGTGATGCGCAGGTTCGGGTGGCCGCCGATCTCCTTGATCTGGTCGATGAGCGCACGGATGGCGGGGGCATCGCTCGCCGCGGAGGCCCAGAGCACCAGGTGCGCTGGCTTCACCTCGGTGAGTTCGGCCAGCACCTCGTCGCTGGCGACGCCCGCGCCGCCGAAGAAGACGTCGAAGCCGGCAGCCTCGAGGAGATCGACGGCCAGCTGTGCGCCGAGTTCCTCGCCCTCCGTCGGGCCGCAGAACAGGAGCACCCTGCCCTCGCCGCGCCCGGCGCGCATGTAGGTGGTTGCGCCCTGGTGCGCCACCTGGCGGAGGGTGCGGGTGGCGTAGTTGTAGGAGACCCGCGAGAGCTGCCCGTGCTTGAAGAGCTTGACCAGCATCTCGTGCACCGGCCAGAAGACGTCGTTGGCCACGCGCTCGGCCGGGATGCCTGTGGTGGCAATCGTGGCCACGAACGCCTGGGCGCGGCGGCGGTCGCCGGAGACGAGGATCTGGAAGAGCTGTTCGATGGTGGACTCGAGGTGCATGGTTCGTTCCTTTGGGTTCGGGCCAGCCCCGTGGCTGGCGCACTGGAGCCATCGGAACGCGGCGCGCCGAGCCGCCACGGGTGGCCGAGATTGGCCGTTCTCGGACACCTTCACGGCGTTATTGGCGCGCAATCGGCGTGTTGGGGGCCCGTTTCCGGCCACCGGTGCCGCCGTAGGATCACCCAAATGGCCGATCGCACCCCCGTCTGGACCCAGGAAGCCCTCCAGGGCAACCCCCATGCCGACGCCGAGAAGGCACGGAAGGTGCAGTCCATGTTCGCGGCCATCGCCCGCAGCTACGACCTCAACAACCGGCTGCACTCGTTCCTCCAGGACCAGCGCTGGCGGCGCGCCGCCGTCCGCGCGGCCGGGGTGACGGGGTCCACCCGGGTGCTCGACGTCGCCTGCGGCACCGGCGACCTTGCGGAAGCCTTCGCCGACGCGGGCGCCCGCGAGGTGATCGGGGTGGACTTCACCCCCGAGATGCTGGACGTGGCCCGGCACAAGGGTGCCGGGCGCCCCGAATCGTCCCGCGTCACCTACCGGCAAGGCGATGCCATGCGGCTTGATTTCGCCGACGCGAGCTTCGACGTGGTGTCCATCGCGTTCGGCATCCGAAACGTGGCGGTGCCGGAACGGGCGCTCGGCGAGTTCTTCCGGGTCCTGGCCCCGGGCGGGCGGCTCGTCGTGCTCGAGTTCGCCGACCCGGCAAACCCCCTCGTCCGCTGGGGCTCAAACCTGTACACCAAGCGCATCATGCCCTGGACCGCGTCGCTGATCGCGCGCGACGGCTCGGGTGCCTACCACTACCTCCCGCGGTCGGTCAGCACGTTCCTGCAGCCGGCGGACTTCGCGCGCAAGCTCCGGGCGGTGGGCTTCGACCGCTGCTCGGCAACGCCCCTGACCCTGGGCATCTGCGTCCTGCATCGCGCCGAGAAGCCTGCCGACGCCGCTACACTCTCCGGCGTTCACGGCGGCGACAGGCGCACCACGGACGGCACGCGCCAGCGGCAGGACGCCTGACCAAGGAGTTGTTCCGATGATCGTCGACTGCTCGACCCGAGTCTTCAACAATCCCGAGCAACTCGGCCGCGAGACGGCCGAGGCGCTGCGCCGGGCCATGGCCCTGCGCGGGACGCGCCTTGAATCCACGGCCGCAGCCCACGAGAAGCACCTGGCCCCGGTGGCCGCGGCGCTGGTGCACGGGTTCCGTTCGAAGCTCCTCGATGCGGGCATCCCCAACGAGTTCGTGGCCGAGGTGGTCCGCACCAACCCGGGGCGGCTCGCCGGGATCGCGGGCATCGACCCGATGTCGCCGGACGCCCTCGGGCAGCTCGACCGCGCACTGGAGCTCGGACTCGTGGGCGTCTCCATCTCGCCCAGCGCGCAGGGGTTCCACCCCGCGCATTCCGACGCCATGCGCCTCTACGCGCGCGTCGAGTCGATGAAGCTCCCGCTCTTCGTGAGCCGCCCCGGCCCGCTCGTGGCCTCGGGCACGCTCGAGTTCGACCGTCCCTCGGGCTTCGACGAGGTCGCGCGCGCCCACCCGGAGCTGCGCATCGTGATCGGCGAGCTCGGCTGGCCCTGGATCGACGAGTGCATGGCGATGCTCCTCAAGCACCGCAACTTGCACGCGGAGATCAGCGGCGTCTCGGGCCGACCGTGGCAGCTCTACAACGCGCTCCTCAACGCGCAGTCGCTCGGCGTCATGGACAAGCTCTTCTTCGGGAGCGGTTTCCCCTACGAGCAGCCCGCGAAGGCCATCGAGAACCTGTACTCGGTCAACGCGTTCGCCCATGGCACGCAGATGCCCGCCATCCCGCGCACCGCGCTGCGCGCGATCGCGGAGCGCGACCCGTTCAGCGTGCTCGGCATCGATTCCCCCGCCGCACGCGCCGTGCGACCGCGCCCGGCCTCGGCCGAGGACCTCTCGCGGGACGCCCGGTGACGGCACGGACCGCCGCGACCTGCGTGGCCGCGCTGCTTGCGCTCGCCGGCTGCTCGATCAAGCCCGGCGGAATGGTGGAGGCCGTCGGGAGCGGCGACACCGCCGTGCGCCTCCCGTCCGAGTTCACCGCCGGCACCTTCAGCGTGGAGCCGGCCGCCACCACGGTGGTGTTCAGCGACATCCCGTACGAGGACCTCGCCGCGGGCACCGCGCGCAACGGCCGGTTCCTGCACGTCGAGGTGCTGTGGCGCCCGGCGCCGGGCCGGACGCCCATCGAGGCAAGCTCCACGAACCTCTCGATCCGCTTCGTGGTGGTCTCGGAGGGCGAGGTGGGCGTCTACGTCGGCGGCGGCTTCGCGTGGATCAAGGGCGGGCGGCCGGGCGACGCCGCGCTGGGCCTCAACATCATCGGCTCGAGCATCTCGCTCGTGGACAAGACGCCCGGGTTCGTCGACCTCCTGAGCCCCGCATCGCTCCTCGGCGAGCTCGGCGCGCTGCGCAACGCCGAGAACGCGCGCGCCACTCGGCGCGCGGCCAGCCAGTTCGTGACCAACCGCCTCGGGCGCGTGCGATGGGTCGGGGCCGACGACGGCACCATCGCCCCGCTCGCGCTTGCCCGCTGATCACGCTCGTTGGCCGATCACGCTCGCTGGCCGATCACGCTTGCTGGCCGATCACGCTTGCTGGCCGATCACGCTTGTTGGCCGATCACGCTTGTTGGCCGATCACGCTTGTTGGCCGATCACTCCTCGAGGAGGAGCCGCGCGATGAGCTCGGGGGCGATGCGCTCGCG
>VGXR01000075.1 GCA_016873255.1 Planctomycetota bacterium
ATCGCTCCGCCACGAAGTCAAGGTTTCCTCGGCGTCTTCGAGCGATTCGAAGACGTGCGCGTTCAGGCACTCCGCGCGCAGCCGCGCGTTGAACGACTCGATGTGCGCGTTGTCCGTCGGCTTCCCGGGACGGCTGAAGTCGAGCCTCACATCCTCTCGATAGGCCCACGCATCTAGGGCACGCGAAGCGAACTCCGTCCCGTTGTCGACCTGGATCACGGCCGGCTTCCGATGAGACCTCGACAGCCGGTTGAGCACGTCGATCACGTCGTGCGCGGAGAACGATCCACGCGCCTCGGTCGCCAGCGCCTCGCGCGTGAACTGGTCGACCACGGTCAGCACCCGAAGCCTGCGGCCGTCATGCAGCTGGTCGTGACAGAAGCGCATGCTCCAGCGCTCGTCCTTGCGCGTCGCTGCGACCGACGGCCCGCGCGTCACCACGGCCTTTCGGCGCCGAAGTCGATTTCGCCTCAAATTCAGGCCCTCCATGCGATAGAGCCGCTCCGTGCGCTTGTGGTTGACCAGCCAGCCCTCGCGTCGCAGCAGCACGTGGATCCGCGGCGAGCCCCAGCTCGGGCGCACTGCGGCGATTTCCTTGATCCGCATCCGAAGATCCTCCTGCCCTGGCTTCACTGACACGTAACGAATCGTCGCTCGCGAAGCGCAAAGCACGCGGCATGCCCGTCGCTCCGTCACCCGGTAGGCATCCCGCGCGTACCCGACCAGCCCGCGGCGCTGGCCGGGAGTCAGACTTTTTTTCGGAGCACGTCCTGCAGGATCGCCTTGTCCAGGCTCAGGTCAGCGACCAGCCGCTTCAGCTTGGCATTCTCGTCCTCGAGCTGCTTCAGCCGACGCACCTCCGCGACGCCCATCGCGCCGAACTTCTTCTTCCACCGGTAGAACGTCTGCTCGGACACGCCGAGCTTGCGGCAGATCTCCGCGATCGTCTGGCCCGTCGACTCCTGCGCCAGGGCGTAGGCGATCTGCTCTTCCGTGAAACGCTTCTTCTTCACGCGAACCTCCATCTCTGCTGGAGGCCGTATTGTCCGAAATAACTCGCAGCCGGTTTGGCTCAGGAATCAGGGGGAAGACCACACTCGGCCTCACCTTCGCGGCGCTCTCAAGGCGGAGCGGGGTGTCCGAGCCCACCGTGAAGCGGATTCTCGGGGGTCGCCTCGTCGAGGCTTCGTTCACGCACGTCGTCGCGATCGCGCGCGCGCTCGGTTCGCCGATCTCCGCCGATCCCCAGGACGTCGACGAGATGGTCCGCGAGCAGGCACGCCGGAAGCCGGAGAGCATCGCCCGCATGGTGCAGGGGACCAGTGCGCCGGAGGCGCAGGCGGTGGATGACGCCGGGTACCGCAGGCTCGTCGAGCGCTCGTACCACGAACTGCTCGCCGGGTCGCGCCGGCGCCTCCGGGCCGACTGACGTCGGCGCGGCGGCGTCCGCGCAGGCGTCGGTATACCTTGGGTTCATGCCCTGCATCGGCCTCGCCATCGCCCTCTCCGCGGCCATGCTCGCCCAGGCCCCCGACCCCGCCACCGAAGCAGGCCAAGTCGCGCTGTGGGCCGCCGACCGCGACGCGCGCATGCAGTGGTGGCGCGAGGCGCGCTTCGGCATGTTCATCCACTGGGGCCTTTACTCGCCCGCCGGCGGCAGCTGGGACGGCAAGCGCTACGAGCAGCACTACGCCGAGTGGATCCAGCACTGGGCCGCGGTGCCCTGCGCCGAGTACGCGCGGCAGATGAAGCCGCGATTCCGGCCCGAGCCCGGCTTCGCCGACGCCTGGGCCGACCTCGCTCGCGACGCGGGCATGGGCTACGCGGTGATGACCTCGAAGCACCACGACGGGTTCACGCTCTTCAACTCGAAGGAGCCGTACTCGGTCGGCAACCCGATCACCGTCAGCACCAACATCTCGCCCGCCGGCCGCGACCTCGCGCGCGAGTTCGCGGACGCCATGCGCGCCCGCGGTCTCCGGGCCGGCTTCTACTACTCGCTCCTCGACTGGCAGCACCCGGACGCCTACGGGATGGCGCTTCCCGCCTACCCGAAGGACGGTCACGCGCGCGACCACGAGCGCTACAAGGCCTACGTGCGCGGGCACGTCGCGGAACTGCTTTCGGGCTACGGACCGCTCGCGACCATCTGGTTCGACTACTCCGACGAGTCGCGCCAGGGCGCCGCCTGGGGCGCGGGGCGGCTCATGGCCGACATGCGCGCGGCGCAGCCGGCGATCCTCGTGAACAACCGCCTGTTCTTCGGCCTCGAGAACAAGAACGGCGACTACGGCACGCCGGAGAAGTACGTGCCGCCGACGGGCCTCCCCGGCATGGACTGGGAGGTGAACCACACCCTCAACGAGTCCTACGGCTTCAGCGCCCACGACATGAACTGGAAGGACATCGCCACGGTCGTGCGGCTCCTCTCGGACATCGTCTCGAAGGGCGGCAACCTGCTGCTGAACATCGGCCCCGACGAGCGCGGCCGCGTGCCCGAGCAGGCGACCGCGGCGCTGCGCGGGGTCGGCGCGTGGATGCGCGTGAACGGCGAGGCGATCCACGGCACCACCGCGAGCCCGTTCGAGCGCCTTCCCTGGGGCCGCGCGACGCAGAAGCCGGGCACGCTCTACCTGCACGTCTGGGATTGGCCCGCGAACGGCCGCCTCGAGGTGCGCATGAGCGGCAAGGTGAGGTCGGCGCGCCTGCTCGGTTCCGAGGGTCCGCTCGTCGTGGCGCCCGCCGGCGCCGGGCGCGGGGTGGTGCTGTCGCTGCCTGCGAAGCCGGCCGACGCTGCCTGCCCGGTGATCCGGCTCGACCTCGACGGACCGGTGAACCCGATGCCGTTCCTCGTGCTGCCGGACGGGCAGGGCGTCCTCGCGCTCACGCCGCACGATGCCGAGCTGGCGGGACCCTCGATCCGCGTCGAGCGCGTCGGCGTCATCGGCGACGTGACGCACAACCTCGGCTACTGGCTCGACCCGTCGGCCACCGCGTCGTGGCCCATCGGCATCGGCGGCGACGGGGCGGGCGACTTCCGGGTCGAGGCCGAGGTCGCCTGCGCCGACGCGTCGGCCGGCTCGCGGGTGCGCCTCGAGTGCGCGGGCCAGTCGCTCGAGTTCACGGTGCCGGCGACCGGTGGTTGGCAGTCCTACCGAACCATCGAGCTCGGCCGCATGGCGCTGCCGGCGGGATCCCACCGCGCCACGCTGCGCGCGCTCACGAAGGCCGGCGAAGCGGTGGTGAACGTGCACGAAGTGAGGTTGGTGCGGGCCACGCAGCGTGCCGCCGCCGACCGGCCCGACGCGCGCGCGATCGCGGCGACGTACCGCTCGCTGCGCGCGATGACGGCGGAGCCCGTGCGCGTCGACGCCGGCCTCGCCATGCTGTGCCGGGGCATGACCCCCGCCGATGTCCGAAAGGTGCGCGATGCGCACGGACCCCATGCCCTGACGGCGGTCCGGGTCTTCATGAACGACGCCGCGGCAGGCGCGTTTGCGACCCCCGGCACGAAGTACCCCGTCGGCTCGGTCATCGTGAAGGAGAAGACCGCGCTGCGCGACGGCCAGGACGGCGGGCACGACGGCGTCGGCGGGATGATCAAGCGCGTCCCTGGATACGACCCCGCGCACGGTGACTGGGAGTACTTCTACTTCGAGGACGCGGCCTCGGTGGAGTGCGGCCGGATCGCCTCGTGCATCGACTGCCACTCGGGCGCAGCGGCCGCCGATTTCGTGTTCGGGCACTGGGCCGACGGTTCGTGCGCGAAGTGACCACGGTCACCCGGGGGCAGGGGGTGGAACCGGCGGCGGGTCGTGGCGCGATCCTGCCGGGGTCGGTTGAGGGCGGGCCAGCCAACGAAAGGGCCCGCCTCGACTTCGAGGCGGGCCATGGACTCACGGAACCCTCCCGACACGCGGCACGCGCCGCGGGTCCTGCTCAGCAGCCCGGTCCGCGCGGCTGGTAGATCAGCGTGTCGTCGCCGACCGTCCTCACGCCCTGCTGCACCTGCCAGATCGCCCATTCGCGCTGCAGGGCGCGGCGCTCCTCGGCCAGCCCCTCGGCACGCGCCTGGGGATCCTGCAGGGAGCGGGCCGACTCCTCGGTGCCGTCGTCCTTGAACTCGGCCACGCGCTTCGACTGCTCGGCCGCATGCGTCGCCAGGATGGCCGACCGGGCCAGCAGCGCGGACTTCTCCGTGCCGGCGGCGAAGCTCTTGCCGACGTACTCGTCGACCAGGCGCGCCTGCGGGGCGGTGTCGCTGGCCGTCCACGCCGGGCTCTCGCGCTGGGCCTGGACCCACTGCGGTGCGGGCTGCGTGGCTGCGCACCCTGCGACGATCGGGGCGAGCAGGGCAAGAATGAGGTTCTGGGTTTGCCGCATGGTTGGTGCTCCGTTGGATTCGGTTGGGCGTCCGTTGCGCGGACGCAACGAGCCTCGTTTGGCGAAACCTTCCGTTCTGGCCGGAATCCGTTTCCGGGCTGGGTCTCTCACACGGTTCGGGCGACTGCCACGCCGTACTGCGCAGGATCGCGTCGGCCCCCGCCTGCCGCCACGGAGACCACCATGCGAATCCACGTCCTTGCCGCCGTCCTGTCCGCCACGACCGTCCTCGCCGCGCACGCCCTCGCCGGGGCTGCACGAACGTCGCGTTGGGGCGGGGGGTCAGCGTTGTTCCAGGCAGCACCGACGGCGCGTCGGTCTCGACGCTGACCGACGGCGTCTTCCTTCCCGCGGTAACGCAGTGACAGACGGGCACCGCGTGGTGGTCCGGGACCGGTTCGTCGCTGGAGATCGGCCTCGGCGGCCCCGTCCAGATCAGCGGTGCGATCGTGCAGGCCGACAACAACGACACGTACCGCCTGTGGTGCCGCGACCTGGGGACTGGGCTGTGCCAGGAGCGGTGGACGGTCGGCGCGGTCAGCGGCGCCGGCATGCGCACGCGCCCCGATGCGTCGGACAACGGCGAGATCTTCTTCTGTCCGTCGTCCGTGACGACCGACGCAGTCCGCATCGCGGCGATCGGTAGGGATTTCCTTGCCGCCATACATGCCCAGATCCCCGTAGCCCAGGTCATCGGCAAGGATCAGGATGACGTTTGGCCGACGCGGGGCATCGGGACCGGCGCTCGCCGGGCGGGAAAGCGGCACGGCGACGGGAGCAATCGTCAGCAGCATCCGCAGGATGAAGTCAATTCGTCTCACGGGCTTTCCTCCGAGCGCCGGTGTGCTCCACGCCCGTCAATCCGTGATTCCTAGTTCGAGAAGTCTTCCTTCGTCAGAACGCCGTCCTTGCTGCGGTCGAGCTGGTCGAATCGTTGGTGCAGCGCCGGCGGGACCTCCTCGCGCCCGATCTTGCCATCCTTGTTTCGGTCGAACTGCGTGAGCAGCGTGTCGAATGACGGCATGCGCCCGCCCGCCTGGCCTCCTTGGCCACCCGCCCCGGTTGCCCCGCCGCGACGCCGCATCCCACCCGCCGGCAGGCGCTCTGGCTTCGTCGGATCCTCGTCCACGAGGTAGTACTCGACGTACCCGAGCATCATCTCGTCGTAAGTCTGCGAACCCCAGCGCACGGTCTTGGTGGGATCCGGATTCGCCGGGTTGGCGGTGCTGTTGTCGTACCACGCGGTCCCGTGGATGGTCGAGCCGCGCGGGGCGTCGAGCGGTTCGCGAAGGTCGTAGCGCAGCTGCCAGTTGAAGTCGTACTGCGGGATGTCGAGGACCGTGCGGCGCCCACCGCCATCCACCGGCTCGAACTCGTATCGGTACGCCTTCCCGCGCACGTGCATGTGGGGCATGAAGGCGAGGATCTTGGCGTCGGCGGGGAGCCGAATGCTGGCGGACTCCCTGTGGCTGCTCGCCCCCGGGGGAATCTCGAGCTGGAGATCGGCCACGGCCGCGGTCCGGACGAGGTGCTTCGGCGCCTCGTCGGTGAACACGACGCCAAGGCGAAGCTGGTCCTGCGTTGCCGTGCCGTTCGGCGTGTAATGGATCTGGAACAACAGCGAAGACCGTGCCGTCAGCCGTTTCGCGAATCCGGCGGGGAACACCATCGAGTCGTTCCCCGGCACGTACGCGGCCCAGTAGCCACCGGATTCGTCGGCCCCGAGACGGCGTCGCGTCTCGGGATCCTTCGCCGCATCCTCGTCGAGCGCGAACACGAGCACATGGTGGACGACTGATGGGTCGGTCGGGACGATCTGCACGGCCTTCACCCATCGATCCTCGGCGAGGTTCGTCGGCACGACGACGTTCTGATAGGCCATGAAGCCGTCAGCCTTGATCCTGATCGGCTCGGGCAACTGGTAGATCGCGTCAGGCTTGCCGATGCGCCACTCGCTGTCCGTGAAGGTGCGCGGCACCGGCAGCTCGGCACGATCGCCCTCGGGCTTGCCAGCATCGATCCATGCGACGATCGCCTGTTTCTCGGCATCGCTCAGCGAGCGGTCGTTGGCCCAGGGGCTCCCCGAGTCCGCGCCTCCCTTGCCGTGCATGGGCGCCGCGAACCATGGCGGCATGGTTCCTCCCTGCGTGACGGCCCTGATCGTGTTCGCTCGCCGCGACACCGCCTCGAACGAGTCGAGCGCGAACGGGCCGACGCCGCCCGCGCGATGGCACTCGACGCAGTTGTTCTGCATGATGCGTGAGACGTCGCGTGCGTAGGTGATGGTGCCGGCGCGTGCAGGATCAACTCGCAGGCCCACGGGTTCGATCGCGCATCCCGGGGAAGATGTCGCCCCAACGACAGGACGTCGGCCCTCGAGCGCGGCATCGAGCGCGTTCTCGAGAAAGCGGACTCGTGGTGCGTCAAGGGTGAAGTTCGTGCCGTACTGGTCGCTCACCGCGCCGCGGTAGACCAACGTATTGGCCGCATCGACGACGAAGGCCTCGGTGGTGGTCTTGGCTCCGAGCATCGCGACGATGGATCGGTCGTTGTCGTCGAGATACAGCCCCTTGAATCCCTGGTCCTTGATCTGGCGGCGCATGTCGTCGGCGGAGTCCTCGCCGCTGACGTTGATGTACACGAACTTCACGCCCTTGCCTGCATAGGAACTTTCGAGGCGTGCGAGCGAGGGTGCGAACTTCTTGCACAGGGGACAGGTCACGCTGGTGAGCGCGATGACCGTGAGTCGCTCTCCACGGCCGCTTTGCCACGAGGTCTTCTTGCCGGCGAGATCGTCGCCGCTGGTGTCGGAGATGTAGCGGCCGACGCCGAGGTTTCGCGCATCCCTGGGCGATGGCGCAGCGAGCGGACTCGAGGGGTCGTGGCCGTCCGGAGTCCGCACGGGGTCAGCGCCGATGCCGCCGAAGCTCACGGCCGCGACGGTCGCTGCATGGATCATGATGGGGGGAAAGTGGATCAGCATGGGGTAGATTCGTCCCAACCCGCCGAACGCCGCATCGCCGCGGATGTTGCCCGGGAAACCGTGCCCCACCGAAACATGGCCCCGCGCGCCGTGACAGGCGCGTCGATCCGTCACGCCTCCTGCCACGACGCGGCGGCAGGCGATGCGGGTCGCCCCGCCGGGCGGAAGGTGCTGTTTGGCCGAACGCCGTCACTGACACGCACCCCACGAACCGAGCATCACGCCGAGGTCGATCCCGCTGACGAAACCGTCGTCGTTCATGTCGGCCGCGCAGCCCGGGCACTGACCCCGTGCGGCCAGCAGGTTGCCGAGGTCGGCGCCGTTCACGAATCCATTGCCGTCGAGGTCCGCAGGGCATGGCGGCGACGTCGGGCAGTCGTTGCACGTGGCCATCATGCACGCGCCGGCAAGGTCGTTGACGATGCCGTTCAGGTTCTGGCCGATCTGCGCACTGTTGGCCGCGCTGTCCACGATCTCTCAGCTGATCAGCGTCACGCTCGAGCTGTTGAACTTGATCGCACCACGCTGGTTGCCGCGCACCGAGCAGTTGCGCAACATCGTCCCGTTGGCGCCGAACGTGTAGATCGAGCCGGCCACCGTGCTGCGACCATTCGTCAGCACCAAGTTCTCGATCACGGTCGCTGATGTCTGGACAATCAAATTGATGTGATACGTCGTGTTCTGGCCGTTGAGCACGTTCGTCGGACGACCGTTCGCATCGACCGCACCGCGGATCACAAGATTCTTGTTGTAGAGCGATATGGGCGACGAGAGCAGGTACGTCCCCGCGGCAATCTCGATGGTGTCACCCTCGGCGGCCGCCTCCACCGCGGTCACCGGCCCGGTGAAGTCACAGGACCCGCCGAGGCAGACGGTGACGGTCTCGGCGTGCACGAGGGACGCGCAGCCCGCGATGACGGCACACAGCGCGAGCCAACGCGATGAAGGCAGGGCTATGTGATGCGTGATGTCCTGGTGCATGGTGGGATGCTGCATGATGGGGCGGACCATGGACAGCGATGGCCTGTGATGCCGTCCCGGAGGCACTTCAAGAACTCATGACGCCCGCGTCGAAGGCGGCAGAAGCGCGAAAAACACCATGAGCCGGTATTCCGCACTCCATCACGGCGGCTCACGACATGCCGCGGCGTACCGCGCCTGCGCGGCTGCCAGACCCCTCTGACCGCTCGACTGTCGGGCTGTGAGCAGCGCAGGATCGGCGGGCGCTGAGTTCCGTCGCCCGATCAGCGATTCCCGGACTTCGAAGCCCCCACCAGCGCCTCGGCGAACGCGCGCCCGATGGGCGCCATGATCTTGGCCGCACCGAGGTAGTGGTAGCCACCGTCCGAGGCACCCTCGAGACGCTTGCGTTCCTCGGGCGTGAAGTCTGCCTCGGGATCCTTCGATCGCTCGCGACGCTCCATCAGGCGCTCGAGGCCGTCATCCCAGAACGGCGCCGTCTCCACCGCGATGACGTTGCCCTTGAAGTCGTCAAGCGTCGCCGGCTTGCGCTGTGCGCTGCGGAAGTTCCGCATGGGTGCATCGGTGTCGCCCCTCCTCCCATCGATCCCCATGACACCGATGACGAACGGCATGCGCGGTGCCCCGAGATCCTTGCGCACATCACGAATGAAGTGGCCCAGGAGGTCGGCGTACTGGTCGTACCCCCCTTCCTCCTGCTGCTTCGGATACACGCCACCATCCACG
>VGXR01000076.1 GCA_016873255.1 Planctomycetota bacterium
GAAGGAGCGGCCCGAGCGGTCGGAGTTCAGGTTTTGGATGGCGTGCCCGTAGTGCCAGGTGCCGTTGGTGCTCTGCGTGACCTTGCATGCCACGATGAAGCGGCCGTTCCCGAGGCGGTACATGTTCATCGGGATGAACGGGTGCCGGTTGTCCGGCTGCTCGAACCACTCCAGCTGCGCGGTGCCGATGTTGCAGCTGGTGGTGCCGAACGCATACGCCATGAAGGACACGCCACCGATGGTGGCCGCACCGTAGCGGCTGACATCCGGGATGGCGCCGACGATGACGTCCGCGACGCCAGTACCGCCCCCGCCCCCGCCGCCGCCCCCGCCGCCTGTGCCGCCGAAGCTGACGTTCACCGTGATTGTTGAACCGCTTTCCGGCGCCGAGACCGCCCCGCATGGCATACGTTCCCGACCATGCCACAGTCGCGCCGCGCCGCCCTCCGTCCGCAGCCCACCCTCCTCCTCCTCGGTTCCGGCGAACTCGGCAAGGAGTTCGTGATCTGCGCGAAGCGCCTCGGGTGCCGCGTGGTGGCGGTCGACCGCTACGACGACGCCCCGGCCATGCAGGTGGCCGACCGGCGCGAGGTGATCGACATGCTCGACGGCGCGGCCATCCGCCGCCTGGTGCGCCGCCACAGGCCGGACTTCGTGGTGCCCGAGATCGAGGCCATCCGCACCGAGGCACTGGTGGCCATCGAGAAGGCGGGCACCACCGTCATCCCGTCGGCACTCGCCGCGCACCTCACCATGAACCGCGACGCGATCCGCTCGCTCGCGGCCGAGGAACTTGGCCTGCCGACGGCGCGCTACGCCTACGCCTCGAGCGCCGAAGAGCTGGTGCGCATCGTGACAGGCCCGCGCGGCGTGGGCCTGCCGTGCGTCATCAAGCCCGTCATGAGCTCGAGCGGCAAGGGTCAGTCGGTCGCCCGCACGCGCGCGGACCTGGCGAAGAGCTGGAAGCACGCGATCGCCGGCATGCGCGGCGACAAGCGCACGGTGATCGCCGAGGAGTTCATCGACTTCGACTACGAGATCACGCTGCTCACCGTGAAGCAGCGGAAGTCCGCGGGCGGCGGCACAACCTTCGTGCGGCCGCTCGGGCACCGGCAGGAACGCGGCGACTACCAGGAGAGCTGGATGCCCTGCCCCATGAAACCCGCCCTCGTACGCGAGGCGCAGCGCATGGCCAGGCGCATCACCGACCGCATCGCGGGCCCGGAAGGCGCTGGTCTCTTCGGCGTCGAGTTCTTCGTGAAGGGCGACCGCGTCATCTTCAGCGAGCTCAGCCCGCGCCCGCACGACACCGGCATGGTCACCATGATCAGCCAGGACCTGAGCGAGTTCGAGCTCCACCTGCGCGCCGTGCTCGGCCTGCCGATCCCGCGGATCACCTACCGCGGCCCGAGCGCAAGCGCGGTGATCCTCGCCGACTTCGAGAGCGACAGCGAGCCCGCCTACACCGGCCTGGCGCAGGCGCTTGCCATCGCGGGCGTGGAGGTGCGCATCTTCGGCAAGCCGAGCGTGCGCACGTACCGCCGCATGGGCGTGGCGCTCGCGACCGGGAAGACCGTGGACGAGGCGCGGCGGACCGCGCGCAAGGCGGCGGGGTGCGTGCGGGTCGTGCGGGTCGTGCGCGCGGCCGCGCGCTGACGGTCAATCCCGATGCTTCGCGTGGCACGCCTTGCAATCAGCCGCGAGCGCGGCCAGGCCGGCGGTGGCCGCGGCGTGCTCGCGCGCGGCGCTCTCGGCATCGCCATTCGCGCGGGCGGCACCCGCGCGCTCGAGCGACTTCTCGAGCTCCGCGGCCGCGGAAGCGTTGCGCGCAAGCCGCGCCTTGAGGTCGTCGCCCGCACCTGCCCCGCAACGCTTCAACGACTCGTCGTCGATCAGCCTGAAGAGGTCCGCGAGCTTCCCCGCATCGGCGACCGGCGCAAGGTCCGGGTGATCCTTCGGCGCCTGCCAGGCTGCCTTCTCGGCGATCTTCAGCCGGTCGAATGCCTCGTCGATCGCCACCATGCTGGCCACGAACGAATCGGGCCGAGTGACCTCGGGAAATGCGCCCGATGCAGCGTCGATCACCGCCGCCGCCATGGGCGCGGCCTTCGCGGCGCAAGCCCACAGGCCCCTGTAGCCGGGCGCGGTGCCGGACACCTTCATGCGCGCGGCGGCCTGGTCATTGGACATCCAGCCGAGTGACACGGCCACCGCCGCGGCGGCGCCCGCGCTGCGATGCTTGCCGTGGTGGCAGTGCATGTAGAGCGGCTTGGGCAGGTCGCGGACCGCGCGCACGAGTTCTGCCTTGCGCGCGTCGTCGAACCCGTCGTACCCGATGGGCAGGTGCACGTAGCGCATGCCAGCGGCCTTGGCACGGTCCACGTCCGGTACGGCGCCGTCCACCGAGATGACCGTGCGCACGCCAAGCGCCTGCAGGCTGGCGAAGCCCGCATCGCCCTCCGGCACGCTTCCCGACCAGAAGCCCTCGTGGAACGCCACGACGTTGTGCAGGCCGGGCAGGTCGCGCGCGCCAGCATCATCCACGGCAGGCGAAGCGGGCGGCGACTGTGGCGTCGGCGCGGGGGGCGCCGACTGCGGCACGAGCGCACTCACGAGCATCAAGAGCAGGAGGTTCACGGGGTCAATCGGCCTCAAGGGTGCCCAAGATGAACCTCGGGATCGCCCCTGCCGCAAGGTAGCGCCGAAGCACCGCCGCCGGCAGTCGATCGAAGCGCTCCACGCGCCCGCGGCACCCTCGCTCCCGGCAATCGCAGCGCATGGTCCAGACGTCGTCGGCACCGAGGCACGTGGCGTAGTCGTGGGTGATCTCGGCGCCGGCCGGTATCCGCCGCAGCGCGCGCAGGAACAGCGCCCCGCGCTCCCGGGTCACCATGGCGTTGGGCCGGCAGGAGTGGTTGCTGAAGGCCCCAAAGTGCTCTCCAGAGTCCAGATAAGTGTCCCGACCCGACCGAATGCAGTTGGCCGCACGGCGGGGATCGGTCCGCCACAGTCGAAGCACCCCCGCCGCGGACCGCTGCCGACCGGCGAGAACCGTGACCACGGCGCCCTTGGGGATGGCGGCCGAGGTCACCAACCCACGCCCGATGCGGACCGGGCGAACGGAAAGCACGAACTGGGCGCGGGCAACCATTGGGAACTCCCGATCCGGGACACCGGATTCCGGCGAAAGCGACCGCAAATCCGATTGCGTCGCCCTCCCGTTCGGGAATACTAAGTCCCGTGGGGGCTCGGCAACGGCCTTGCCCGATGACACCCGCCTGATCCAGGAGACCTGACCGAATGTTTGACTTCCGTTCCTTCGGCGCCGCCGCGCTCGTGGCCGCCGGCATCATGTCCTCGGCCGCGGTCGGCCAAGCCGACCCCGCCATCTTCACCGCCGGCACCGAGACCGGCACGCGCTTCAACCCCAACAGCGCCACGGTCCCCGAGAACGTCGACCGCACGGCGTACCAGCCCGTTTACATCTACGCGCCCGGCGCATCGCAGGCTCGCATCAACCAGGTCGCCGTCGGCGTGCGCCAGGTGGTGACCACCGCGGCGCCCACGGCCCCCACCGTCGACATCGAGATCTCGCTTGTCGAGATGACCTTTGACTCCGCGGCTGGCACCTACGACCGGGGCAGCACCGTCGCCACGCAGACCATCACGGTGCCCTCGTCCACCGTCAGCCGCACGTTCCTGGCGACGGCCGTCTGGGGCGCCACCGATCCGGCCGCTCGCCCCGTCGTCAACCTGATGACCGCCACCAACGGCGCCAACGGGTTCGGTGCGTACTGGGTGGGCATGCGGCTCGTGGGACCAAACGCCCTCAACGGCAACACCGGCATCCGCGTGGTGAACGTGCCGACCGTCGGCGCGGCCCCGAACAACTTCGGCCTGTTCAATTCCATAACGCAGGTGTTCGGCAGCAACTTCTGGTTCGGCCAGACGGCCGATGCCACCACCCCCACGCTGCTCCGCGACAACCCGGCCCGCTTCCTCGTGAACGTGCTCGGCGCGGCGATCAACCCGGTGCCGCCGGCAGCCGACCTCAAGTTCGGCAAGGCGTGCGCCGACCTCAGCTGGTTCCACCAGCCGCTGGCGGCGGACGGCCTGACCACCCGGTGGGCCTACGCCAACCAGTTCATGCCCGCGACCACCGGCCAGGTGTTCAAGCCGCGCAACGTCAAGGTCGCGGTGTGGCGCTTCGGCTCCTTCGCGGCCCCGGCACCGGCCGTCGACGTCGAGGTCGGCCTGTTCACGGCCACGTACGACGCGGTGACCTTGGCGCGCGGCCTGGGCACGCAGGTGGCAAGCCAGACCTTCACGCTCGACGCCTCGTCCATCAACGAGCTGCAGATGCTGTCGTGGGACATCCCGCAGAGCGCGGGCCTTGAAGTCGCGCTCGAGACCGCATCCAACGCCGGCCAGGGCGGCCTGTGGGTGGGCATGCGCTTCGCGGGCACCTTCGCGGCCGACACCAAGAACGGCTGGCGCATCGGCTACCTGCAGCAGTTCGGCGGTTCGTACAACAGCTTCGGCATGGATGACGGCACCGGCGTGTTCGTGCCCGGCTACTTCTTCGGCAACTACGCCAACGGCTCTGCCGCGGGCGCCGAGAAGCCGGCCCGCCTCGTGGCCGAGGTATACGGCGACGTGGTCGATCCGGCTCCCCCGCCGCCGGCCTGCCCCGCCGACCTCAACCAGGACGGCGTGGTCAACGGCGCCGACCTCGGCCTGCTGCTCGGCGCGTGGGGCGCTTGCCCCGGCACGCCGTGCCCGGCCGACCTCAACGCCGATGGCGTCGTGAACGGCGCCGACCTCGGCCTGCTGCTGGGCGCCTGGGGCCCCTGCGTCTGATGACATCCGCCCGCGTGCGCGCGCCGGGTTCGCCCGGCGCGCGCACGGGGCGCGTCAGCGCTCGAGCGATCCGAGCAGTGAATCGACCGCCGACCTCGTCGGCAACGACGGCAGGGCGCCTTCCCGCATCGCGGCGAGGGCGCCCGCCGCGTTTCCGCGGCGGATGGCCAGGTCGAGCGGCGCGCCCTCGGCCAGCGCCGCCACCATCGTCCCGACGAACGCATCGCCGCAACCGACCGTGTCGAGTGCATTGACGCGATGGCCGCGGAACTCCAGCATGTGGCCACCGACCCACGCGACGGCGCCGCCGGGCCCGAGGGTCACCACGACCGATCCCCGCGTCAGCCGCCCGGCGAGCGCGCCGAGCGCGGTGCGCGGATCCTCGTGGCCGCTCAGGGCGTGCGCCTCGTCCTCGTTCACGACGAGCCCGGCCAGCGTCTCGAGGCCGAGCTTCGCCAGCGCGGCGTCCGCGGGCGCGGCGTTCAGCCACGTGCGCAGGCGGGCGCGCGCGGCGAATTCGAGCGTCCACTCGAGCTGCGCGCACTCGTTCTGCACCAGCAGCAGGTCGCCGGGCGCGGCGGAAGCGAGGAACGCCTCGATATCGGCGCGCTCGAGGCGCGCGTTCGATTCCGGCGCGATGACGATCGCGTTCTGCCCGCTGTCCTCCACCATCACCGCCGCGCTGCCGGCAACCGGGTCGTCGGACCGCACGCACGCGACGTCCACGCCGCGCGCCGCGAGTTCGTCCACGATGAAGCGGCCCTCCGCACCAGTGCGGCCGCAGAATCTCACGCGCGCACCCGCAAGCGCCGCGGCCGCAGCCTGGTTGGCCCCCTTGCCGCCCGGGAGCGTGCGGATCCCGCGCGCAGCCACCGTCTGCCCCGCGCGCGGAAGCTCGCACACGCGGAGCACGCGGTCGATCATGAGCGAGCCCACCACGTGGACGGTGCCTGCCATGGGCACAGCGTAGCGCGGGCGCGACTAGCATCCGTCCCGTGCGACGGCACCTGCGCGCCCTGCTCTTCCTCGTGTACGTGGCTGCCTACGGGTCGTTCATCGCCGTGACCGTGGCCGCGCCGCACGTCCTCGCGGCGCCTGCTCCCGGTGGCGTGAACGTGGCCGTGGCATGGGGCATGGGGCTGATCCTGCTCGCCTTCGTCACGGCGCTCGCGGCGCTCGCCATGCCGGAGAGCGACCGGTGATCGCGGCGCAAGCACCCGCCGCCGCGCAAGGCACGGACTGGATGTCCGTCGGCGTGTTTGCGGCCTTCACGGCGGGGGTGCTCGTCCTCAGTTCGCTGCTCGGCCGCCGCGCCACGGGCGCAAAGGGGTACTTCGCCGCGCACGGGCAGGTCGGGTGGTTCGTCAACGGCATCGCCTTCGCGGGCGACTACCTCTCCGCCGCGAGCTTCCTCGGCATCTGCGGGCTGATCGCCTTCTGGGGCTACGACGGGTTCCTGTACTCGATCGGCTACCTCGCGGGCTGGATCGTCGCGCTGCTCGTGATCGCAGAGCCCATCCGCCGGCTGGGCCGGTACACGTTCGCCGATGCCCTGAACGCCCGCTTCGGCTCGCGCACGGTCACGGTGGCAGCCGGCATCAGCACGCTGGTGGTCAGCCTCTTCTACCTGGTGCCGCAGATGGTGGGCGCGGGTGCGCTCATCACGCCGCTCCTGGGGGTGCCGCACTGGGTGGGGGTGGTGCTGGTGGGGGCCGTGGTGACCTTCATCGTTGCCACGGCCGGCATGGTGAGCACCACGTGGGTGCAGTTCATCAAGGGCGGGCTCCTCCTCCTGCTGTGCGCGCTGCTGGTGGGTCTCATCCTCGGGCGCGGCTTCACGGTGCGCGACCCGGGCCCCGCCCGCGACGCGCCTGCGACCGGGGTCGGCGGCGTGACCGCGCTGCCTGCGTGGGCCGTGCCGGGCGCCGCGGCGGGGGCCGACGGCCTCGTGCGCGAGGAAGGCGCCGCCACCGGGCCGCTGGGTCCCGTCGAGTTCCTGCGCGTCTTCTCCGCGAGCGAGGTCGCCGCATGGCGAACTGCGAAGGAACCCGCCGCCGACGGCACGACGCGCACCATTGCCCGCCCCGAGCGCATCGCAGGCAGCGAGCTCCTCCTTCCGGGGAACAGCCCGACGTTCCGCGGCCTGCGCGCAGGCAGCGCGCTCGAGCGCGTGGACTTCGCGTCGCTGATGCTCGCGCTCTTCCTGGGGACGGCCAGCCTGCCGCACATCCTCATCCGCTACTACACGGTGCCGGACGTGCGCAGCGCACGCCTGAGCACCGTGGTAGGGATCGGCGCCATCGGCGGCTTCTACGTGCTCACCCTGTACCTCGGCCTGGGGGCAATGACCGGCGGGCACCTCAACACGGGCGACAGCAACATGGCGGCACCGCTCCTGGCGCGGAGCTTCGGCAGCGTGCTCTTCGCGCTCATCTCGAGCGTGGCGTTCTTCACGGTGCTCGGCACCGTGAGCGGCCTGGTGCTTGCCGGCAGCGGCGCGGTGGCGCGCGACCTGGTCTCCACGGCGCTCGGACGCACGCCGGACGACCGCACCCAGGTGCGGATCGCGCGCATCGCGGCGCTGGCGCTCGGCGCGGGCGCCATGGCGCTCGGGTTCCTGTTCCGCGACCTCAACGCGTCGTTCCTGGTGGGATGGGCGTTCAACGTGGCCGCCAGCGCCAACCTCCCGGCGCTGGTGATGGCGCTCTTCTGGCGCCGGGCCACCGCGGCGGGCGTGAGCGCAGCCATCGTCACGGGCCTCGCGGCAAGCCTGGCGTGGGTGCTGGTGTCGAAGGATGCGTTCGAGAAGGTCTACGGGCTTCCCGGCGCGGATGCGTGGGCGCCGTTCAGCCAGCCGGCACTGGTGACCATCCCGCTGAGCGCGGCGGCGGGCGTGGCGGTGTCGCTGCTTGCCCGCCGGCCGGCCGCTACGCGATGAAGATGCCCGCCACCGCGCCGGTCATCCAGCAGGCAAGCGCACCCGCGAACATCGCGCGCAGCCCCAGGCGCGCCAGGTCCGCGCGCCGCTCCGGTGCCATGGCACCGAGGCCGCCGATCTGGATGGCGATCGAGGGAAAGTTCGCGAAGCCGCAGAGCGAATAGGTGGCGATGGCCGCCACGTGCGGCGAGATGGCCTTGCCGGCCACCATCGTCGCGAGCTCCGAGTAGGCCACGAACTCCGTCGCCACCAGCTGCGTTCCCATGAGCTGCGCAAGGAGGTGGCTCTCGCCGCCCGCGCCCACGAGCCAGGCCATGGGCCGGAACAGCATGCCGAGGATGTTCTGGAAGCTGAGGACCGGGATGCCCCATTCCGCGCGCCACGAGGCGACGGGAAGCCACGCCGCATCCACCTCGCTCAGCGCCGCGAGCGGCCAGTTGAGGAGCGCGATCAGCGCCACGAAGGCGATCAGCATCGCGCCGACGTTGAGCGCGAGCTTCAGCCCGTCGGTGGCGCCCTCGGCGGCTGCGTCCATCACGTTCGCCGTGGTGCGCGGCAGCGCGCGCAGCGCGTCCGGCGACTCGTCGGCGGGCATCTCGGTCTCCGGCACGAGCAGCTTGGCCATCACCAGCCCCGCGGGCGCGCTCATGATGCTCGCCACCATGATGTGCTTGGCCACCTCGATGCGGAGCGCATCGTCGCTGCCGCCGACCATGGCCACGTAGCCGGCCATCACGCTGCCCGCGATGGTGGCGAACCCGCCGGCCATGACCGCCGCGAGCTGCGACATGGTCATCCGCGCGATGAAGGGACGCACGGTGAGCGGTGCCTCGGTCTGCCCCACGAAGATGTTGGCCGCGGCCGAGAGCGCCTCGACGCCGGTGATGCCCATCGACCGCCGCAGCGCCCATGCGATGCCGGCCACCACGCGCTGCATCACGCCGAGGTGGTAGAGCACCGACATCAGCGCCGCGAAGAAGATGATGATGGGCAGCACCTTCACCGCGAAGATGAACCCCCACGCGCCGCCGGCGTCGGCCGCGCTTCCAAACACGAAGCGGATGCCGTCGTCGGCGAAGCCGATCACCCGGGTCACGCCGCGCGCAACGAGGTCAAAGGCCGCCACCGCGGGCGGGAAGCGCAGGAAGAGGAAGGCCAGCGAGAACTGCAGGCCCACGCCGATGGCCACCGTGCGCCAGCGGATGGCACGGCGATCGAGCGAGAACGCCCAGCCGA
>VGXR01000077.1 GCA_016873255.1 Planctomycetota bacterium
CGGCGCGGGGGGGGTGTCGCTGACCACCGTGGAGTCGGACTGGCGCATGGCCAAGGCATGGCTTGCCAAGGAACTGCGGGCGTGAGCCGGGTGCGCGGAATGTCCGGGGATTCGGCCGAGGCCTGCGGGGGGCGATCCTGTTGATGCCGGGGGACGGACCATCGTCGACCGCGCGGGCCGGCGCCGCCGCCCAACCCATGGACGCCGCCGAACGCTTCGCCCTGCTCGATGCCCTCTTCACGCAGGCCCGCGACCTGCCGCTCGATGCGCTGCGTGGGTTCATCGCCGAGGTGAAGGACCCGTCCGTGCGCGACGAGGTTCCCGCCTCGCTCGGCCGCCTCGACCGCTCGCTCTCCGGCGACGTGGAGACCGTGGTGGCGAAGCTCCTCGAGAAGGAGCCCGGCCGCCGCTACCAGTCGGCGCGTGAACTGGCCGACGACCTGCAGCGGATACTGGAAGGCCAGCCCACGCTCGCGCGGTGCGTCTCGGGCGGCGAGCGCATGCTGCGATTCGCGCGCAGGTACCAGACGCTCCTTGCGACGGTGGCCGCCGCGTTCGTCACGCTTGCGGCGCTGCTCGCGTGGACGGCGCACCTGTGGCGCGTGTTCGAGAACTACGGCGCCGATTGCGTCGAGGTCAACAACCTGACCTCGACCGGGGCACCGACACGGGCATCATCTCGCCAATAACCCGCCAATCCGCCCGGAATCCCGTGGCGGGCTCGCGGGTTTGGCGTAACCATGGTGCGGATGCCAGCCGCACACCTGCTCGCCGGCGGCCTGCTTCAGGCCTGCCTTGCCATGGGTGCCGATGCGCCCGCCGATGCCGCGCCCGTCTGGGTGTTCTTCGCCGAGGACCGCGCCATGCCCGCGTCGATCGCCGACACCGCGCTCTCGCCGCGCGCGGTCTCGCGGCGCGCACTCCGACGCACGCTGCCCGGGCTCTTCGACCGCCATGACGTTCCGGTGTGCGCCGAGCATGCGGACGCAGTCTCCGGCACGGGTGCCCGGGTGCGCATCACCAGCCGATGGCTCAACGCCGTGAGCGCCGTGGCCACGCCCGCGCAATGCGCCGCGCTCGCCGCGCTGCCGGGCGTCACGCACGTCGAACCCGTGGGCCGCGGCCGCGCGGGCTGGCAGGACGAGCGCGAGGGGCCGCCGCCCGAGGGATGGACCGCCGCCACCGACTACGGCGCATCGATCGACCAGCTGCGGCAGATCGACCTCCCGCGCCTCCACGCGTGGGGCAAGACCGGCGCCGGCATGGTGATCGGCGTCCTCGACACCGGCTTCAACCGCGTGCACGAGGCGTTCAACCAGCCCGGCCACCCGCTGCAGGTGATCGCCGAGTGGGACTTCATCAACAACGACGGCAACACGGGCATGCAGGCGGGCGATGACCCCAACCAGCACAAGCACGGCACGTGGATCCTGGGCACGATGGGCGCGTACATGCCCGGCACGCTGGTCGGCGGCGCCTTCGACGCGCAGTTCGTGCTGGCGAAGACGGAGAACGTGCCCACCGAGACGCCGATCGAGGAGGACTGGTACGTCGCGGGGCTCGAGTTCGTCGAAAGCCACGGTGCCGACGTGGCCACGAGCTCGCTCGGATACATCGACTGGTACACGCAGGCCGACCTGAACGGCACCACCGCGGTCACGACGGTCGGCGTCAACATCGCCACCGCCAACGGGATGGCGTGCGTCACGGCCGCAGGCAACGACGGGCACGACGCGGACCCGGCGACGAGCACGATCATCGCGCCCGCGGATGCATTCAACGTCATCACCTGCGGCGCGGCCGACCTCGGCGGAAACATGGCGGGCTTCTCGTCGAGCGGCCCGACCGCCGACGGCCGGCTCAAGCCCGAGGTGACCGCGTGCGGCGTGTCCACCGTCACGGTCAACTCGACCAGCGCCACGGGGCTCGCGGGCGTCAGCGGCACCAGCCTGAGCACGCCGCTCGTGGCCGCCGCCGCCGCATGCATCCTGCAGGCCCGGCCCGAGTACGGGGTGGCCGGCCTGCGCGAGGCGCTCTTCGCCACGGCGTCCCGTTCCGACGGCACGGGCCTCCACCCCGACCCGCTGTTCATCGAGGGGCACGGCCTGGTGCGGGCGTTCGCCGCGGCGGCGCGCGGCCGCCCGTCCGCGGACCTCAACTTCGACGGCACGGTGAACGGTGCTGACCTCGGGCTCGTCCTCGGGAACTGGGGCGCCTCCGGCGAGGTCGGGCTCGTGTTCGGCGACCTGAACGGCGACGGGCTGGTCAACGGGATCGACCTCGGCATCGTCCTCGGCAACTGGGGCTGAGCATTACCGACATCGAAACTGCGGTGATCCGGTCACCTCCGGCGTTACGCCTTGGCGGAGGGGGCCCGGGATGTACCCTGGCCCGATCAACGCCGAGGAACCGCTCATGCTCCGCTCCGCCGCCTTCGTGACCTGCCTCGCCCTCGCCTCGAATGCGCTTGGCGGCGAATATCGGTTCCGGGTGACGCCCGACAGCACCTCGAACCTCAGCGGCGGACTGCAGGCGCCGCTGGTCGGCACGCTCATCGGCAACTGGGACCCGGCGGCCAACCCGACCGGCACGCGCACCATGCGCGGGCTGTTCGGCGGCAACACCAGCACCGACAACCAGACGATCGACTACACGGCCGACCTTGCCGCGCAGCTCGTGGCCGACCGCGCGCCCACCGGCGGGTTCAACGTGCGCATCCCCACCAATGGCGACCAGGCCTCGGTGAGCGGACTGGCGTTCGACCTGCTGGCCGGCGAATCCGTCGACCTCCCGATCACGCTCGACCTCGTGTTCCAGAGCTTTCGCTCGCGCCAGCCGAACTCGATCTTCATCGGCAGCGCTTCGTTCCCGCCGATCCCGCTCGGGAACGGCTCGATCAGCGCGCTGCGCATCGAGCAGGCGGGAGATGCGCCGGCAACGGTCACCCCCATGCCGGGCGGCGGCTCTGCGTTCGTGGCGACCGTGCCCGTGAACATCGTCCTTCAGGTATCCCTCTTCGGGCAGCCGGTCATCGACCAAGTGCTTCCGGCCGCGCTTCCCATCGCCGGGATGGTGGGCTCGGGCCCGGGCGTGCCGGGAGCGTCCATCTCGTTCAAGGACGGGTTCTCGACGCCGCTCCCTGAGTTGCCGAAGTTCACCAACCAGCCGATCGGCGTGCCGACCATCCTGCCGCCGGGCGGCACGGCCAACCTGCTCTTCAGCGGGCAGGTCGATGGCCCGAAGAGCACCCTGGGCTTCAGCATCGCCGTCGACCTCGCGCTGACGAGCAACCCCGTGCCCGTCGACATCACGCAGGACGGCATCGTCAACGGCGCGGACGTGTCCCAGGTGCTGGGGGCCTGGGGCACGGCGAACCCCGCGTGCGACCTCGACGAGAGCGGCACGGTGGACGGCGCCGACCTCGGGCTGGTGATCGCATGCTGGGGTCCCGTGCAGGGCTGACCGCACGCGTGCACGGAGCGTTGCCGGCCCGGGATCGCGGATCCCCCCGGCGGTAGCCTTCCGCGCATGAAGATCGCGGTCGCCGCAGCGCTTTCGCTCCACGCCCTTGCCTTCGCGGCCGAAGAGGTGCGGTTCACCTCGGGGCTTGGCATCGCGGTGCCGTCGCCGCGCAGTGCATCGCGCACGATGGCCCGGATCGACCCGGTCGAGGCCGAGCTGGTCGAGGGCCGCTGGAAGGAACCGTCCGCGGGTGCCGCCTTCGCGGGCGGCACCTGGGCCGAGGTGAAGGCCGACGGCAACGGCACGTTCGCGGGCGGGCAAGGCACGCCGTTCATGGGCGGCTACGTGTGGTTCACGCACGAGTCGCCCGGCGACCAGGTCATGCTCCTCGATGCGCAGGGCAACGGCAGCGCGTTCGTGAACGGGGAACCGCGCGGCGGCGATCCGTATTCGTGGGGCTTCGTGCAGCTTCCGGTGCAGCTGCGCAAGGGCCGCAACGAGTTCCTGCTCTCGGCGGGCCGCGGCTCGCTGCGCGCGCGCCTGGTGGCGCCGCCGGCGCCGGCGTTCGTGCAGTCGAGCGACCTCGTGCTGCCGTCGCTCGTGGCCGGCCGCAGCAACGACGGTCCCGTGGGCGCGGTGGTGGTCAACGCCGGCACCGATGCGCTCCGCGGTGCGCGCATCCGCCTGACGAGCGACCTCCCGGGCGGCGGCTCGTGGGTGGACCTGCACAACATGCCCGCGTGCACCGTGAAGAAGGTCGCGCTGCCCGCATCGTTCGGCGAACGCTCCGTCGGCAAGCCGGGGTCGAAGGTGCAGGCGACCGTGGAGCTCGCGGACGCGCAGGGCACGCGGCTCTTCGCGCTTCCGGTCGAGCTGCAGGTGGTCTCCGCCACCGACCGCCGCATCGTGACGCGCGAGAGCACCGTCGACGGCAGCGTGCAGTACTACGCGGTGGTGCCGTCCACCGCCGACCGCGCCGCGGGGGACCCGATGCCAGGCATCCTCTACAGCGTGCACGGCGCGGGCGTCGAGGCCTCCGGCCAGGCGGCGTGCTACGCGCCCAAGCGCGAGGCGCACGTGGTGTGCCCGACCAACCGCCGTCCGTTCGGCTTCGACTGGGAGGACTGGGGCCGCACCGACTTCGCGGAGGCGTTCGCGCACGCGCGCGCCAACCTGGTGAACGACCCGCTGCGGTCGTGGCTCACGGGCCACTCGATGGGCGGGCACGGAACGTGGCAGCTGGGCGCGCACTTCCCCGGCGAGTTCGCGGCGATCGCGCCGAGCGCCGGCTGGATCAGCTTCTCGAGCTACGTGGGCGCCAGCGCAGCCGGTGCCGCGGCCGACGCCCCCACCGACCCCGCGGCCGCCATGCTGCTGCGCGCCGGGCGCGCGAGCGACACGCTGGCGCTGCGCGCCAACTTCCTGCAGCAGGGCGTCTACGTGCTGCACGGCGACGCCGACGACAACGTGCCCGTGCAGGAGGCGCGCGAGATGTTCCGGCAGATGGCGGAGCTGCACCACCCGGACTTCGCCTACTACGAGCGCTGCGGCGCCGGGCACTGGTGGGGCAACGAGTGCGTCGACTGGCCGCCGCTCACGCAGTTCCTGTTCCGCCATGCGCTGCCGAAGCCGGAGTCGAGCACCGTGGTCCGCTTCCGCACGGTGGCGCCGCAGGTGTCGAGCCGCAATGCGTGGGTGCGCGTGCTGCAGCAGGAGCGGCCGTTCGAGGTGTCGACGGTGGATGCATCGGTCGATGCCGCCGCAGGCACCGTGACGGTGACCACCGACAACGTCGCGCACCTGCACCTCGTGCCGCCCGGGCTTGCGCCCGGTGCGCCGGTGAAGCTGACCGTCGACGGCACCGCCATCGAGACGGGCGCGTTCAAGGCGGGCGGCGCGGACCGCACGCACCTCCACCTCGAGCGCGCCGCCGGGAAGTCGGGCAAGCCCGAGTGGAACGCCCGCGCCGGCGCGTCGGGCAAGGACCCCGAGGCCAACGTGAAGAAGCCCGCGCGGGGCGGCCCCTTCAAGAACGCCTTCGCACACGGATTCGTGGCGGTGGTGGGCACGCAGGGCGACGACGTGGCGGACGCCATGCTCCTGGCCAAGGCGCGCTACGACGCAGACCAGTGGTGGGTGCGCGGCAACGGGCGCTTCGAGATCCTGCTCGACCGGGGCTTCGATGCGTCGCTGTACGCGGGGCGCAACATCGTGCTCTACGGGAACCACGACCAGAACTCCGCGTGGGGAACGGTCGTCGGCGACCCACAGGTCGATGTCCGCAACGGAACCTTCGCGGGCCCGACCGAACGCCACACGGGCGACGACATCGCCGCCATGTTCGTGCTGCCGCGCGCCGACTGCGGCCAGGGCCAGGTCGGCGTGATCGCCGCCACGGGCGCCCGCGGCTGGCGCGCGCTGATGCGCACCCCGGTGTTCACCGCGGGCGTCGGCATCCCCGACCTCGTTGTGTTCCGGTCCGACATGCTCTCGAAGGGGACCGCAGGCATCATCGAGGCCGGCTTCTTCGGCAACGACTGGAGCATCGATCGCGGGACGTGGATGCGGCGATGAGCGAACGCACCGATGCGCGCCTGGAGGGGCTGCTCTCGCGGCTCCTCGACCTCTCGCTGCGCAACCGCCTGCTGAACTTCCGGCCGACGAGGCAGTCGATGTCGGTCGCGGCCACGTCGGCGGCGCTCGTGCAGTCCGTGGAGGACGCCGTGGCCGGCGATGCGCGCCGCTGGATGCGGCTGGCGGCGACGTCGCACGCCGAGGACCTGGAGGCGCAGGACGCCGAGACGCGCGGCGACCTCGCGCGCGGCGTGCTGCGCATGCGCGCAGCGCCGGAGCGGTGCGCCACGGACGCGATCGAGCTCTTCCGCCGCGCGCACCGAACGCTCGACGAGACCGGCGCGAACCCCCTGTACCTCGTGGTCGGCACGCTCGAGCACCGCGACCCGGACACGGGCCAGAGCGGACGCGCTCCGCTCCTCCTCGTGCCGCTCGAGATCGAGCGCCTCAGCCGCACCGAGGGCTGTCGCGTGCGCCGCGCGGAGGCGGACATCGCGCTGAACGCGGCGCTCGGCGAGTTCCTGCGGCAGCGGCACCGGCTGGAGCTTGGCCTCGACGAGCTTCCCGAGGACGAGGCAGGGATCGACGTGGCCGCGCTGTTCGCGGCCGTGCGCGCGCGCATCGGCGGATTGCAGGGCTGGGCCGTGCACGACGAGGTACACGTGGCATGCCTCGACTTCCGCAAGTGGCCAATCTGGACCGACATCCGCGACCGTCGCACGCAGGTGGCGGCGCACCCGATCGTGGGCACCGTGCTCGCGCGCGGCGGCGCCGGCACGGCGATGGAGCCGATCGCGCTCGAGGCCAGGGACCCCGCGGAGCTTGCGCTTCCGCTGCCCTGCGACGGCAGCCAGCTGGCGGCGGTGCTGGCAGCCGGCGCGCGGCGCTCGTTCGTGCTGCAGGGACCGCCGGGGACGGGCAAGAGCCAGACCATCACCAACCTGGTCTCGCACGCGGTGTCGGGCGGCATGCGCGTCCTCTTCATCGCCGAGAAGCAGGTGGCGCTCGACGTGGTGGCGCGGCGGCTCGAGGAATCGGGGCTCGGGCCCTGGATGCTCAACCTCCACCCCGAGAAGTGCGGGCGCGCCGAGTTCGTGGCGCAGGTAAAGCAGGCGATGGAGGCGCTCGATGCCGCTCCGCGCGCCGTGGCAGGGCCGGCGCCGAGCGGCGACCGCACGAGGCTGGCCGCGCTGCGCGATGCGACGGCCGCCGTGCGCGCAAGCGGCCACAGCGCGTATTCGGCGGCGGTGCGGCTCGTGGAGCTGGGCGATGAAGGCGCGATCGACCTCTCCGCCTCGGTGAACGCGCTGCTGACGAAGGCACAGCTCGATGCGATGCTCGGTGCGGCGGACGCCGCGGCCGAGGCGGCGCGCAAGGCGGGCGAGCCGGCCGGCACGTCGCTCGCGGCGCATCCGCTTCGCGACCTGCATGGCACCGGCGATGCGGCAGCGGCCGTGCGCGTCGCCGACGCCGCGCGTGCGGCACGTGCATCGGGTGCCGCGGATGCCGCGATCCACCGTGCCGCGTCCGGCGGCAGCGCGTGGAGCGGCGAAGCGCAGGCAATGCAGACGGACATCGAGGCCGTGGCGCGCGGCGAGCGCGCGGAAATGGCCTTCGCCGCGGACGGGCGGTTCGAGCGATCCGTGCTTGACGTGGACCCCGCGCCGATCGTCGCCGACCTGCGCACGCGCGGTGCGCGGTTCTGGCCGCTCGGCTGGTGGGCGCGCCGGGGCATTGCACGGGCGCTGGCGGTGCATGCGCCGCGGCCGCTCGCGAACGACCGCGCATCGCTCGAGTCGGCGCTGGCGCTGGTGACCGAGTGCCGCGCCGCGCGCGCGGATGCAGGGCCGGCGGCGCGGCGCGTGCTGTCGGCGCTCGGCGATCGCGGGCGCACCGCGGCGGACGCGGCACGCATGCTCGAGGCGCTGGTCGCGCTCGATGCGGCGGTCGCGGCGCTGGACGGGGCGCGTGCCGAGAGGGCCGACGAGCACTTGGCCGCAACCGATGTCGCGGCAAGTGCAGATGGCGAGGGCAAGCTCGGCTCCGCGCTCGCCGCGGCGCTCGCCGAGCTCAGGCCGCTTGCATACCGGCGTGCATCGCTGGCCGCGCTCGCGGAGCGCGCGGAACGCTGGCACGGCGCGGCCGCAGCGCTCGGGCCGTGGCTTCGTTGGTGCGCCGCAGCGGTCCGCGCCGAGGCTGCCGGGCTTGCACCGGTCGTGCAGGCGATGGCCGACGGGATGCTTGCTCCCGATGCGGCCCGCGCGGCCACGGAACGCGCGATCCTCCATGCATGGCTGCGATCGCTGCGTGACAACATGGAGCAGTTCCGGTCCTTCGACCCGGCCGTCGCCGAGCGCATGGCAGACGCGTATGCGCGCGCGCTCGAGTCGTCGCGTGCCGCGGTCGGCGCGCGCGCGGCGTCCGCGGTGCGCGCGCGTTTCGCGCAGGTCGATGCGCAGCGCACCGGCCCGGTGGCCGACCAGCTCTCGCGCCTCGCGGAGCTGCGCGCGCTGCAGCGGCCGCGCCGGTCCATCCGTACGCTCATCCGGCAGACGGGCGCGGCGCTCGCCACCGTGAAGCCCGTGGTGCTGGCAAGCCCGCTGAGCGCGGCGATGCACCTCGACCCGGCGCTGCCGCCCTTCGACCTCGTGGTGTTCGACGAGGCATCGCAGGTCCCGCTCGCGGACGCGCTGGGCGCGCTCTCGCGCGGCACCGCTGCCGTGGTGGTGGGCGACTCGAAGCAGCTGCCGCCCACGAGCTTCTTCGACGGCGCGGCCGGCAGCGATGATCCTGCGGCAGGCGAGGCGGCCACGGCCTCGGGCGACGACGATCCCGCCTTCGAGGAGCTCGAGAGCGTGCTCGACGAGTTCGTGGCGAGCCGGTTCCCGGAGCTCATGCTGCGCTGGCACTACCGCAGCCGCGACGAGCGCCTCATTGCCTTCAGCAATGCCAACATCTACGGCGGTAGGCTGCAGACCTTC